>JAYQDX010000054.1:3210-12283 GCA_038138545.1 Rhodobiaceae bacterium | reverse complement strand
ATTACATTATCGAGTTTGGCAAGTTCGGTCCGTGCCTGGCTGTCCAGCCCGGCAAGCGCCCTGTTCAGACAGGCATTCACCGCACGCTGCACATCATTCGCCGAGGATGATTCCGGGATTGTCACAGAATGCGAGGCGGCCAGCTTGATCATCGCCTGCGACCCGCCAACAGGCTGCAGCCACATCAGCTGCGCCTCGAACTCCACCCTGATCTCGCTGTCCTGCTGGTCGGTCAGTGCGCTGGTCAGCCCGGTCTGTGGCGGCAGCTTGACCTTGGTGACCGCGGCGCGGGTGATGTCGAGGATCATCTCGCCACTGCCACCTGCCGGTATCAGCACTTTCGTCGCCCATTGCGACACAAGGTTGCCGGGATAGGGCTGCTGCAGATGGCCGATATAGGGCGGCTTGATCGGCATCTCCCAGTTCTCGATGATCTCGAGCTGGCGCGCATTCAGCGGCAAAGCCGCGAACCCGGCCGACTGGACCGATACCGGCGCTGGCGGCGGCGAGGTGGCCGTACAGGCCGCAAGAGCCAGCGACAGCATCAACATTCGCACCGGCATCAGCATTCGCATTCGCATTGGCATTTGCATTGGCAAGCTGAACACCCGCTTGAACATCTCTCGGTATCTCCCCGTTCCACCACATTCTGTCAATACGACAAGAAGGCGGCATCATTATGGCGACATCACTGCCGCGTCAGGGTCGCATTCGCGAAGGGCGGGTCGATCGAGCGTGTGGTCTTGCAGAACTCGCAGGTGACATCGATGGTGCCGGACTCCGTCACCAGATCGGCCAGTTCGGCGGCGGACATGCGTTCCAGAACCGCAACCACGCGGTCGGGGCTGCACCGGCATCTGTCCTCGACCGGCAGCGCCGGCGCCACATGCGGGCGCAGCGAATTGAACAGCCGGAAAATCAGCGCCTCCGGCGCCAGGTCAGGGTCGACAAGCTCGTCACGGCGGACCGATTGGAGCAGCATTTCCGCCGTCATCCAGGCATCATCCCGGGCATCGCGCGAAACACCGGCAAGCCTGCCACCATCGGCAGCCACCCGCTGCACCATCATCGCGCTGGCTGTCCAGCTGTCACCTGTCCGCCCGGCCGCGGCGACGATGTGGCTGTCAACCTGCTCGGAATTGGCAAACCAGGCCGTCGCGGCGTCACTCAATGTCTCGCCATCCAGCTCAACAATGCCCTGATAGCGGCCATTCTCGCTTCCCTGGTCGACGGTGAAGGCGGCATAGCCCGACCCCAGAAGCGCCGGAACGCTGGCCGGCAGGCTGTCCGCCATGTCGGTCCCGACCGGTGGCGGCGCACTCTCGTCAAAGGCGGTGTAGCCACGAAGCGCGCCATCCGAGGTCATGTCGGCAAGAAGCGTCTTCACATAGCCATCGCCCTTGGCCTGCAGGGTGAACACGCCGTCAAACTTCATGAAGGTCGACAGGCAGGCGGCAATGGCCATGGCCTCGGCCTGAAGGCTGGCCACCGCATCGGGATAACCATGCCGTGTCAAAATCCGGGTTGCCGGCACGCCAACACTGGCGAGCCGCCCCCTGATCAATGCGGTATCGTCGGTCTCGCCGGCAAGATAGAAGGGCAGGATCTGCGCGCCGGCGCTGCCTGCATCAATTGACGCCACATGTCTCTCCGCTGCGTTGACGGGCCGTCAGCCCGGGTTTCGCCTAATTGCCGGCCATGCACCAGGACAGGATGGCCTTTTGCGCATGAAGCCTGTTCTCGGCCTCATCGAACACCGCCGATTGCGGGCCGTCAATGACCTCGGCAGTGATCTCCATACCGCGCCGGGCGGGAAGACAATGCAGCACAATGGCATCGCCGGCCGCCATTTCGAGAAGTTCACGGTTGACCTGGAACGGCCTGAAATCCTCACGGCGGCTGCCTTCCTCATTGCCCATTGAAATCCAGACATCGGTCACCAGCGTCTGGCTGCCGGTGGCCGCCTCGACCGCCGAATCATACAGCACCAGATCGGCACCCTCGGCCCGTGCCCAGGCCAGAAGTTCGGCCGACGGCCCATAGCCTTCCGGGCAGGCAAGCCGCAGCTGGAACCCGAACCTTGCCGCCGCCTCGATCCAGCTTGCCGCCACATTGTTGCCGTCGCCGATCCAGGTCACGATCTGGCCGTCAAGCACGCCATGCCGTTCGATCATCGTCTGCAGATCGGCCATGATCTGGCAGGGGTGCGAACGCTCGGTCAGCGCGTTGACCACCGGCACGCTGGCATGTCTGGCCAGCGTCAACAGGGTCTCATGCGCAAAACAGCGAATGGTGATGGCGTCGACATAGCGCGACAGCACACGCGCCGTGTCCTCGATGCTCTCACCACGGCCAATCTGCAGGTCCTGCGCCGAAAGCATCAACGGTGTGCCACCAAGCTGTGTGATCCCGACCTCGAAGGATACGCGGGTGCGGGTCGAGGGTTTCTCGAAAATCATCGCCACGCTTTTACCGGCAAGCGGTTTGGCCGTTTCGGCCCCCGCCTTCAGTGCCATCTTCGTCGCCGCGGCATCATCCAGCATCGCCTGCAGCGTTTCGGTGCTGAAATCCCTGATATCCAGAAAATGTCGCATTAAAGCCTGTCCTGCTCCGGGGGCTGCTGAGAGGTCATCCCGGCAAGGGCCATGTCGAAACTCTTCACCGCCAGCCCGATCTCGTCCTCGCAGATAATCAGCGGCGGCAGGAAACGGACGGTGTTCTCGCCGGCCGGCACGGTCAGTATTTTCAATTCGCGAAGCGCCGCCACCAGATCGCCGGCCGGCACGGAATCGGCAAGCCGCACCCCGCACAGGAAACCGCGCCCGCGGATTTCGGCAATGGCATCCGGATGGCGCGCGGCCACATCCGCCAGCAGGCCGCGCATGACATCGGCGCGGCGGCGTACATCCTCAAGAAACCCCGGCGCCGTCACCTCGTCGAGAATGACCTCGGCCACCGCCATCGCCAGCGGGTTGCCGGCAAAGGTCGAGCCATGCGTTCCCGGGGTCATGGCGTTGCCGACCGCCTCGCTTGCGATCACCGCGCCAACCGGAAACCCGCCACCCAGACCCTTCGCCATGGCGATGATATCGGGCTTGATTCCGGAGGTCTGATAGGCAAACAGCGTGCCGGTGCGGCCAATGCCGGACTGCACTTCGTCGGCGATGACGAGCGTGCCGAATTCATCGGCCGCCTCGCGGACACCGCGAAGATAGTCATCCTGCGCGTCACGCGCGCCGCCCTCGCCCTGCACGGGCTCGATCATCACCGCCGCGACATGCGCGCCCAGCGCGGCGCGAAGTTCGTTCAGGTTGCCGAAGGGAACATGCTCGAAACCGTCCGGCATCGGGCCGAAACCGGTCCGGTTCGCCGCCTTGTCGGTGGCCGCAAGCATGCCGAGTGTCCGCCCGTGGAACGATCCGGTGGCGCACAGGATGGTCGTGCGGTCGGGCTGCCCGTTTTCATAGGCGGCGCGGCGCGCCATCTTCACCGCGGATTCATTTGCCTCGGCTCCGGAATTGCAGAAATAGACCTGATCCAGCCCGGTCAGCGAGACCAGTTTTTCGGCCACGCGCTCCTGCCCCGGTATCCGGTAGAGGTTCGATGTGTGCCACAGCTTGCCGGCCTGGTCGCGCAGCGCCTCGATCAGCCGCGGATGCGAATGGCCAAGCGTGTTCACAGCGATACCGCTTGCGCAGTCAAGATAGCGATCACCATCATCGGTAATCAGCCAGCACCCGTCCCCGCGCACAAAGGACAGATCGGCGCGGCCATAGGTTTTCATTACCGCCGATGTCGGCGTCTTGGCTGGTTGCGAGGCGGTCATGTCGAATTCCGTTCTGTCGGCCCGTCCCTTGCCCGGACCATGATCATTCAGCATCACATTCCGGACACGCCGGCGGCGCGCCCGGCCCATACCCCAAAAACCAAACCACCAGCACGTCGGCGACGGCACCGGTGGTTCTGTTCGCGGCATCGGAAGGGTGCCAAATTCGGCATTTCCGCCAAACTTGTCAAGGCGTTTGCGGGCCTCGACCCGATCCGGTCAGTCCTGGATGAAATGCTTGGCGAGGCGAAGACCCTGGGACTGGTAGTTCGACCCCGAGCCGCTGGCGCCATAAAGGCTGTCCGGCACCGCCGCCATCGGCTCATAGACAAGACGGCAGACCGTCTGGCCCTCCTCGATGAGGAACGGCACATCATGCGATCGCACCTCGAGAACGGCGCGGGTCGCGCCGGCTCCGATCTCCTCCATCCCGAAGCCGGGGTCGAAGAAGCCGGCATAATGCGCACGGAATTCGCCGACACGGGTGTCATAGGCCCGCATCTCGGCCGCATGGTCACGCGGCACGGTGACAAATTCGCGGCTTGCCAGAATGTAGAATTCGTCAGGATGCAGCACCAGCCCGCCAGCCACAAGGTCAGCCGCCGTCAGGCGCTCCCAGAAGGCGTCAACCTCACAGCTTGCCGGCGCGTCGATATCGATCAGCCCGGCATGTTTGCGGGCGCGCCAGCCGATGATGCCGTCGCCTGCCGTCGGCGTCAGATTGACGCCAAGCGCCACCCCGTCGCGGATATCGACATCATCCGCCCCGCGTACCAGCCCGACATCACGTTGCAGGGCGATCATCGCGGCATCCGACAGAGCTGCCGGCCCGCGCCGCAGGCGAAGCTGCGACAGGCACGATCCGGGGCGCACCAGCACCGAAAAGGTCCGCGGCGAGATCTCGGCATAGAGCGGGCCTTCATAGCCGTCGGGAACGGTCTCGAACTCGGAGGCCTGATCGGCGATCAGGCGGGTGAAGATATCAAGCCGTCCGGTCGAACTCTTCGGATTCGCCATCGCGCTCAACCCCTTGTCGAGACGCAGCGATTCCTGGAGTTCGACGATATAGACGCAGCCGCGTTCCAGGACCGCGCCGCCGGTCAGGTCGATCTGGTGCATGGCCACACGGGCAAGCTTGTCCTCGACGCGCATGCCGGCGCCGGGAAGAAAGGATGACTGCACCCGCCAGGCACGGCTGCCAAGCCGCAGATCAAGGCTTGCCGGCTGCAGCTGCGCATCGCTGATCGGCGCGGCCGCGGCGATCATGCCGGCATCAATGGCGCCGCGGATCTCCTGCACCGGCAGGATGCCTTCATTCAAAATGGCACTCATTCTGGTTTACCCGTTCCTGTCCTCGCCCTGATGGTGGTGGCCGCCATGCCCCCGCCTGTCAGATGGCGTTTCCCTCAACTCTTCAGCCGATAGCCGGATTTCAACACACGGTAGCACAGCCATCCCAGAACACCATTCACAACGACAAGACAGACAAGGCCGGTAACGATGGGCCGGTCGGCGATCCCGATCAGACCATAGCGGAACCCGTCGATGGCATAAAAGAACGGGTTCAGCGTGGCGATGGTGTCGAAGGGCGAAGGCAGCCGTTCCACCGAATAGAAGGTGCCCGACAGGAAGGCCAGCGGTTGAATCACGAAATTTGTGATGGCGGCCATCTCGTCGAACTTGCTGGCCCAGATGCCGGCGAGGATTCCGGCAAAGGCAAGCGCCAGCGATCCGAGCACGAGAAAGGCAAGGGCGACAAGCGGCGCCGCTGGCAGCGACAAGCCGCCAAACAGGCCAAGCACCAGCGCGGCGACAAGGCCGACAGCAATGCCGCGCGTCATCCCGCCGGCCGCCAGCCCGACCAGAAGCTCGGCCGGGCCGATCGGCGGCATCAGCATATCGACGATATTGCCCTGCACCTTGGAAACGACAAGCGAGGATGAGCTGTTCGCGAAAGCGTTCTGAAGGACTGTCATCATCACCAGCCCGGGAACCAGAAAGGTGATGAAGTCGACATCGCCGGCCAGTTTGGCACGATCGCCAATCGCCACCGCGAACACCATCAGAAACAGCATCGAGGTGATCACCGGCGCGGCGACAGTCTGCATCGCCACCTTGGCGAACCGATGCACCTCGCGAAGATACAGCGTCCACAGGCCAATCCAGTTGACGCGCTCGATCTGTACCGGCCGCACCGGTGCCGGATGTGGCCTGGCCAGATGGAGAATGTCGGGGTCGGCGGCCGGATCTGCGGCCGGGTCATCGGCAGGGATCGAGGAGGTCTGGTCATTCATGTCGCAGAAGATAGGCCTGCCGGGATGGTTTCGCAATGTCGGCGACGCCGGTTGCGATGGTGGCGGGACTTGCGTGCGGCTGTTAGACTCCGGCAAGCAGCATGCGGGCCGGCAGAATACGGGCCGGCAGAATACGGGCCGACAAATTCAGGGCCAGTCTGACAAGGGGGCGCATCCGATGACCGACAGCAAGCCGGCCGCAGAACGCCGCCTGATGAACAAGGCCGTCCATTATCTCGGCCGTTACACCGCGTCCCGGCAGCGTCTTCGCGAGGTGCTGCGCCGTTTTGCGGTCCGCAAGCTTGAGTCGCATGACAATGCCGAAATCGCCCGCGCCATAGAGGCTGTGGTCGATGACTGCGTCAGGCTTGGCTATGTCGATGACACCGCCTTCGCGCTTGCCAGGGCACGGAGCAAGCGTCGCGGCGGGCGCTCGGCGCTGGCCATCCGCCGCAGCCTGCAGGAGCATTCAATCGATCCGGACCTTGTCGATGAGGCGCTTGCCGCCGCCGACGAGGACACCAGCGACGGTGAGCTGGCAGCCGCGCTTCGCCACGCGGCACGGCGGCGGCTTGGCCCCTATGCCACGCGGCCGGGCGATGAGTCGGTGCGGCAGCGCCATCTGGCCTCGCTGGCACGAGCCGGCTTCACACTCGGCATCTCCCGCCGGGTGATGGATCTCGAGGATGTCGACGCGGCCGAGCGGCTTGCCGGCGAACTCCGTCGCTAGCCAGCGCGCCCGGCTTGCGAGTCGCCCAGCTTGCGATGCGCCCGCCTTGCGATACGATGCACCATCGGTCTAGACTGGATCCCTGAATCTAACAGCCGTTCCGAAGTCCTGTGCAACATGGGGAACATGGATGACATGACGGGCGGCACGCCGGGTGGGAGGAAAATCAATGACCGAGGACAGACTGTTTGCACCGGGCAGGGAGACGGTCGAGAACGCGCTGATCGATGATGACGGCTACACGGCGATGTATGCCGAATCGATCGCTGATCCCGACGCCTTCTGGGCCAGGCATGGAAAGCGGATCGACTGGATCAGGCCCTACAGCCGGATCAGCGATGTATCCTATGATGCCGGCGATCTGCATATCAACTGGTTCGCCGATGGCACGCTGAACGCGGCGGCAAACTGCCTTGACCGCCATCTGGCGAGGCGGGCTGACCAGACGGCGATCATCTGGGAGGGCGATGACCCGGCCGATTCCCGTCACATCACCTATGCCGAGCTGCATGAGGAGGTCTGCCGTTTTGCCAATGTGATGAAGGCCGAGGGAGCGAAAAAGGGCGACCGGATCACCATCTATATGCCGATGATCCCCGAGGCCGCCGTCGCGATGCTGGCCTGCGCGCGCATCGGCGCTGTCCATTCGGTTGTGTTTGGCGGGTTTTCGCCAGACGCGCTGGCCGGCCGTATTCAGGATTGTGATTCGAACATGGTCATCACCGCCGATGAGGGTGTTCGCGGCGGCCGTGCCGTGCCGCTGAAGGCGAACACCGATGCCGCGCTTGCCGCCTGCCCCGACTGCAACAAGGTCATCGTCGTCAGGCGCACCGGCGGCGCGATTGACTGGGTCGAGGGACGTGACGTCTGGTATCACGAGGCGATGGAAGAGGCCTCCGCCGACTGCCCGGCCGAGGAGATGAACGCCGAGGACCCGATGTTCATCCTCTACACCTCGGGGTCAACCGGCAAGCCGAAGGGTGTTTTGCACACCACCGGCGGTTATATGGTCTATGCCTCGATGACGCATCAATATGTCTTCGACTATCATGATGGCGATGTCTATTGGTGCACCGCCGATGTCGGCTGGGTCACCGGCCACAGCTATATCGTCTACGGCCCGCTGGCGAATGGCGCGGTGACCTTGATGTTCGAGGGTGTGCCGACCTGGCCCGACAGCTCGCGCTTCTGGCAGGTTGTCGAGAAGCACAAGGTCAATATCTTCTATACCGCGCCGACCGCCATCCGGGCACTGATGCGCGAGGGCGAGGCGCCGGTGAAGGGCTGCGACCGCTCGTCGCTGCGGCTTCTCGGCAGCGTTGGCGAGCCGATCAACCCCGAGGCCTGGATGTGGTATCACGAGGTTGTCGGCGATGGCCGCTGCCCGATTGTCGATACTTGGTGGCAGACCGAGACCGGCGGCATTCTGATCACCCCGCTTCCCGGCGCCACCGCGACCAAGCCGGGGTCGGCGACGCGGCCATTCTTCGGGATCGAGCCGGTTCTTGTCGATGGCGACAACAACATCCTTGATGGCGCGGTGGATGGCAATCTGTGCATCGCGCGGTCCTGGCCGGGGCAGATGCGGACCGTCTATGGCGACCATCAGCGTTTCATCGAAACCTATTTCACCACCTTCCCGGGACGGTATTTCTCGGGCGATGGCGCGCGGCGCGACGAGGATGGCTATTTCTGGATCACCGGACGGGTCGATGACGTGCTGAACGTGTCCGGCCACCGAATGGGCACGGCGGAGGTCGAATCGGCGCTGGTGGCGCATCCAAAGGTGGCGGAATCGGCTGTCGTCGGCTATCCGCACGACATCAAGGGGCAGGGAATCTACGCCTATGTCACGCTGATCGAGGGGTGCGAGCCAAGCGATGAGCTGGTGGCCGAACTCAGGCAATGGACCCGCAAGGAAATCGGCCCAATCGCCACGCCCGATCTTCTGCAATGGGCCCCGCAGCTTCCAAAGACACGCTCCGGCAAGATCATGCGCCGGATCCTGCGGAAAATCGCGGCGAATGACTATGCCGACCTTGGGGACACCTCGACGCTGACCGACCCCAATGTCGTCACCGACCTGGTGGAGAATCGCCAGAACCGGTAGCGGCTTCCTCGCCGAATGGTGGACCGGCGGTGGTGTCCGTTACCGGATCTGCAGCTCGTTCGCCCGGCAGACAGCATGAAGCCGGTTGCGCGCGCCAAGCTTGCCGCGCAGGC
>JAYQDX010000054.1:1259-3110 GCA_038138545.1 Rhodobiaceae bacterium | reverse complement strand
GCCGCGCAGGCCGGCCAGAACGTCATGTTCGCGCCGCGTCAGCTCGATCGACAGGGGCGGTGGCTGGTTCATCATAGCAACGGGAAAATGGCGCTCACCGGCGGCAAGCAGGCGCAGCGCCCCCAGAAACGCATCCGGGCCGAGGTTATAGGGCAGAAAACCGGATATGCCGGCCGCCGTGAGATCGGCAACCGACACCGTGTCGGGGCGCGAATCCATCACCGCAACGGGCACGCGGTGACGGCAATCCCGGCGAAACCGCCGCAGACCCTGAAGGCCCCGCATGTCCGGCATCTGCAGGTCCAGCGCCACTACAGCCAGATCCGGCGCCTCATTCGCCAGCACCAGCGCGTCGGCAAGGCTCGCGGCGGTCATGATGACAAGGCCGGAATCCGAAGTCGCCAGATGGTTCTGCGCGAAGTCGCGGCTGAGGCTGTTTTCAAAGGCCAGCAGAATGCGCATCCATACCCCCTGTTCGGATCCCGGCGCTCAAGGAGTCCGAGTGGTCAAATTGAATGATATTTGAGTATCATTGCACTCAAGCTATCCATATGGGCCACAGGGCGCACATGATTTTTTGTAAACAAATCAACCGATAATGGTGTTTTTATACTAGCGGCTGCTGAAGATTTCACGGGATATCCGCACCATCAAAGTCTTGTTTGACGGCAAAAGGTACGGATTGGGCGTGGAAATTTTTCGATACTCCATGGAGATCACAACCTTGAGGTTTAACCATCTCGGTGAATCGGTTGTCATCAAATCCAGCCTTGTGATTCGTGTTCCGGCGCGGTGCGGGGCGGCAAGAAAGGGCAATTGGCCGAGAAAGGCTTCGCGCCGGTGCCCGTGATGGATATGCGCCGCAACATGATCGCCGCGCCAGTGCAGACCAATTCCGACCTCGCGGGCCCGCGATCCCGGCATCAGGCCGGGCCCCTTCTGACGTGAAATTTCACGCGCACCGGCAAATGATAATGTCGTCGTCCTGTGCAGAGTCTTGCCAAGCCTGTATTCATATCTTCGCTGGTCAAGATCGAGCCATTGCGAGCGCACGGCAAGGTGCGAGGCGCCGATATCGGATTGCAGACCGGCCGCGTGAACAAAAGAAAGGCCGATTTCGGCCCGCCGATGCCGCTGCGAGATGGCCAGGTCGGTACGGCCCTGCTGGAACCGCGAATGCCCTGTTTCAGCCCCGATCCGGACCTGCCGACCGGCACCGTGCCGGTATGTCGCCATGGCCCGCAATATACCACCCTCGCCAGCATAGCCCGGTCGGCGCGGCCGCCGCCGGAACAGGGTCGTCTCAAGATCAAGGTTCCAGTCGCCACCGGCGCGATAGAGATGCCGGACCGTCAGATTCACCCACAGATCGATGCCGTTGTCCGGCTGACCACGGGAAACAAGAGGGCGGCCGGGATTGCACAGCGGCGCCAGGCGCGCGCAGAGCCCATAGAGGCGGGATCCGGGCTGCAGCCTGATTTCAACATCGCGCTGGCGGTCGACAAGCGACGGCCGGTAACCGGCGACCGCGCCTATCAGCGCCTGCCACCGCCACGGCCCCCGACATCCCGCACGCACGGTGTCGGCACGGCGGCGCTGCCCCGCCGAAAGCCGTCTGCCACGCAGCGCGTCAAGGTGCCGGATGGCGGACTGGCAGCGACCGGACCGCATCGCCGCGAACGCCGCGCCAAGCCGCAAATCAGCCGAATCAGGGTAAAGGTCCAGCGCCGCCCTGGCGATCTGATATGCCTCGGCGGCCCGGCCATCATGAAGCAGGCCTCTTGTCCGATTGAGAAACCAGGCCGCCGACATGGCGGGCAGCATCACCAAAACCTGCCGCGTGGGACCGGA
>JAYQDX010000054.1:0-1159 GCA_038138545.1 Rhodobiaceae bacterium | reverse complement strand
CCGGGCGGGATTGAACCGGGCAGCGCCGGACTGCGGCGGTGAATCCGCTTCCTGCGACCGTGACATGGCCGGGCCGGGGTCTGCCCCGTTTGCCGGACAGGGGTGGGTCAGATAGCCACAGAAAAGCAACAGCGCCGCCAGCGCGGCGGGCCGCCACACCGCCCGAATTCGCACATGCCTCCCCTATGCGGATGATGATCCGAAAGCATGATGCCCCGGGTTAATCCCGGCATGCGCGAAAAAACCCGCTGGTGGTTGGCCAGTCAGACATCGGCGGGGCGGGGGTTGGCGTGAGCTAGAGAAGCCTTGCCAGCTTCTCGACGGTGAATTCCGGCGGCTCGTTGAAGGTGATGGTGCCGGTGAAGGCACCGGTCCGGTCGTAAAGATAGACGGTGGCGGTATGGTCGAACAGCACCACACCATCCTCTTCCTCGACACGCTTTGCGTAGGCCCCGAAGACCCGGTGTGCATCAGCAAGCTGTCCGGCCTTGCCGGTCAGGCCGGTCACCGGCAGGTCGAACAGCGACAGATAGGCGGCAAGCTGTTCGGGCGTGTCACGTTCGGCATCGACGGTCATGAAGATGGTCTGCAACGCCTGCGCATCACCACCGCGCGCCGCCACCTCGTCAAGCGAGTTGGCAAGCAATGTCAGTGTCATCGGGCAGACATCCGGACAGTAGGTATATCCGAAAAACAGCGCCACCGGCGCGCCGGCGAAATCGGCATTGCGCCGCATTGCGCCGGTCTGATCGACAAGCTCGAAGGTCTGATCCTGAAAATTTCCAAACCCGACATCCATCTGCCGAGCCTGCCGTTCAGCCAACCAGAACACGCCCCCGGCAAGGAGGCAGAAGCCGATGACGGCGGCGATGACAATCCGGCGGCCACCGTTTTTTCGCGCAGCATGTCCCATGCCACGTGGTTTAGTGTCTGCCTCCACCCGGCGCAACCGGAAATCGAGGGGATGGCGGCGGATAGAGGGCCCTTCCTGTCCCGTCCCCAGCACATCCTGATCCCGTCCCGATACCTGATCCCATTCTGGTCATTGAATCGGCATGGCCAGTGCGTGTAGTCTGCGCGACAGGAAGACAAGCCCGGACAGGACCGCATGACCGCTCTCATCATTCTCATCGACCAGATCGTCAATCTCTATATCTGG
>JAYQDX010000053.1:8998-15725 GCA_038138545.1 Rhodobiaceae bacterium | reverse complement strand
CCGCCATCCATCCAGACCTCGCATTTGTCGCCAATGGCATCGACAATGGCCGGCAACGCGGCGATCGAGGACGGCGCACCGTCAAGCTGGCGCCCGCCATGGTTCGAGACAACCACCGCATCGGCGCCGACATTCACCGCCTGTCGCGCATCCTCGACATCGAGAATGCCCTTGATGATGATCTTGCCACCCCATTGTTTGCGGATGTCGCGCACGTCATCCCAGGACAGGCTGGGATCGAACTGGCTGGCCGTCCAGTCGGCAAGCGATGACATGTCCTTCACCCCGTCAACATGCCCGACGATATTGCGGAATTCGCGGCGGCGCGTTCCCAGCATGCCAAGGCACCATGACGGTTTGGTGGCGAGGTTGATCATGTTCATCAGCGTCGGTTTCGGCGGTGCCGACAGCCCGTTGCGCAGATCCTTGTGGCGTTGCCCCATGATCTGCAGATCAAGCGTGATCATCAGCGCCGAACAATTGGCGGCCTTTGCCCGTTCGACAAGATTGCGGATGAATGTCCGGTCACGCATCACATAAAGCTGGAACCAGAAGGGCTGCGTGGTGTTTTCGGCGACATCCTCGATCGAGCAGATCGACATGGTCGACAGGGTGAACGGCACGCCAAAGGATTCGGCCGCCTTCGCCGCCAGAATCTCGCCATCAGCGTGCTGCATGCCGGTCAGCCCGGTGGGCGCCAGCGCCACCGGCATCGGCACCTCCTGCCCGAGCATCGTCATCGCGGTGCTGCGTTCCGACACATCGATGGCGACACGCTGGCGGAACTTGATGTCCTGAAGGTCGGTTTCGTTCGCGGCAAAGGTCGATTCCGTCCAGGACCCGCTCTCGCAATAGTCATAGAACATGCGCGGCACGCGCCGCCGCATCTGTTTGCGCAGATCATCAACACAGGCGATGACAGCCATGAACGACACCTCGTTTCCGGAAATCCTGCCCGCCGGGGCTGGCCATCAAATAAACCACGGGGGCGGGCGTGAAGTCTAGCCCGCGCGCCGCAGCATGTTGTTCATCAGGATTACCGGCACCAGCCCGGCGACAACGATCATCAGCGCCGGCAGCGCCGCCGTCTCGAGCATCTCGTCCTTGGCGAACTGGTAGGTATAGGTGGCGAGCGTCTCGTAATCGAACGGACGCAGCAGCAGCGTGATGGGGAGTTCCTTCATGATATCGACAAAGCACAACAGGCCGCCGGCCAGCATCGATCCACGCAACAGCGGCAGGATCACCAGCTTCAGGCTGGGCCCGAACCCGTGTCCGAGACAGCGGCTGGCATTCATCATATTATCCGGAAGACGCCTGATTCCCGACATCAGCGCCCCGTAACCGACGGCCTGGAATCGCACAAGATAGGCGGTGAGAAGGATGCCGCCCCCGCCAAGCAGCAACGTCGCGCGCGGATCCCCGACAAGCCCGCCCCAGGCGCGGTCGACAACACCGGCGAAAATCAGCACCCCGATGGCCAGCATCGTGCCGGGGATGGCATAGCCGCTTGACGCCGCCATGGTCAGGCGCCGCACCACGATGCCGCCGCGATAGGTGGCCGCCAGCACCAGCAGGGTCGATACCGCGACGATCAGCAGGGCAGCGGCGCCCGCCATCAGCATGGTCGCCCCAACCGTGTCGATGACCTGGCCAAGCTGGTCGGTGATGGGGTTGCCAAGGACGAATTTCAGCAGCACCCCGACCGGGATCACAAAGCCCAGAAGAAGCGGCAGCGCGCATACGGCCTGACAGGCCATCTGGCCCTTCATACCAAGGTCAAGAGGTTGCAGTTCGACAGCGGATTTGCCATTGCCGGCAAAGCGCTGGCGCGATCTGGCATAAAGCTCAAGACCGAGCAGGCTGAGGATGAACACAAAACCGAACAGCGAGATCTGCGCCGCCGCCACGATGTTGTTCATGCCAAGCCAGACATTGAAAATGCCAAGGGTGATCGTCTCGACGGCGAAATATTCAACCGTCCCGAAATCCGACACCACCTCCATCAGGACAAGGGCAAGGCCGGCGGTGATGGCTGGCCGTGCGAGCGGCAACCCCACCGACCAGAATTGCGACTTGTCATGGACAAGCGCGATCTCGAACAGGCTTGCGGGGGTCAAGCGGAAGGCGATCCGTGTCACCATGTAAATATAGGGATACAGCACCGACGCCATGACAAGGACGGCGCCGCCAAGCGAACGGATCTCGGGAAACCAGTAATCCGCCGGACGTTGCCAGCCGAACATGTCACGAAGAAGCGACTGCACCGGGCCGGCATATTCCAGGAAGTCTGTATAGGTATAGGCGATGATATAGGCCGGAATGGCGGCCGGCAGCAGCAGCAGCCATTCAAAAACCCGCTTTGCAGGAAAACTGTAGCGGGTGATGACCCATGCCGTGCTGACGCCGAAGAAAACGGACAGCACCCCGACACCGAGCATCAGCAGCAGCGTGTTCACCACATAGCGCGGCAGCACTGTCGAGACCAGATGCCCCCACAGGCCCCGGCTGTCGCCAAGGGCGGTCAGCCACAGGGCCAGGATCGGCCCGAGGATCAGAAGGCATATCAGAATGGCGGCGACCGACCAGCCGTCGAAACGGCGGGCCGGCCGGCCAGACCAGTATGACAGGAAGGTGGCTACCATCCGACCCGGTCGATGATCATCTGCGCGTCGGGGGCCAGCGTGGCAAGCCGCTCGATCGCCAGATCATCACGCCTGAAATCACCCCATGACGCCAGCACGCCGCCAGGCGCGACGTCTGGATTGACCGGATATTCGAAATTGATCTCGCCATAGAGTTGTTGCGCCACCGGCGTAGTCAGGAATTCGAGGAACCTGCGCGCGGCCTGCGGGTTCGGGCTGTGCCTGGCCATGCCGCCACCGGAAATATTGACGTGGGTGCCGCGACCATCCTGATTGGTGAAGACAAGCCTGATCGCGTCGGCCCAGCCCTTCTGTTCGGGCTTGTCGCCATACAGCATCTTTCCATAATAATAATGGTTCATGATCGCCACATCGCACTGACCTTCGAAGATGGCCTTGGCCTGCGCGCGATCATTGCCCTGCGGCTTGCGGGCAAAATTCGCCACCATGCCATCCGCCCAGGCCTCGGCGGCGGCGGCCCCGTTCGCGGCGATGACCGATGCCATCAGCGACCGGTTATAGACATGGCTTCCCTTGCGGCTGCAAATCCGGCCCGCCCATTGCGGATCGGCCAGATCCTCGATATCGGCTATGGCGCCCTCTGCGACCCGGTCAACCGAGGTCGCCACAAGGCGGGCGCGCGTCGACAGGGCGAACCAGCGATTATCCGCCGCCCGCAAATGTGCCGGTACATTCGCCGCGAGAACAGGCGATTCAACCGGCGCCAGAAGATCAAGCTCGGCATATTCACTCAGCCTCGAGATATCGACCGTCAGAATGACATCCGCCGGGCTTGCCTCGCCTTCGGCAAGAAGACGCTGCGCCAGCCCCTTTGAGGCATAGACCACGCGGGTCTTGATCCCGGTCTCGGCGGTAAAGGCGTCAAGGAAAGGCTGCAGCAGAAATTGCTGGCGATGTGAATAGATATTGATCTCGGCGGCCGCGGCCATGACCGGTCCAGCAGCTATAAGCAGGGCCGTAAGACCGGCAGCCACCCGAGTGATGAGCCGGCCGGCTGCGCGGCGCACCACCGCCCTTGCCTTTTCCTTTGCGCTTGGCCTTGCCTTTGGATTTGCCTTTGGCGTCGCCGTTGCAACATGCATGATCTGTATCCCCCAATTGCCATGAGTGTCTGATGTCTGAGAATGATTATCAAATGCAAATTCGTCGCAAATGGCAAGGGAAAAATTGAGAATGATTATCAAAATCATTATTATATATTTATCATAATGATTACAACGGAATAAGATTTTCCTGCGGTCTCTCAAATGCAGAAATTGCGGTTGGGAATTATTGTCGCACCGCGCCACGCGATGGTGCGGCGGCAGTAAACCGGTTGCGCGAACAGGCCGTCACGTCTATATCCGCCGCAGTGTTTTCACCCGTCCGAGTGTCCCGCCGCCATGTTTGACGACGCCCTTGTCATCGCGATCCTGCAGATCATCGCGATTGACATCATCCTTGGCGGCGACAACGCCATCATCATCGCTCTTGCCTGTCGCAATCTGCCGCAACGCCAGAAGCGGCTCGGCATCCTGTGGGGAACGGCGGGCGCCATCATTCTGCGGGTGATCCTGGTGTTTTTCGCCAGCACCCTGCTGACCATACCGTCACTGAAACTGATTGGCGGGCTTTTGCTGCTATGGATCGGCGTCAAGCTTCTGGCCGAGGAAGATGAACTCGAAGAAGGGTCGGTCAAGCAGTCCGGCAGCCTGATGGAGGCTATTCGCACCATCATCATCGCCGATTTCGTGATGAGCCTCGACAATTCGGTGGCCATCGCCGCAGCGGCGAAAGGCAATATGGCGCTTGTCGTCTTTGGCCTGTTGCTGAGCGTGCCGATCATCATTGGCGGCAGTGCCGTCATCCTGCGGATGATGCAGCGCTTCCCGGTCATCATCACGTTTGGCGCGGCCCTGCTTGGGTGGCTTGCCGGTGATCTGATCGCGAACGACCCGCTGCTGAAGGATTACATGGCCACCCTTCCCGGCTGGTCCGGCAAGGCCGCCGCCGCCATCGGCGCCGTTGCCGTGGTGGCTGTCGGCCGGGCTCTTGCCAGCCGCCGGACCACGCAGGAAAATCAGGCGTCAGGCCAGTAGAGCCGCATCGGATTGTCGATCAGCAAGGCCTGTTGCAGGGCCGGTGTCGGCGCGATCCGCGCGATGGTATCGACCAGCAGCCCGTCATCCGGCCGGTGTGATTTCATGTTCGGATGCGGCCAATCGGTGCCCCACAGAACGCGCTCGGGAAACCGTTCGACAAGATGCCGCTGGAACGGCACCACATCGTCATAGGGCGGCCCGGCCACCGTCAGGCGCTCGGGACAGCTGACCTTGGTCCACAGCGTCGGCAGTTCTTCCATCAGCGTCACGAAACGGGCGAAATCCGGCCCGTCCACCGGCTGGCTGACATCCGGCCGCCCCATATGATCGACCACCACGATGCCGGGTAGCTCCTTCAGGAACGGCGACAGATCGGCAAGATCGGGCGCCTCGAAATAGACAACGACATGCCAGCCAAGACGCTGCACCCGCTCGGCGGTGCGCATGAACACCTCACGCGGCGTCGCATCGACCAGCCGCTTGACGAAATTGAATCTGACACCGCGCACGCCGGCCTGATGCATCATGTCGAGTTCTTCATCGGCGATGTCATGCGCGACCACCGCCACGCCGCGCGCCAGCCCGCCGGAAGCCCGCAGCGCATCGATCATCGCGCTGTTGTCCTTGCCATGACAGCTTGCCTGGACGATGACATTGCGCGACAGGCCAAGATGATCGCGCAATGCGAACAGCATGTTCTTGCCGGCATCACCGGGGGTGTATTTGCGCTCCGGCGCGAAGGGGAATTCACCGGCCGGCCCGAACACATGGCAATGCGCGTCGACGGCGCCGGGTGGCGGCGTGAAATCGGGCCGTTTCGGATCGGCGTGCCAGGTGACCTCGCCGCCGGCGTTCTTGTCATTATCGTTCATGCTCGTCTTCCCTCAGAAAATCATCCCGTCAAACAGTTTGCGTGCCGTACGCATCATCCCGGCTTTCTGTACCCGGTCGTCATCATCACATTCCAGAACACAGGCGGTGGCACCGTTCGGATGCTCGACCGCCATCACCTTGCGCGCACCCTGCGGGATGGACGCGATGGCGGCCACCGGGCTTGTCGGCAACAGCGCCGCCGTGGCGGCGCTGACAGCGGCGAACACGCCGATGGTGTCATGGCAGCGATGCGGGATGAAGCTCCGCGTCATGAAGGCACCGCCATGGCGCGCCGGTGCCACCATGGTCATCTTCGGCACTGATTTTTCGGTCACATCGCCAAGGTTCATCATCTTGCCGCAAGCAAGGCGCAGCACCTCCAGCCGCGCCTTCAGCCCTTCATCGGCATCCAGATCGGCCGGCGTTTCATAGCCGCTGATCCCCATATCGGCGGCGCGAAGCACGACAATCGGCATGCCGTTATCGATCAACGTCACCTCGACCCCCTCGACCAGATCGACCTCATTGCCGGTCGGCAGCAACGCGCCACACATCGACCCGGCGACATCATCAAAGACAAGCGGCACCGCGGCGGCGGTTCCGGGAACACCGTCGATGGCCTCGGCCCCGGCATAGGAGACCTTGCCGCCGGGCGTCGCGATGCCGGCCGTCGCCACCTGCCCGGTGTTGCGCATGAAAATCCGCACATCGGTGGTCTCGCCGGCCACCGGCACCAGTCCGCGCTCGATGGCGAAGGCACCGACACCGGCAAGGATATTGCCGCAATTCTGCGCGTCCGAGACAAGCGCCCGGTCGACAAACACCTGCAGGAACAGATAGTCGACATCACAATCATCACGCGCCGAAGGCGAAATGACCGCGACCTTGCTTGTCAGTGGGCTGGCACCGCCCATGCCATCGATCTGACGGGCATCGGGCGATCCCATGACGCGCAGCAGCAGCGCATCGCGCGCGCCCTCATCGGCCGGCAGATCCGAAGCCAGGAAATACCCGCCCTTCGAGGTGCCTCCTCGCATCCACATGCATCTTGTTCCCGAAGATGACATCGTCCCGTCCTTCAAATCACTCGGCCAAATCACTCGGCCA
>JAYQDX010000053.1:0-8898 GCA_038138545.1 Rhodobiaceae bacterium | reverse complement strand
ATCACTCGGCCAGATCACTCGGCAACCGCCAGCATAGCGCGATGACCGGCAAATTGACCATAAAAGCTTGGCACCGTCCCATGCCGAAATTCTATCCTGTCGGCATGGCGCGGCGGCCGCCAGTTTGCTATCCCTTTCCCATGGCCATGTTATATGGCCCTTGCGTATGGGAGGTTGCGGATGAAGATCGCGCTGATCGGATTTGGCGAGGCCGGGCTGGCGATTGCGACCAGCCTCGGGCGGCGCGATGGCGACAGGCCGGCACTCCGCGCCTTCGACATCAAGCTCGCCGATGATGATGGCGCCGTATCGGCGGCGATGGCCGCGCGGATCGCCACCGCCGGTGTTGAAGCTGCCACATCCCCGGCCGACGCCGTCGGCGAGGCCGACATCGTCATTTCGGTTGTCACCGCCGACCAGGCGGCCACCGCCGCCGCGCTGGCGGCACGGCATCTGCCGCAGGGCGCGCTCTATCTCGACATGAACAGCTGTGCGCCGACGACGAAACAGATTGCTGCCGGCTCCATCGGGTCAGCAGGCGGCACCTATGTCGATGTCGCGGTCATGGCGCCAATCGAAGCGCGTGGCCATGAGACGCCGATGCTGGCCGCCGCGCCCGACCCCGAGGCTGTGGCGGCGCGGCTTGCCGCCGCCGGTCTGCATCCACGCTTCGTCGGTGACACGATTGGCCGCGCCTCGACCATCAAGATGCTGCGCTCGGTCATGGTCAAGGGAATCGAGGCGCTGACGGCGGAATGTTTCCGCGCCGCGGTCAGGGCCGGTGTCGCCGAGGAGGTGGCGAATTCGCTTGATGCCTCGCAGACCGAAATGGGATGGGCTGAACAGGCCGCCTACAACATGGAACGCATGACGGCGCATGGCGTCCGCCGCGCCGCCGAAATGCGCGAGGTGGCGAAAACACTTCGCGCACTGGACATTCCGCCGGCGATGACCACCGGCACGATCGCCTGGCAGGATGATATGGGGGCGCTTGATGTGACGCTGGCCCCCGATGCCGCGCTTGCCGAGCAGATCGCATTCATCGAACAGGCCCTTGAAACGGGCAAGAATACATCAGGCCAGGAACGGAGATGATCCCATGAAAATCTGTCTTGCGGGCGGTGGCGCCTTTGGCAAAAAGCATCTTGATGCGCTGAAACTTATCGACGGTGTCGAGATCGCCTCGATTGTCGGTCGGCGTCTTGGGCCGACGCAGGAACTTGCCGCCGCCTATGGCGCCGCGCACGCCTCGACGGATCTTGCCGAGGCGCTGGCGATGCCGGATATCGATGCTGTCATCCTCGCCACCCCGACCGGCATGCATGCCGAACAGGGGCTTGCCGCGATGGAGGCCGGCAAGCATGTGCTGATCGAGATCCCGATGGCTGACAGCCTCGCCGATTCCGAGGCGCTGGTCGCGAAACAGAAGGAAACCGGCCTCGTGGCGATGGCCGGCCATGTGCGCCGCTTCAACCCGTCGCATCAATATGTCCACAATCTGATCACCGCCGGCGAATTGTCGGTCCAGCAGATGGATGTGCAGACCTATTTCTTCCGCCGCAAGAACATCAGCGCCGATGGCAGCCCGCGAAGCTGGACCGACCATCTGCTGTGGCATCATGCCTGCCATACCATCGATCTGTTCATGTACCAGACCGGCGAGATGGTGACCGAGGTTCATGGTGTTCAGGGACCGCATCACCCCGAACTCGGCATCGCCATGGATATGGCGATCATCATGAAGACGGCCAGCGGCAAGCTGTGCACCCTGTCGCTGTCCTTCAACAATAACGGGCCGCTCGGCACCTATTTCCGCTATATCTGCGACAACAACACCTATATCGCCCGCTATGACGATCTCTATGACGGCCATGAGAAGCAGATCGATGTCAGCAAGGTCGATGTCTCGACAAACGGCATCGAGCTGATCGACCGTGAATTCATCGCCGCCATCCGCGAGGGCCGCGAGCCGAATTCCAGCCTCGCGCAATGCCTGCCGGCGATGCAGGTGATGGATATCATCGAGCGTCAGTTCAGCGCCTGAACGCCATTTCAGACCTTTGTCCGGGAGACAGCATCATGATCATCGACTGCCACGGCCATTACACCACCACACCCCCCGGCGTTGCCGACTGGCGCGACGCGCAGAAGGCCGCCGTCGCCGCCGACCCGGGCCATGTCAGCGCCAAGGGCGTGATGGCTGTCAGTGATGATGAAATCCGCGAGAGCATCGAGACGAACCAGCTTCGCGTGCAGCAGGAACGCGGCACCGATGTGACGGTGTTCTCGCCGCGCGCCAGCTGGATGGGGCATCATGTCGGCAACGCCTCGACCTCGCAGGCCTGGACCGAGCATTGCAACGACCTGATCCGGCGGGTCTGCGATCTGTTCCCGCAGAATTTCGTGCCGGTGTGCCAGTTGCCGCAGAGCCCGCAGACCCCGATCGAGACGAGCATTGCCGAGCTGCGCCGCTGTGTCGAGGAGATGGGTTTCATCGGCTGCAACCTGAACCCCGACCCGTCTGGCGGCTACTGGAAGGATCTGCCGCTTGGCGACAGATACTGGTACCCGTTCTACGAGGTGATGTGCGAGCTGGACGTGCCGGCGATGATCCATGTCAGCGGCGCCTGCCATCCGGCCATGCACACGACAAGCTCGTTCTATCTTGGCGCCGATACGACCGCCTTCGTGCATTTCATGATGTCCGATGTCTTCACCGATTTTCCACAGATCAAGTTCATCATTCCGCATGGCGGCGGCGCGGTTCCCTATCACTGGGGCCGGTTCCGCGGTATGGCTCAGGATATGGGGCTTGGCGATCTGAATGAGCGCGTTCTCGGCAACATCTTCTTCGACACCTGCGTCTATCATCAGGACGGAATCGACCTGCTTGTCGATGTGATCCCGACCGAGAACATCCTGTTCGCCTCGGAAATGATCGGCGCGGTGCGCGGCATCGACCCGCGAAGCGGCCATTACTATGACGACACCAAACGCTATATCGATGGCAGCTCGCGCCTCAGCGATGCGCAGCGGCAGATGATCTTCGAGGATAACGCAAGGCGGGTCTTCTCGCGCTTCAGCCTGTAGCCCGGCATTCAAGGCATAGCCAGCCTTCATGTCTTTGTTGCGCGGGCTGGCCAGTCTCGGCTAGGTTGGGCGCGGCTCACCTTGATCCGGCGCCATCGCCGATTCTTCACAGCCCGTGTTTCACGCCATCTCAAAGGGACGTCGCCATGACCAATTATCTCTTCCAGCCACCCGCCCCCGCCGTCATTCCCGTTTTCGGCAGTGACAAGCTGTTCCCGGTGAACCGGATTTTCTGTGTTGGCAGGAACTACGAGGCGCATGCCGCCGAGATGGGTGCCGTCGTCGACCGTGAGGCGCCATTCTATTTCACCAAGTCACCGACCACCATTGTCATGGCCGAGGGCGAGATCGCCTACGCGCCGCGAACCGAGAATTACCACTACGAGATGGAACTTGTCTTCGCGCTGAAAAGCGGTGGCACCGATATCGCCGAGGCCGACGCGCTGTCGCATATCTTCGGCTGTGCCGCCGGAATCGACATGACGCGGCGCGACCACCAGAACAAGGCCAAGGAAACGCGCCGCCCGTGGGACACCTCCAAGGATGTCGAGCAGTCCGCCGTTGTCACGCCGCTGCGCCCGATGGAAGAGGTACCTTCGGTCGGTGCCGGACGAATTCATCTGGAACAGAATGGCGAGGTGAAGCAGGATGCCGACCTGTCGCAGATGGTCTGGTCGGTTCCCGAAATCATCGCCGATCTGTCGACCATGTACACGCTTCGCGAGGGCGACGTCGTCTTCATGGGCACGCCGGCGGGCGTTGGCGCGGTGCAGCGTGGTGATGTGCTGACCGGCGGTGTCGACGGGATCGCCGATTTCGAACTGAAGATCGCCTGACAGCCCGACAGCCCGTCAAGGCCCTCTCATTATTGCAGGTCTGAACCTATTGCGGGTCTGAACCTATTGAAGGTCTGAAAAGGCCTCGGCCAGCCGCTCCATCGCCTCGGCGAGGAGCGCGCGCCGACAGGCGATGTTGAAACGCATGCACAATTCGCCCTCGGGCCCGAAAGTGTGACCCGCACTGACCGCGAGGCCGGCGTCGGTCAGCCTTGTCGTGATCTCGTCACGCGACATGCCGGTGCCGGCAAAATCAACCCAGGCAAGATAGGTCGCCTCGAGATTCATCACCGAAAGCCCCGGAATGGCGGCGATGGACGTGTTGAAAAGCTGCCGGTTCGCGTCAAGATAGGGGATCAGCGCATCAAGCCATTCATCGCCGCCCTCATAGGCGGCTTCGGCCATGATCATGCCAAAGCGGTTGTTCGAGGTCGACATCGCGGCACGCACCTTTGCCACACGCTGGCGCAATGCGGGATCGGGGATCAGCATGCTGCCGGTCTCGATTCCGGCGATATTGAAGGTCTTGCTTGTCGCCACCAGCGTGATCAGCCTGTCACTGGCCTGCGGTGCCACTTTGGCGGTGATATGATGCTGGTGCCCCGGCATCACCAGATCATGATGCACCTCGTCGCTGACAAGAATGATGTCATGGCGCTGGCAAAGGTCGGCCACGGCGCGAAGCTCATCGGCGGTCCAGACCCGCCCCCCCGGATTATGCGGTGAGCACAGGAACAGCAGCCTCTCATCACCGGTGAGCGCGGCTTCCAGCGCATCAAGGTCCATATGGAACCGGTTGTCACGCACGATCAGCGATGACTCCACCATCCGCCGGTCATTGGCCGCGATGATACGGCCAAAGGCGTGATAGACAGGCGAGAAGACGATCACCCCCTCGCCGGGCGCCGAACAGGCCTGAATGATCATCGCCAGCGCATTCACAAGGCCATGTGTCTGCAGCGCCCATTCGGGCTCTATCTGCCAGTCATGGCGTCGCTTCATCCATCCCGCCATGGCGGTGCAAAAGCTGGACTCATCCCCGTAATAACCATGAACGCCATGGTCGACCATGCTTTGCAGCGCTTTATTGATCGCCGGTGCGGCGCGAAAATCCATATCCGCCACCCATAGCGGGATGCCGGTATCCAGCGGCACGCCATAGCGCCCCATCCCGTCCCATTTCTGGGAATGAGTTCCCCGGCGGTCGATCACCTCATCAAAATCAATCATCGATATGTTGTCCCTGGCCAAAGCCATTGAGTGTGCGGGCGCCTAACATTTCAGGAAAGTTCGGATATGCGCGTTGAATTGACGCTACGATACGGTCACGGACATGTCTTTGCCAGCCATATTTTCGATGCCGTGGACACCGGGGCAGGACATGACCGGGCCCAAGGCGGCCGACAACCCACAGCCCACACCCCGCGGGTCACAGGCAGGCGTCAAGACCGTCCATGAGCTGCCTGACCTCGGCTTCGGTCGTGTAATGTACGAAGCTGAGGCGCAGCACCCCGGCCTCGGCATCGCAGCCCATCGCGCCGATGGTCCGCACCGCGTAGAAATCCCCGGCCCCGGCCATCACGCCATGGCCGGCAAGCGCCGCGGCAACCCCGGCCGCCGGACGAGCGGTATGAAGTGCCACCGTCGGCACCCGCCCGGTCTCGCCGCCAATCCGGCCACTGCCAAGAATGCGCGCATCATTGCGGCTACCAAGGAACTCCAGCAGCGGTGCCAGCGTTCTATCCTCATGCGAACGCTGCATCGCGGTGACTATGCGCGCCCGCTCCGCAGGTCCGGCGTCGCCGCCGACATGATGCTCATAGAGCGCGTCGACATAGTCCGCCATACCGGCGGCGGCGGCCACCTGCGCATGGTCCGGGCCGGCCGGCGTGAAGCGCTTTGTGCGCGAGCCGGCATTGAAGAAATGTGCCTGGTTGGCCAGCCTGTCGGCAAGGCCGCGCCGCAGGATCATGATCCCCTGATGCGGCCCATAGGTCTTGTAGCTGGAGAACAGATAGATATCGGTGCCAAGCGCGCCGATATCGGGAAAGCCGTGCGGCGCCATGCTGACCCCGTCAACGCAGGTCACAGCGCCGACGTCATGCGCCATCGCGACGATACTGGCAACCGGGTTTTCCTGCCCGACGATGTTCGAGCAATGCGGGAAACAGACAAGCTTCACCCGTTCATCGAGGAGATCGGCAAGCTGATCGATTTCAAGCTGGCCGCTCTCCGGATCGACATGCCATTCGCGGATCTCCATGCCGCGCGCCGCCAGACGCCGCCAGGCACCGCTATTGGCCTCATGATCCTGGTCGGTGACAATCACCACATCTCCGGCGGCCAGCGTTTCGGCGAAGGCCTGCGCCAGCACATAGGTGTTCTGGCTTGTCGAGGGACCGAAGCTGAGTTCATCCGTCTCGACATTCATCAGCGCGGCAAGCCGCGACCGCGCCTCATCCATCTCCTCACCGCCGTCGCGGCTGGCGGCATAGGCGCTGTAGGGCTGGACCTTGCGCTGCGTGTAGAAGCGGTGCAGCCGGTCGATGACCTGACGACAGGTATAAGATCCGCCGGCATTCTCGAAAAAGGCCTGACCGGCCAGCGACGGCTCGGCAAAGGCCGGGAACTGGCTGCGAACGAATTCAACATCAAGATTGGCGGTCATCCACCCTGCTCCCTGTTCTCATTCATCTTCATCTTTATCTTCATCCTCATGACCGGTTCAGGCTGCCGGCATCCGGCCCCCATACATCGCTTACCGCATATCCGTCAGCAAAGATATCCGTCGGATCGGCATCGATCACCGTCTCGCCAAAGCGCCAGCCGCGCCCGCTGATCCGTGGCAGCACAGCCGTTCGGCCGGCAATTTCGGTCACGCCTGTCAGCGTCACCTCGAAGCGCGAGTCGATGACCGATCGTGTGGTGATGGACTGGCCAACGGAAATCCCACCCCGCGCATGCAGCGCGGCCAGATGCGCGGATGACCCGGTACCGCAGGGGCTGCGGTCAAGCCGCCCCGGCGGCATGATGGTGGCGGTGCGTGTTTCACCTGACTCCAGCGCCTGCCGGAACATCACATAGGCAATGCCGCTGATGGCCGGTATCTCGGGATGAATGATCTGATGGGCCAGATTCAAATCTGTCCGAAGCGCCATGCCGATCTCGGCAAGCCGGGCCGCGTGTTCGGGGGCGATCGTCAGCCCCACCTGCCCGACATCGACAAGCGCGTAGAACACCCCGCCATAGCAGATATCGGCGGTGATTGTTCCCCATTCGCCAGTCGCCAGCGGCACGTCCAGCGCCTCGACAAAGGCAGGCACCATGTCGAGATGCACGCGAACACACTTGCCGTCACGGCATTCGGCCCGCGCGGTGACAAGCCCCGCCGCCGTCTCCAGCGTCACCACCGTCTCGGGCTCGCGCATTTCCACCATGCCGGTCTCGAGGAGCGCCGTCGTCACGCAGATGCTGTTCGACCCGGAACTGGCATGCGCCCGGTCAGGCTGCATGATGATGAAGGCGGCGTCGGCGCGCGGGTCCACCGGCGGCATCAGCAGATTCACCGAACAGGCCGGATTGCCGCGCGGCGCCAGCATCAGCTGGCAGCGCAACGCGCCGTCGCCATCATTCAGAAAAGCAAGCCGGTCAGCGATACTGTCCCCCGGAATGTCGGGAAGGCCCGATGTCACGACATAGCCAAGCTCGCCCTCGGCATGGACATTGATCATGCGGACAGGGCCACTTTTGCGCTGGCCCGTCACTCCCCGGCGGCGGCGCGAAGCGCGCTGATGGTGGTGCGCGGCGAAATGGCCTCGGTCGCGGTGACAATCTCGACGATCGCCCCTGAGGGCGCGGCGCAGGCGCGCTCATATGCGGCGGCGAATTCATCGGTACGGGTCACCCGCTCGCCATGGAATCCGTAGGCTGACGCGATGGCCATATAGTCCGGATTGACGATCTCGGTCCCTGACACGCGGGCCGGATAATGCCGTTCCTGATGCATCCTTATGGTGCCGTAGCTGCTGTTGTTGATGATCAGGATCACCGGGTTCAGCCCCGACTGCAGCGCGGTGCCAAGCTCATTGCCGTTCATCTGGAAATCGCCATCACCGGCAAAGCACAGAACAAAGCGTGACGGGTCATGAACCTTCGCCGCCAGCGCCGCCGGAAGGCCGAAACCCATCGACCCGCTTTGCGGGCCAAGCAGTCTCTGACCGCGGCCATAGGACAGGAACTTGTTTGGCCAGATCGCGAAATTGCCGGCCCCGTTCGTGACAATCGCATCCGCCGGCAGCGTGTCCTGAATCAGGGCGGTGATGACACCCATATCGACGTCACCGGGCTGTGTCGGCGCTGTCAGGGAGGCCAGATAGTCGGTGCGCGCCGCCTTGCACCATGCCGTGCGGGCGGCGCTGTCAGGCAGTTTGATCGTCGCCAGCGCGGCGGCCATGGCGTTCGGACCGGCATGGATGGGCAGGTCGGGCGCATAGATCTTGCCAATCTCGTCATCCGAGGCGTGGCTGTGAATCAGGGTCGCCGCCATGCGCGGTGCGGTGAACAGGCTGTAGCCGTCTGTCGTCAACTCGCCAAAGCGGATATTCACCGCCAGGATCAGGTCGGCCTCGCGAAGCAGCGTTTTCATATAGCCGTTCATCGCCACACCGGCATCACCGACATAGGACGGGCAATCATTGTCGATGATGTCATGAAACCGGAAGGCGGCGACCACCGGAACGTCGTTGGCGGTGGCGAACCTCTCGACCGCGCGGGCGGAGTCCTCGGTCCAGCGTGTACCGCCAAGAAGGATGACCGGGCGTTCGGCGGCGGCGAGCCTGTCGGCGATTCCACTGACATTGGCTGCCGACGGTGCCGGTTCGGGAATCACCACCGGGCCGCAGGGTTCGGCCTCCGACATGGCGACAAGCATATCCTCGGGAAGCGCCACCACGACCGGACCCGGCCGGCCGCT
>JAYQDX010000052.1:2387-15769 GCA_038138545.1 Rhodobiaceae bacterium | reverse complement strand
TCGGTGGCCGATTTCGCGGGCTTCGAGTTCGTATTTGCCATTCTTCCCTCTTTAATTTACAGCCCCACATATCCCCGTATACGGTCCTCGCGGACCGTTCCGGAAATCTCCCTCCAGGCTCCTGCCGGGTGGCAGCGGCGTGACATGTAAGGCACCTTTCGTCAGCCGCCGACTTTCTAGCACGACACATCCCGAATTTGCAGTCTATTTTGCCATGGAATCTGAAAAAATAACCGCGCCATCCGTCGCACCCACCGAACTTGCCGAACAGGCCCGGTCAGCCATCGCGGATGGCGGCGCTTCGGGTGATCAGGGCCAGCGGACTTCCGGTGGCAGGCTCATCAGGATGGCCTCGATATTGCCGCCGGTCCTGAGCCCGAAAAGCGTGCCGCGATCATAGAGAAGATTGAATTCGACATAACGGCCGCGCCGCACCAGCTGGTGATGCCGGTCCGCCTCGCTCCACCCGCGATCCATCCGCTCACGAACGATGCCGCCATAGCCATGATGGAACGCCTCTCCGACATCGCGGGTGAAGGCGAAATCGGTCTGCCAGTCACCGCTGTCGAGATTGTCATAGAAGATCCCGCCGGCGCCACGCGGTTCCTGCCGATGCGGAAGATAGAAATATTCGTCGCACCATGCCTTGAACCGCGGGTAATATTCCTTGTCGTGAGAATCGCAGGCAGCACGCATCGCGTCATGGAACGCCGCCCCGGCGGCGTCATCGGGAAAAATCGGCGTCAGGTCGCCGCCTCCACCGAACCATGCCTTGCTGGTGACAATGAAGCGCGTGTTCATATGCGCCGCCGGCACATGCGGATTCCGCGGATGCGCGACAAGCGATATGCCGGACGCCCAGAACCGGCCATCCTCGGCGGCGCCCGGGATCTTCTGTCTGAATTCCTCGGAAAATTCGCCATGCACGGTCGAGATATTCACCCCGACCTTTTCAAAGACGCGGCCATGCATGACGCTCATCTGGCCGCCGCCGCCGCCGTCGCGGTCCCAGCTGCGCCGGACGAAGCGCCCGGGATCAAGGCCGTCATGGCGGGACGGGTCGAGATCCGTCTCGATGGCTTCAAAGGTGGCGCAGATGGAGTCGCGGAGTGTGGCAAACCAGGTTTCAGCCTGTTGCTGGCGCGACCGGATGGTGTCCTGTGACTGACTTGTGTCTTGTGACTGGCTGCTCATTGATTGCCCCTGCCGGTTTTCGGCCATGCCGGTGATCCACGCCCGGCTCACACCGCCGGATCAAACCCGAGAAGGACCAGAAGTTCGGCCCGTGTCGGCGCGAAATCCTGCTCTACCCAGCGCTGTTCGGCGGCGCGTAACATGTCTCCCAGCGGCGGGCCGCTGTCAACGCCTTGCGACAATAAATCAGCGCCAGTCAACGGAAAGGCTGGCGGCTGCCAGGCGGCAAGCCGTTCAAGGCGCGCCATGTCAATGGCACATCTGTCGCGCGCACCCGCCACCACAAAAGCGGATGCCGGTGACAAGCCGGCGCGATGCAACCACCAGGCGGCCCGCTGCCAGCTGTCCCCGGTCAGTGAGGTGACATCCGCTGCCGGCGTGTCACGGTCCAGCATGGCGAGGAGATGGCCGTGTCGGCGCGACAGGCGCAGGCGGACCGCAAGGCCGGCCGCATCTCCCGGTCGCGTGATCACCGCCAGTCTGACAAGCCATGCCGGATGGTCGGCGTCGGCGGCCATCTCGACCGCCCGATCGATTTCCGGGGTCAGCGCTGTGGCATCCAGCGGCACGCCAAGCGCCGCGGCGGCGAGGCCGGTTTCCTGCATGAGGGCGAGCGCCTGGCCCGCACCCGGACCAGCCAGCATGCGTTGCAGTTCGGCGGCGACCCGCTCACCGGACAGGTTCACGGCAAGACCGGCCTTTGCGGCGAGCGCCGCCAGCGCCTCATCATCCGTTCCGGCCCGGCCGAAATGCGGCAGAAACCGGCAATAGCGCAACATCCGCAGCGCGTCCTCCTCGACACGCTGCATGGCGTCACCGACAAATCTCAGGATGCCGGCGTCAAGGTCGGCCAGCCCGCCAAGCGGGTCTTCCAGCCTGCCTTCGGCATCGACATAGAGCGCGTTGATGGTGAAATCGCGCCGTGCGGCATCCTCGGCCCAGTCGTCACTGAAGGCGACAACAGCCCGCCGCCCGTCCGTTTCCATATCGACGCGTGTCTGCGTCAGTTCCAGATGCTGGTCCCCCGCCACCACCGTGACGGTGCCGTGGTCGAGGCCGGTGTCGATCACCTTCAGCCCGTGATCGCGAAGCAAGGCCGCCACCCGGTCAATCGGGGCGGCAACGGCCATATCGATGTCGCCGATCTCGCGGCCGACAAGCCAGTCACGCACCGCCCCGCCGACGATCCGCGTTTCATGGCCGGCCGCCATCGTGATGGCAAAGATGCGGGTGGCCAGTGACGGCACCGGAAAGGGATCATTTGCCCCGTCAGAAAACTCGCCAGAAAACTCGTCAGTTTCCATCGTCGGTGCTGCCATTGAAGCCGCCAGCGGAAATCTTGCCATCCTTGATCTGTGCCGGCTGGTATGTCGTGCCGGGTTTCGACGCGCCGGTTTCCAGCAACACCGCGCCGACAAAGAACACCGCCAGCCCGACAAGAGCGCCGATGACGTGCGAGATTTCGATCCCCGCGCCCGGCGTCACCGTCTCGCCGCGGGCTTTGGCACGGCGCGCCTGCCACCATTTGACCAGACTCATCACCAGAATGGCGGCAAGAATGGCGATGGCGATGATGAGATAGCGACGCATGGTCAGGCTCCTCTTCGTGGTGCGGCCATTCGGGTGCCGGTCATCTGCGGCGACATCGCGACGCGCGCCGCCAGATCGACGATGATTGCGGCCGACAGACCCCATATATGATGGTCGGGATGATCAATCACCCAGACTTCGCGACGACGACCCTCACGGATATAGCTTTCACGGCGGTGGCGTGGCGGGCTGATCAGATCGGCAAGCGGCAGGATCAGGATCCGCGCCACCTCATCCGGGCAGGCCTGAAGGTTGACCTGTGGCGCGACAATGCCAACGACCGGCTGCACGATGAAACCGACCGGGCTTGATACCGGATCGAGCCCGCCGAGGATTTCCACCTCTGTCGCCGGCAGGGCGATTTCCTCATCCGCCTCTCGCAGCGCCGTCGCCACAAGCGTTGTGTCGGATTCATCCACCTTGCCACCGGGAAAGCTGATCTGTCCGGCATGATGCGCCAGATGCGCCGCGCGCTCGGTCATGATGATCTGCCATCCCGACGCATCGGCCATCAGCCCGACAAGCACTGCCGCCGGCCTGCCGGCATCGCTGCGAAGTCGCGTCGGGATCGGGTTCAGCCCTGTCGCCGCGAGTGGTGGTGTCGGCAGCGCCTGTGTCATGCCGACTCCCCTTCGAGGCTGAAGAATGTGCCGGCACTCCAGATACCGCTCGGCCCCTCCGGCCCCTCAACAGCGCGCGCGGCAAGCTCATAGAACACCGGACGCGCGACGCGCGCCTCAAGGCCCGGCCGCACCGTCACATAGGGGCGAAAATCATCGCCGTCCGGTGGGCGACGCATGACAAGCGGATGGTCGGGGCCAAGACTGAACTCGTCCCCCACATTGCTCTGCAGCCTGATCGTCTGGTTCTGTCCTTCACCCTCACATTCAGCCGAAATGACAATGAACGGCACATCATCCACGTCGATCCGCCCGCGTTCAACCGGCGTGACAAGCCAGTAGCTGCCATCCGGCTCGCGGCGCAGCACGCTCGCAAACAGTTTCACCAGCGCCTGGCGGGCGATGAGTCCCCCTTCATGATACCAGCTTCCGTCGGCGGCGATCCGGATGTCGAATTCCTGTGGCGCCGGGCGTCGCACGTCGCGCAGCATATCGGCGCCGTCTCCCTGCGCCGCATCGGCCGCTCCGGCGTCTGTCTGAGTTTCGGTCCTTCGCTTCATGGAAACAGTCTAGCGTGAAGCGCGGCAAAGCGACATTGCCGAAATCGAATTTTCGGTAGACAGACATACAGACAGACAGGCGTTCCGGCCTCAATGACACAAAAAACCACCCCTTTCGGCCAGTCACGCAAGCTTTTCCGCCGGGATCACATTTTTCTTCCAGAAATTGACGGGTTGTTAACCTACCTCTGCCAGAATGATCGCAAGCGGGTACTTATCTGGCGATCTGAAGCTGTATTTCCCTGCAAAACCGATCTCGCATCACAGACACGAATCACGCCCAGACCTGAATCACGCCCAGACCCGAATCACGCCACGGATCCGCGCCAAGCTATCACAGGAAATATGACGGGAGCCCCATGCGTTCGCAGATTGCCATCACCCGCGGCGGCATAACAAAGGCAAGCACCGGAACGGCGCCTCCGGAGGGCGGCGTGTTGGCACGCCGCGTCAATGGCAGCTTCACGGTCTCGTTACACCGCAAGGTCAGCGAAAAGGCGTTGGTTCAACTCCTGCGTTCCCTGCGCGCCCTTGACCCCGAATTCAGAATGACCCTCGAAGCGACGGACCGGCGGCATGAAGATCTGACCCGGCGGCAGGCCTGCCATCGCATCGCTCTGCAGGCGGTCGGCATCATCGAACGGGCGAATGAATCGTTGTTCATGAGCAACATCGAACTTTTCAGTGACCTGCACGCGCCATCCATGCTGCAGTCGGAAAACCTGCTGAAGCTGGCAAGTCTCAAGCTTGCCGGTGATGATGCGCCGTCGGCCCTGATGAAGGCCAGCGCCGCCGATATCGACAATCTTGTCTCGGTGGGCCAGAACCGGTCGATGCGGCTCTATTATCTGGCAATCCCGCCCGAGCATGTCTGGCCGAGTCCCGGGCCCAGGCCCGGCACCCCGCTTGATGACATTACCGGCTCATCCCCCTGGCGATGGCTTTCGATCATCTATGAGACGGCACTGGCCGTTCAGGCGCCGCTGTTTCAGCACGGGTTTCTGAGGCTTCATGGCGGCACAATGCGACCGTTCCAGCGTTTCATCTACCCTATCACTCCCGCCGGCGAAAGGCCCAGCAATTACCGCGTTCTGACAACCGCCGAACTTTTGGAGAGCCCCGACCTGGTCATTATCTGACGACAGGCGGATGGCAAAACGTCAGACAGCCTTAAAGAACAATCTGTCGCGCTGACTGCCCGCTTATACTCGAAAAATTTATCGAAATTTTTACAAAAAAGTACATTTTGTTTTTTTAATTTAACATTTTGATAACTATCCAATGATAATTTATGTCAAATCACGGGGGACCGGGAAATGGCATGGCGGTTGTCACGCCTGTCGATTTTCATCGCAAGCAGGCTGTCCCCTGAACCATGAGGGTCGGCGGTCATCCCGACATGCGGTCTGATGCATGCGGTCTGATACACCGGTCCGATGCGCCGGTCTGAGGCCGCCATCGACCGGGAAGCCATCACCCCAGAAGGAGACAGGGCTTAATGGCGCGGCTTCCAGATATAGAGGGTGAACAGTCAAAACTGACGACCATCCTGCGCGCAATGGGCAACGCAAAACGGATGCGCATTCTGAATGAGCTTTCGGACGGGCGGGAACGGTCGGTATCCGAACTTGAGGGGGTGATGTCATCTTTGAGCCAGTCCGCCCTCTCCCAGCATCTGGCCCGCCTTCGCCGCGCGAACATTGTGAAGACACGACGCGAGTCACAGACCATCTATTACTCAATCAATGATGCCGATGTCCTGCGGATCCTGCGCCTCCTCGGGCATCTGTATGATGATGATCCGGTGATGAAACGCACCCGTCACTGATTTCCCGCGCCGGCGGCTGGCCCGCCTCTCGCCACGTACCTTCAGGCAACCGACCGCGCCCGTCTGCTACACTGCTCCACTAAAAAGTTACGCCACGACGTTCAGACACAAGCTCCTGCCGGAAATTTCCGGTGCGGGACATTGCGCGTCGTATTCACAGGCGACATGACCGCATCCTTCTGCTATTCATACATTTGTTCCATCCACGCTGACGTCAGCCCTGCCTTTCCAGGCCATAGATCATGTATATTTACCTGCCAATCGCCGAAGTTTCGATGCATATCGGGATCATCATCGGACTTGGTGGTGGCGTTGGGTTTCTGTCCGGTCTGTTCGGGGTCGGTGGCGGGTTCCTGATGACACCACTGCTGATTTTCTTCGGCATTCCGCCGGCAGTGGCGGTTTCCACGGAAGCCAACCAGATCGTCGCCTCGTCGGTATCCGGTGTGCTGGCACACATGCGCCGCGGCAATGTCGATTTCAAGATGGGGGCAATTCTGATGGCCGGCGGCATGATCGGCTCGACACTCGGTGTCGCGCTGTTCTCTTTCCTGCGCGACATCGGTCAGATCGATCTTGTCATCCAGCTGTCCTATGTCGTGTTTCTCGGCATCATCGGCGCGCTGATGCTCACCGAGAGCCTTCGCACCATCATCCGTTCGCGCACACCCGGGGCGGCCCGTGGCAAGCTGCATCAGCATAACTGGCTTCACGGCCTGCCGCTGAAGATGCGCTTCCGGCGCTCGAAACTCTATATCAGCGCCCTACTGCCCCTTGCCATCGGGGCGTTTGTCGGCATCCTCGCCGCGATCATGGGTGTTGGCGGCGGTTTCATCATGGTACCGGCCATGATCTATCTTCTCGGCATGCCGACTTCGGTTGTTGTTGGCACCTCGCTGTTCCAGATCATTTTCGTGACCGCCAACGTCACATTGCTGCAGTCAATCCAGACACAGACAGTCGATTTCCTGCTGGCCGGCCTGCTGCTGTTCGGCGCGGTGGTCGGCGCGCAGTTCGGCAGCCGTGCCGGTGCCCTGCTTCGCGGCGAACAGCTTCGCGGCCTGCTGGCGCTTCTCGTCCTGGCCGTCTGTGTGAAGATCGGCTACGACCTTGTGGTCCGGCCGGAGGATCTGCTGTCGGTGGAGCTTGTGCGATGATGTACTGGCAGGCAGCACACAGGACAGTGGCACCCGCGCTGATCGGTCTGGTGATGCTTCTGGCGGGACCGGCAATGGCCGCGCCAAAACAGATCGTGGCGGACCTGTCTGACAGCCGCGTTGATATCACGAGCAGCTATCACGGTACCGAACTTCTGCTGTTCGGCGCTTATGAGGGCATGCCCGGCGATGACATCATTCTGGTGGTACAGGGGCCGGCAACCGACATCATCCAGCGTCGCAAGGCCAAGCGGGCTGGCATCTGGGTCAATGTCGAAACAAAGATATGGCAAGAGGCGCCAAGCTTCTATCACGTTTTCGCCACCGACGAGTTGTCGTCAATTGCCAATGAACAGGCCCTCGGCAATGCCACAGTTGGTCCATTGTCGGGGGGGCTGAGTTTCACGAGTGGCAGAGATGATTCCGGCAATGGTCATGGTGGCGGCACATCGGCCTCATCCGGCGCGACCATCGCGGGCAATCCGGAACAGCGGAACAATTTGCGGCGCAACATGGAGGCAAACGGGCTGTGGCAGGTGTTGCCATCCTCGATTGTCACGCAGCAGGATATGCTGTTCCGGGCAAGCCTTTCGCTGCCAAGCAACATCCCGACGGGCGATTACAGGGTGAGGGTGCTGCATTTCCGTGACGGCGTTGCATTGAGCGAACGGGCAACCGACATGAATGTCAGAAAAGCCGGGCTCAGCGCGCTGATATTTCGCTTCGCGCATGACTATTCCGCACTGTACGGTATCTTTGCAATTATCTTCGCGGTGGCCTCAGGCTGGCTTGCCGCGGCGGCGTTCCGCCGCAAGTAATGCCGTCAGCAGGCAGGGCAAACCAACAGGAGAGTGGATCAATGGCCAAGAAAGACCCCCTTTTCCTTGTCGTTGTCGATGAGTCCGAGGAGATGCATCACGCGCTGCGCTTCGCCTGCGGCCGGGCCAGCGCCATCGGCGGCAAGGTTGGATTGATGTACTGCATCGCCCCGGCTGAATTTGAATATTGGGCCGGTGTCGGCGAATTGATGCGCGCCGAGGCGCGTGAGGAGGCCGAGGCCAACATGGCCATCCATGCCACCTATGCCCAACAACTTACCGGCGAGATGCCGGTGCTTTATGTTCGGGAGGGCGATGTCCGCGAGGAACTTCTCGCCCTGATCGACGAGGAAACACAGATCAGCCTGCTTGTTCTGGGCGCCGACACCCAGTCCGAAACAGCCGGCCCGCTGATCACCTTCATGATGGCGAAGGGCGCGGCAAATTGCCGGGTGCCGATTACCGTCGTACCGGGCAACCTGTCAGACGAACAGATCGACGCGCTGTTCTGATCCTCCCTTTTATCAACAAACCTAGCCTGTGCCGGGAACCTCACATGCGACATCTCTTTCTGACCTTACTTGGAGCCAGTTTTATCACCATGAGCACACCAGCCACATCGGACACCGGATCAACCCTGCTTCTTGAAACCACCAAGGGTCAGGTTGAAATCAAACTCCTGCCGGACCTTGCACCGAACCATGTCGCACGCATCACCGAGCTTGCCAATGACGGGTTTTATGACGGCATCATCTTCCACCGGGTGATCCCCGGTTTCATGGCGCAGACCGGCGATCCGCAGGGTACCGGCATGGGCGGGTCGGGCCAGAATCTGGACGCCGAATTCAGTGATTATGAATACAAGGTCGGCACCGTCGGAATGGCGCGGGCGATGAATCCGAATTCGGCCGACAGCCAGTTCTTTATCTGTTTCGATGGCTGTGGCCATCTGACCGGCCAGTACACTGTCTGGGGTCAGGTCGAGCGCGGCATGGAAAATGTCTACAACATCACGCCCGGCGAGCCGCCGGCATCACCGGACCAGATCGTGTCGGCCCGGGTGATCGACTAGGCAGGCGAACGGCGTTTCGATTCACGCTCTCTGGTTGAAAAATAGACGACAAGCCCAGACCAGATCAGTCCGAACACCGCCCATTCCCATAACGGAATGGACAGCCGGAAATATACCAGCCCGACCACCATATGGGTGGTCGGGTTGATATAATACAGCAAGCTGGACACGGTGATTGGCAGCGCCCGGTTGCCGGCATGATAGAGTATCAGTGGCACCACGGTGATCACGCCGAAGAAGATCGCCAGCATGACATTCACCGCACCACCGCCAAAGAAGATGGCCGCGCCGGTGCTGTGCTGCCACCATAGATACAGGACCGACAGCGGCATCAGCATGACGGTCTCGATGAAAATACCGATCAGCGGATCGATGCCCATCCGTTTGCGGATGACGCCGTAGAGCCCGAACGACACCGCAAGCGCCAACGCCACCCATGGCAGACCTCCGACATTCGCAGCCTTGAGCGCCACTCCGGCAAAAACCACGAAAATGGCGACCCATGCCCAGCGGTCAAGCCGTTCGCGAAGCAACAACATGCCCAGCATGACGGTGAGCAGCGGATAGATGAAATAGCCAAGCGCCGCCTCGAAGAGCAGCCGCGCCTGAACAGCATAGACGAAAATCACCCAGTTGAATGTCACAAGTCCGCAGGTCAGGGCAAATCCAAGCCGCAGTCTTGATGTCGAAAGCGCCGTGCGCACCGCCCGCAATCCGCCGGTCAGGGATGGCGCCAATATAACAAGCACCAGCAGGATCACCCCTGACCACAAGGCGCGATGAACAACGATTTCCAGCCCATCGGCCTCACCAAGCAAGCTGATATAGATGGGAACGAAGCCCCACAACAGAGGTGCCAGAACAGCGCAAACCAGACCCCGGGCATTCAACATTCCACCAACTCCCTGTGTTTTCGACCCATCAGCGGCCTGCCGCGCTGTGGTGACAATACACAGCGTGGCGACCAGTTATACAGAAGGCTGCAACATGGCGGTCACAAGTTTGTGGATGCCGGCAAAGGGCGCACCTTTTGCCGCAGGTTACCGGATTGACAATATTTCCGTTAGAGTCCCTCATAGTGACCGCCGTCGAAGATGTGGGTTCTGATTACCGTGCGAGCAGTTGCCTCATATCAAAAGCGAAGATGTGACGCCCAAGGCGGCGGGGCGTGACAAAGGGAGACTATTGGAATGTCACAAGGCACTGTGAAATGGTTCAATACCCAGAAGGGGTATGGCTTTATCAACCCGGATGATGAGGGCAATGATGTGTTCGTGCATATCACTGCCGTGCAGAATTCGGGCCTGACCGGACTAAATGAAGGCCAGCGTGTAACCTACGAACTGGCTGAACAACGCAATGGCAGACTCGCCGCCGTCGATCTGGCGGTTATCGACTGACCAAAAAAGGGCGTCGTTCCGCCTAGATGATAGGCAATTCGACAACTCTGGCATCAAGGTCGCCGGCGCCGGTGTGAACTTTTACCGGCGCCGCGGCCTCTATGACCTCGCTTCGCACCATCGCCACCGCGATATTGGATTTCACGCGTGGCGAATAGGCAGACGCGCTTGCGTAACCGGCATCGTCACCGCCGCGCCAGGTGAGTTGCCACGGCGCTTCATTCGTACCGGCGAACGGATCTCCATCAATCAGCAGCCCCATGAACCGGCGCGTCACACCGGCCTCACGCAGGGCGTGCAATGCCTGCTTGCCGGCAAAATCATGCGCCTGATCGATATCAATGAATTTGCCAAGACCGAGCTCGAACGGATTCGACGCATCATCGGTGTCGGCGCCATAGGAAATCAGGCCGCTCTCGATCCGTTCGATATAGTTCGGCGTTCCGGGGCCGATGCCATAGGAGCTTCCGGCCTCGGCCACAAGCGTCCACAGCTCATCACCGCGGCTACCATCCTGAAGATAGAACTCGAACCCGCCCTGTTTTGACCATCCCGACCGGGCAACGATCATGGGGATGCCGTTGATCTCATGCGATCTGAAGGCGAAATAGCGGAGATCGCGCACCCAGTCGCCGCAAAGCGACGCGACAACTTCAACAGCTTTCGGCCCCTGGATGGCAAGTGGCGAGACATCCGGCTCGAACACGCTGACATCCATGCCGCGCGCACCGGCGATGCCGGCAGCCCACAGCTTGATATCGCTGTCAGCGATGGACAGCCAGATTTCGTCCTCGCTGACCTGCAGCAGCACCGGATCGTTGATCACGGCGCCCTCGAAATTGCATAGCGGGGCATATTTCCCCTGGCCGATAACAAGCCCGTCAAGGTTGCGGGGAGTCAAATAGCGCGCCAGCGCCAGCGCGTCCGGCCCCTTCAGGGCCACCTGTCGTTCGACCGCGACATCCCACATCGCGACACCATTGATCAGCCGGTCATACTCGGCAGCCGGATCACCATAGCCGGTCGGCATATACATGTGGTTATAGACACTGGCGGCAGCGAGGCCGGCGGCACGCGCCGATTCAAAATACGGGCTTTTGCGCACGCGGGGCCCGAGTGAGAGCGTGATCGACATGGCAACACTCCTTGATAAAACCATCGTCGGCAGTGTGCGCATCCGGCGCCTCAATTATGTCCCTATTGCGTCGTTGTGTGACGCTGTTCAGGCAAAAAAGCCCTGTACCTCCTCGACCAACAGGTCGATTTCATCAGCACCACAGTCAAGATGCGTGACAAGGCGGATCTGCGGTGCGCCACGATTGATCAAAATTCCCCGGTCACGAAGATGCGCCTGCAGCGGCGGCGCCGCGCCATCGGGCAGCCCGGCAAAGACCATGTTGGTCTCAACCTCGGCCGGATTGACCGTGATCTGCGGGATGTTCGCCAACCTTTCGGCAAGGCGCAGCGCGTTGGCATGATCCTCGGCAAGCCGGTCGATATGGTGATCAAGAGCATAGATGCCGGCCGCCGCCAGAATGCCCACCTGGCGCATGCCGCCGCCGACAAGCTTGCGCACCCGGTGGGCCCGTCTGATCATTTCCCTGGAACCTGCCAATATGCTGCCGGCCGGCGCACCAAGCCCCTTTGACAGGCAGAGCGAGACGGAATCAACCTCGGCCAGCATCTCGGCGGGCGATATGCCAAGCTTCACACAGGCATTCATCAGCCTGGCGCCGTCAAAATGCACCAGCAGCCCATGGTCCCGCGCACGGCTGGCGGCGGCGTTGATCCTGGCCAGCGGAACGACCTGCCCATGCCAGGTATTTTCCAGTGTCAGCAGACGGGAGATGGCGCAATGCTCATCTTCGGGCTTGACCGTGCGGTCAATATCGGCCGGGTCGATCCCGCCATCATCGGCAACCGGCATCGGGGCGAACATGATGCCGCCAAGAACCGAGGCGCCGCCGGCCTCATCGACAAAGACATGGTAGTCATTGCCGGTGAGGATTTCCTCACCGCGCTGACAATGCGCCATCATCGCGCAGAGATTGCCCTGCGTGCCGCTCGACATCAGCAGCGCGGCCTCCTTGCCAAGCAAGGCGGCGGCCTTGTCCTGCAACGCATTGACCGTCGGATCATCGCCATAGACATCATCGCCAACCTCGGCCGCCATCATCGCGGCACGCATGCCCTCGGTCGGTCTGGTCACCGTGTCACTGCGCATGTCGACGCGCGCAGGCTGGTTGGATGTGATTCGTCCGGCGTAATGCATTATACGACGCTCCCGGGTTGCTCAGGAATTTGAATGTGCCTCCGAAGGTCGGGCTCAGGCAACCGATTTGTCCGCGACAAAAGCCTTCAGGTCAAAACCGGCATCGACAAGCTGCGACGGGTGTGGCGCGCGCCGGCGCTCGAGGCAGGTCTTGCCAAGCACATAGGCTGCCGGATCGCCGACGGCCTCCACCGCGACAAGGTTCTCGCCAACAAAACTCCATACCGAAAACCCTCCCGCGCGACGGCCGGCACGTTGCACATGACAAAGGTCCGGGTCATTGACCGGCAGCACCCCGGCGGATTGCAGTTTCACATCATACTGGTCGGACCAGAACCAAGGTGCCTGGCGACGCGGCGCGTCATTGCCGGTGATGGCGGCGGCCGCCCGCTCGGCCTGTTCCCGCGCATTGTGAACCGATTCAATGCGCACGCCATGGCCATTGTCGGCATCAAACGCGCCGTCACCAATGGCATAGATGTCGGGCCGGCTTGTCCGCATGGTGCTGTCGGTGACGATGCCGTTCTGGACCGTCAGGCCAGCCTGTGTGGCGAGCCCGGTATTCGGCGCGACACCGATGCCGACCACCAGCATGTCGGCATCGACATGGCGACCATCTGCCAGCGTGGCACCGACAAAGCTGTCATCATGATGCCGGATGGCCGTCACCGATGACCCGGTGACGATATCCACACCTTCATCGCCGTGGCGGGCCGCGAAGAACGCCGAGACAGGCGGGCTGGCGACACGGGAAAGAAGGCGCGGCGCGGCCTCGATCACGGTCACCACCTTGCCAGCCTTTGTCAGGCTTGCGGCAACCTCCAGACCGATATATCCGCCGCCGATGATCAGCACCGAGCGCGCCGCACGC
>JAYQDX010000052.1:0-2287 GCA_038138545.1 Rhodobiaceae bacterium | reverse complement strand
CGCCGCACGCAGGTGTCGTGCATCATCAGGGTCGCGCAGAACAAACACCCCGGCCAGTCCCGCCGTGCCCGGAAGACGGTGCGGCGTCGCGCCGGTCGCCAGAACCAGCCTGTCATAGGACAGGACGCTGCCATCATCGAGCGTCATACGGTTCGCATCGACATCGAGTCCGGCGATATCCCGCCCGGTCAGCAGCGTGATCCGACTGTCCGCAAACCAGCCCGGCGCGCGCAGCGCGAACCCGTCCTCGTCTCCATCTTCAGCCAGAAGAAAGGCTTTTGACAGCGGCGGGCGCTCAAGGGGAAGGCCGGCCAGCCGATCGATCATTGTCAACTCGCCGGCAAACCCGTTCCGGCGCATCGCATCGACAAAGGCGACACCTGCATGGCCCGCCCCTATGACAACCACTTTCATCCTCAAACCTCCCGAAGGCGAGATACTCTCTCAGTGTAAGGAGACACTATCGTGGCGTAGTCCGGCGACTGGCTCAAGGGCGACAACACAACCTCGACAGACCATTCAAAAAACATCGCAACGGAAGAAATTAACATTTTAACATATTATGACCATGTGAAATTCACCTAAAACACAAAGACACTTTTTGATCTGGTTGTGACCGGCAAAACCATTATTTTCTGCAGTCAATCATGAAGTTTCAGTGAAGGACCTCGCCATGACGGTGTCTGCTTTATGGATGGCCCATGTTGGTGTGAACGTGCGGCTGGCCTCGCTGATGCGAGCGATTGCTGTGGGCGCGCTGGTATATGGGGTCACCTTGGCAACCCCGGCGGCTGCTTCGGAGAAAGCCTCCGGCATCGGGCTTGGCTTCATCGAAATGCAGAAATTATGGCAAGGCCTGACCGAAAAGCCGCGAATGACCACCTGCAGATTGGCCACCCGCCAAACCTACCGGAAAAAGCAGATCTGCGTTTATACGGGCGCCAACAAAACCTTTGTCGCGATCTACAACAGCGCCGGCGCCTTTTGTAACAACGAATTGCGCTGCAGGTACGACCCGGACAGGTCAAAATCCGTATCTGGGTATGTACGGGCGTTCAGGGCATCCCAGAAATAGCCCGATACGCCACCTGCATCGCAACCATAATTTTATCATAAAATTCCTTGAAGTATCGGTTCAAGATTCCTATCGTCTTTGCGGACTTTGGGCAATTATACGTGTGTTCCAGCTATGGACGAGAAAACCCTCAACGACTTTCTGTATACCGACACCGCCGAGTTGCGCAGCTACAGCGACTCCTTCGAATCGCGGGCCCGTGACCGCTTCATCACCTTTGTGAAGGAATTGAAGGAGCTTGGCTCGCACGATGAATACAGGACCATGCTCCATGCGGATCGGGTCATGCTTGAAAAGAAAAGTCGGCGTCTTCTGGACTATATCGAGGTATCGGCCTTCATGGACCGGATCGAAATCATCTCGCTGAATCAGGAAGTGACAAGGCAGTTGATCGAGATCATCAAGAACGACAAAGGATTCGAGACGGTGCATCACGATGCCGCCGCCAGCAAGGTCACGGTACCGCTGCCGCCGCTGTCGATGAATGCCATGCTGGAGTTGAAATCAACCACCATCGCCAAGCAGCAGCAATTGGAAAAAGCACTGTTCGGGGTGAAGAGCCAGACCGGGCAGCAGATCCGGGCGGGCATCGAGCGGGAATATATTTTCCAGCCTGACGCCGCCAAGGTCTCCAAGGAAATCGACCAGATCATCGAGCATTACCTGACCTATTCGAAGATCTTCTCGATCGCCAAGCAGGAACTGGTCATGGGAAGCTTCAAGGCGAAGACGCCGGAAGACGAGGAGCTTTATCCGCGGATCGGCCCGGCCAAGGCGCTTCTCGCGGCAGGCGGCGACAACTGAAGACAGGCACCGCATCAGCCTGTCCCAACATCTCTCACTATCACGATACGCCGCCATCGCGGGGCGCGATTGACCGGCCATATGAACACATGCGACGGCACAATCGATGCGGGCCGTCATGACCGGATATCGCCACAGGAACAGACCAAGGCAAACCCGGTGGCAGGATCATTGGCAGAATTGTTGGCAGGATCCTCGGCAGAATTATGGGACCGGCAAATGGATTGATGGCAGCGGCAGGCTGCTTGCCAACCGAGACGAGATCGCCGGGATCCTGACCCTCGAATCCGGCAAGCCGTTCTGGGAGGCGGCGTAAAACCGCGTCCAGACAAGGAACATCGCCCGCCGCACGAGGCTGGGGCGGGGCCGGCCGGGTCGGCATCGGTCAGACAATGTCCGGAAGGGGTG
>JAYQDX010000051.1:0-15797 GCA_038138545.1 Rhodobiaceae bacterium | reverse complement strand
CCGGCGAGCTGGTCGAACATTCCTACGCGCTGGAATATGGCGAGGCGCGGCTGTCGATTCAGGCAAGTCGCCAGCTTCGTGACCGGCGCGTGGTTCTGTGCGACGATCTTCTGGCCACCGGCGGCACACTGGATGCGGCGGCGCGGCTTGTTGGCCAGTGCGGCGGCGTCCTTGCCGGGGCCGTCTGTGTCATCGAACTGACCGGCCTGAATGGTCGGCAACGTCTTGACTGCCCGGTGGCGGCCCTGCAAACCTACCAATTCTAGCGCCGGACAACAGGCTGGCGCGACGCTTCACGGGAGGAAAGGCATGCGCCTCAGCCGCCGGCTGATCGCCTGGTCGCTCTATGACTGGGCAAGCTCGCCCGTTCCGACGCTTCACGCCACCTTCATCTTTTCCGTTTTCTTCACCACCGCCGTGATGCCCGAGGGTGGCACCGCCGCCTGGGCCTGGATGACCTCGGCAAGCGCCCTTGTCGTCGCCGTGGCGGCGCCCTTTCTTGGCCGGCTTGCCGATGCGCGCGGTGCTGTCAGACTGTGCCTTGGCGTCACCACGGCCCTTGGCGCGCTGGCCACCGCGGGCCTGTGGTTTGTCGAACCCGACCCGTCCTTCGCCATGCTGGCGCTGGGCCTGTCGGCCCTGTCGATCTTCGCGATGGAAATCAGCTTTGTCTTTTACAACGCGATGCTGCCATCCGTCGCGCGCGAGGATGAATTCGGGCGGGCCTCCGGGCTTGCCTGGGGCCTTGGCTATGCCGGCGCCATCATCGCGCTGGTGATCGTCCTGCTGCTGTTCGTTCTTCCCGATCAGCCGGCATTCGGTGTCAGTACCGACGATGCCGGCCATATCAGGATCACCATGTGTTTCGCCGCGCTGTGGCTTGTTCTGTTCGCCGTGCCGCTGTTCATCCATGTGCCGGCACCACCACCAGTCCGCTCGCATGAACCTTTCCTTGCCAGCCTGAAACACAGCCTGCGGGTCGCCATGTCGATCCCGGGCATGCCGCGCTTCCTGCTGGCACGGATGCTGTTCGCGGACGGGCTGGTAACACTGTTCGCCTTTGGCGGGATCTATGCCGCCACGGTCTTCGGCTTTTCCCAGACCATGGTTCTTGTCTTCGGAATCATCCTGAATGTCACGGCCGGCATTGGCGCGGCGCTTGGCGGCATGGCGGATGACAGATTCGGGTCACTGCGGGTCATGCGACTATGTCTGCTGGCGCTGGCGGCGCTGGGGCTGGTCGCCATCCTGGCGCCCGGCGAGGCCGTCTTCTGGGCTGCCGGGGCCACGCTTGGCCTGTTTATCGGGCCGCTGCAATCATCGGCCCGCGCCTGGGTCGCGCGCCGCGCCCCGCCCGACCAGCGGGCCAGTCTTTTCGGATTGATGATGTTCTCGGGAAAGGCGACAAGCTTTGTCGGGCCGTTCATCTACGGGGTGCTTGTCACCACGACCGGCAGCGATCGCGCCGGCATGGCGATCGTCATCCTGCTGCTGCTTGCCGGCTGGGTGGTGATGCCCCGGCGCTAGCGGCTTATCCGTCCTTTCGGTTGGCAGCGCGGACCTCGTCACGGAAACTGTCAATCAGCACATCCCTGCCATCGCGGCTGACATGCCAGAAGGTCCAGCCATTGCAGGAAGGAAGCGACTGCAGCTTCGCGCCAAGGCTGTGGATAGATCCGCTTTCCTTGCCATCGGTTACCAGCGAGCCATCGGCACGGACCCGCGCCGTGAACCGTTTCCTGCTGTCGAACAGCACGTCACCCGGCTTGATCAGGCCGCGCTCGACCAGGCTGCCGAACGGTACCTTCGGCTTGGCCCGCTTCGGCTCGGTGGCGAGAAGGTCCGGCGAGGCAATCGGTGTTACCGCCGCGACGCGTTCACGGGCCAGCGCCGCATAGGCCGGGTCCTGCTCGATCCCGATGAAGTTGCGGTTCAGGCGTTTGGCCACGGCGCCGGTGGTGCCGCTGCCAAAAAACGGGTCCAGAACGATATCACCGCGGTTGGTCGAGGCAAGCAACACACGCGCCAGAAGCGATTCCGGCTTCTGTGTCGGATGCGCCTTGCGCCCGTCACTCTTCAGCCGCTCGGCGCCGGTACAGATCGGCAGCTCCCAGTCCGAGCGCATCTGCACATCATCGTTCAGCGCCTTCATGGCCTCGTAATTGAATGTATGGCGCGAGGTCTGCGAGCGGGCCGCCCAGATCAGCGTTTCATGCGCGTTGGTAAAGCGGCGCCCCCGGAAATTCGGCATCGGGTTGGTCTTGCGCCAGACGACATCGTTCAGAATCCAGAAATCGAGATCCTGCAGAATCCGGCCAAGACGATAGATATTGTGATAGCTGCCGATGACCCAGAGCGCACCATCGGGTTTCAGGACACGCCTCGCCTCGGCAAGCCAGGCCTCCGAAAACCGGTCATAGGCGGCGAAGGAATCAAACTTGTCCCAGGAATCATCAACACCGTCGACGGCCGAATGGTCCGGCCGCGTCAGGTTGCCACCAAGCTGCAGATTGTAGGGAGGGTCGGCGAAGACGAGGTCCACACTGGCCGTTGGGAGGCGTTTCAGCTCCTCAAGGCAATTCCCTTCTATGATCATGTTCTTTTTTACGCCTGCCACCCGTTTTTCTCTTTCTTTCAGCGTGTTGTCTTCACAACAAGACGAGCAAACCCCTCGCAAGTCAACCACCGGTATGCGGCTTTTCACGCCATCACAATATCTGGTGTAAGACCCTGCGAAGGGCTGATTATCTAGTGTGGGGAATGGTGCAAGTTCCATGCCCGGACCGCGTGCACGATACGGTTTGTTAACAATTTCCGCTGCTGTGTCGCGGTCATGGCCACGCCTTCGTGGCCGTCAGGATGAGGCCGAAATGGCGCGGCGGACCGGCGCGAAGCTGCGCCGGTGATGCGGTGTGACGCCAAGCGATGCAAGTCCCCGCTGATGCGCTTTTGTGCCGTATCCCATATTGGTCTCCCAGCCATAGCCCGGGAAAGTGGCGGCAAGGGCCTTCATGATCCGGTCGCGTTCATGTTTGGCGATCACCGACGCGGCGGCAATGCTGAGGCTTCGCGAATCACCCTTCACCACCGTCTGCGCCGGCAGTGTGAGCGGCGGCATCTGGTTGCCATCGATCAGAACCTGCGCCACCTCGCCAACGCCCGCATCCCTGAGCCGCCCGGCAAGCGCCTGCGCCACCTCGGCCATGCCGGCGAGGGTGGCGTTCAGAATCCCGTCCCGGTCAATCGTCTCGACGGGAACCGAGAGAACGGTGTGGAGATGTGGCGGCGCCGTGAGGATGGCGTGGAAGGTTTCCCGCTGCGCGGCGGTCAGTTTCTTGGAATCATCGAGCCCCGGCACAAGCGACGACAGCGCGCGCGCATCGAGCCAGCAGGCGGCAACGGTCACCGGCCCGGCCCAGGGGCCGCGACCAGCCTCGTCAATGCCGATCACCGGGCCGGCAAAGCCGGACTCGATCGTCAGATCGGGCATCAGCCGGTACGGCGGGTCGAGGCGGATTCGGTCAGGCGTGGCATGATCTCGACGAAATTGCAGGGCCGGTGACGGATATCCAGCTGGTAGCGCAGAATGTCATCCCAGCCATCCTTGCATCCCGATGGCGAGCCCGGGAGGGCGAACATGTAGGTGCCGCCGGCGACCCCGGCGAGCGCGCGCGACTGCACGGTCGAGGTCCCGATCTTGGCGAAGGACAGGTAGCGGAACAGCTCGCCAAAGCCTGGGATGTCCTTTTCCACCACCTTGGCAAAGGCTTCCGGCGTGCTGTCACGGCCGGTCAGCCCGGTGCCACCGGTCGTGATCACCACATCGATGGCCTTGTCGGCAATCCAGTCGCGAAGCTGCGCGATGATCCTGTCCACGTCATCGGTCACGATCATCCGCGCGGCCAGAACATGACCATCCTCCTCTATCCGCGAGGCCAGCAGGTCCCCCGACCGGTCATCATCGGGTGTTCGTGTGTCGGAGACGGTCATCACCGCGATATTGACCGGCTGGAAAGGAGCAGACATGTCGAGGCGATCGGTGTTGCGTGACATCAGGGTCTTCCTCGCGGACAGGCGTCAGGGCGCATCGTTGGAGTTTAGCATCTGCGGTGTGAACAGCGAAACAAATCGGCCATGGCCACCCGCGGCCAGTTCGCGCAGCTCGGGAGCCGGCTCGCCAAGCTGCATGCGATAAAGGGCAAGGTTGCTGATCACATTCTTGATGTAATGGCGGGTCTCGCGCGCCGGAATCGATTCGATCAGCAGGAATGGATCATCCTGATGGTCGATCCGCGCCAGCCATTTCCGCAGATTGCCGGGCCCGCCATTATAGGCCGCCAGAAGACGCACGATCGACCGGTCGATCAGCGGCTCGTTCAACAGCTTGTTGATATAGGCCTGGCCAATGGCAAGATTGCGTTGCGGGTTCAGCAACAGATGCTTGTCACGGCCACGAAGGGCACGGTTGTTGGTCACGAAGGAGGCTGTTGATGGCATGATCTGCATCAGTCCGGCGGCGCGGGCGCGGCTTTTCGCGCGCGGGTTGAAGCCCGATTCCTGTCGCGAAATCGCCCAGACAAGCGCCTGATCGACCGAGAATTCGACGTCATAGCGCGGAATCGGATAGATCGCACCAAGCCAGATCCGCCCCTTGTCGCGCCGCAGCAACTCTCCGGCCCGATAGGCAAGGCCGGCCATACCGTGATCGATCGCGAATCGCAGCGCCGATTCCTGCATTGTCTCCGGCATGTCGGGCCAGAGATAGCGAAGCTCGCGCTCGGCATCATTGACCCGGCCGATCTGCAACAGCGCGAACAGACGCTGGCCACCGGGGCGCTGTGCGACCCAGTCAAGAAAGCCGTCATCATAGCGTGGCAGGTCGAATGTCAGGTCGAAATCCTGGCCAAGAATCTGCCGCGCCATGACGCCATAGAAACTGTGAAGCTCACGCGAGGCGATCTTCAGGTAACGGACCGCCTGGTCCGGGCGGCCCTCGCGCATTTCCGCGCGATGCGCCCAGAAGGCGGCGGCGCTGCGAAGCGACGGGAACAGCTCGTCATCGTCGGCAAGCGTGCGGAAAAACGCGCCGGCAAGCTTGGTCTGCCCACTCCGCCAGGCGGCAAGCCCGCCAGCCCAATAAGCCATGAAAGCCCCGTCGCGGGCCGCGCCGATGCCGTGGCGGGCCTGCCGGATGGCCTTGTCATCAACACCGAAAATGAAATAGGCATGCGCAATCTCGCCGCGAAGCTGTCCCTCTTCCTGCTTCGTGAGATAACGGCGGTTACGCTCATTCTCGACCACTTCAAGCGCGCCGCTTGGCCAGCCGCGCCGAATGGCGCGCCGCACCTCGCGGGCCACCCGTCTTGTTGTTCGCGGCGAGGCCCGGCCACCGGTATACATCGGGATGCGCGGGCGGTAGCTGCTGCCGCTGCTGAGACCATAGCCGTTCAGATAGCCGGGCTTGGGCGAAGTCGGCGCGGCGGTGTTTTTCGGCCGACGCTTTTTGGCCAGCCAGAAGATGCGGCTGGCATCGGGATGATCATTATAGAGTTTCAACCAGGAGGACAGCTGCCGGTAGGTCGATCGCCAGGCCGTCGGATGAAGGTAGCGCTGTGACAGCAGATGTCCGCGCAGGATATCGTTCTCGAGGCGATACATCTCGCGCGTGGCCTGTTTCATCCGGCCAACTTCCTGAAGATGGAACAGACGCTGATACTGCGCCACGTCAAACTCGCTGAGCGGGGCGGGAAGGGGGTGCGACCCGTCCGCCCGCGCCGACATGGCCGGTATCCAGATCAGCAGCGCCAGAAGGCCCGGCAGGATTGTTTTCAGCACCGCGATGCGCATGGCGTTCGTCCGGCTCCATCCATCATTGGGGCCGCACCTTATCCGAGTTTGCCGGCAAGAGCCACCAGATCCGCAAAAGCAAGCCGCTTTTGCGCCGGCGAGCGGATCAGATAGGCCGGGTGCAATGTGGCGAGGGTCGGCCGTGCCATCCCGTCACCATAATCGATGTCATGCCAGCGGCCACGCAGTTTCAGGATGCCGCCGCCCGGTGGCAGGATTGTCTTTGCCGTGACCCCGCCAAGAAGAAGAAGCATTTGCGGCGCGGCAAGCTGCACATGGCGGTACAGGAACGGGAGCAGAAGGGCCATTTCCTCGGCTGTCGGCGTACGATTGCCGGGTGGGCGCCAGGGGATCAGCGGTGCCATGTAGATATCGGCGCGGGACAGGCCGATCGAGGCCAGCATCCGGTCGAAGAGCTGGCCATCAGCGCCGACAAGTGGCAGGCCGACCCGGTCCTCGTCACGGCCCGGCACATCGCCGATCACCATCAATGTCGCCCCGGGATTGCCATCGGCGAAAATCATGTTGCTGGCGGTATGTTTGAGAGCGCAGCCGTCAAGCGTTTCCAGCGCGTCGCGCAGCGCCTCGAGGCTGGTGATGCCGGCAAGAGCTGCCGCGCGGTCAGCCGGCGATGAGGTGGCCAGCGGCGGGTCAGCCGGCGGTGCCGCAGATATCGGTTTCGCCGGAGATATCTGTTTTGATGGTGGCGATGCTGTTGGCGGCGGTGACAGCTGTTCGGACGATACCGGTGCCGGTACGACAAGCGCCGACATCGACAACGCCGTGTCCGGCGCCGGCACATCGAGCAGGATCTCGTCGATCCCCATGGCGTGCTGCCATGCCAGCTGGTCAATCAGCACCTTTCGATCATGCGAATTCGCTGCCATGCCGTTTTCCGTCGAATTCCTGATAATCCGGTTGCGCCAAAAAAGCACCTGTTGCGCCGGTTCCCGTTACCATATAACCAGAAACCGCGTTTACAATGCCAGAAACCGCAATACAAATGAAAGTCCCGGACAGCATCGGAGACGGGCAGGGGTGCGAAAATGGAACGTGAAGCAATGGAATTCGATGTCGTGATCGTTGGCGGTGGCCCTTCCGGCCTGTCAGCGGCGATCCGGTTGAAGCAGCTTGCGGCAGAGGCCGGACGCGACCTCGAGGTGTGCCTGATCGAAAAGGGCAGCGAGGTCGGCGCGCATATTCTTTCCGGCGCCGTTCTCGAGCCACGAAGCCTCGATGAGCTCATCCCCGACTGGCAGGAGCGCGGCGCGCCGCTCGACACGCCGGTGACGGCCGACAAGTTCATGTTTCTGACCGAAGGCGGCGCCTTCCGCATGCCGACACCGCCACAGATGAACAATCACGGCAACTACATCATCTCGCTTGGCAATTTCTGCCGCTGGCTTGGCGAGCAGGCCGAGGCGCTCGGCGTTGAAATCTATCCCGGCTTCGCCGCCGCCGAGGTGCTTTATGACGAGGCTGGCGCGGTCTGCGGTGTCGCCACCGGCGATATGGGGATCGGCAAGGATGGCGAGCCGACCGACATGTTCATGCGCGGCATGGAGCTGCGCGCCAGACAGACGATTTTTGCCGAGGGCTGCCGTGGTCACCTGACGAAGACGCTGTTCGAGACATTCGACCTTCGCGAGGGCAAGGACCCGCAGACATTCGCCATCGGGATCAAGGAGCTGTGGGACATCGATCCGGAAAAATCAAAGCCCGGCACCGCCTGGCATTCGGTTGGCTGGCCGCTGTCGACCGACACCTATGGTGGCTCGTTCCTGTATCATCTGAATGGCAACCAGGTTGCCGTCGGCTATGTTGTCGGGCTTGACTATACGAATCCGCATCTGTCGCCGTTCGAGGAATTCCAGCGTTTCAAGACGCACCCGGCGGTCCGCGACGTTTTCGAGGGAGGCCGGCGCGTCGCCTATGGCGCGCGGGCGTTGAATGAAGGCGGGTTCCAGTCGATCCCGAAACTGACCTTTCCGGGCGGCTGCCTTGTCGGCTGCACCGCCGGGTTCCTGAATGTTCCCAAGATCAAGGGAACACACACGGCGATGAAATCGGGCATGACCGCCGCCGAGGCCATCTTCGAGGCGCTTGACGACATGCAGCCGGGCCATGAGCCGACAAGCTATGCCGACCGGCTTCAGGACAGCTGGCTGTGGAAGGAGCTATACAAGGTTCGCAACATCCGGCCGGGGTTCGCCAAAGGGCTGTGGCTCGGCATGGCGAATGCCGCGCTCGACACCTATCTGTTCATGGGCCGGGCACCCTGGACGCTGCATCACCACGCCGACCATCTGTCGCTGAAGCCGGCAGCGGACGCGCCGAAAATCGACTATCCCAAGCCGGACGGGGTGGTGAGTTTTGATCGCAACTCGTCGGTCTATCTGTCAGGGACGAACCATGAGGAAAACCAGCCGGCGCATCTGACCTTGAAGGATCCGACCATTCCGGTGTCGCATAATCTGGCGATCTATGACGCCCCCGAGCAGCGCTATTGCCCGGCCGGTGTCTATGAAATCGTCCGTGATGATGATGGTGGCGACGCCCGCCTGCAGATCAACGCGCAGAACTGCGTTCACTGCAAGACTTGCGATATCAAGGACCCGAGCCAAAATATAATATGGGTGACGCCGGAAGGTGGCGGCGGCCCGAATTATCCGAATATGTAGGCAGGGAGGGGTCATGTCTGGCCCACGGACAGCAGCAAACACCACCGGAGGGCGCTTCCGGATGATCGCCGTCGGGCTGCTGGCGGGTATGATGTCGGCCTGTGGTGGACAGCCGCAAACAACCGTGACGACCCCGTCTTCGCCGCCATCCGTTCCGCCATCCATGTCGGATACCACCACCACAGCGGCGGCCATACCGGCATCCGATACCGGCAGCCAGCATGACACGGTCAGTTCGGCCGGACACTACCTCGCCGCGCGTCAGGCACTCTATTTCAATGATGTCGGCCAGTCGGCGACCTTCTTTCTCGAGACTTTGGAGGCGGAGCGCGACAGCATCCCGTTGCTGCGCCAGGCCTTCCTGACCCAGTATTATTACGGGGACATAGAGCGCGCGGCGGCACTTGGCAGGCAGCTTGAAAGCCTCGATGTCGTCGTGCCGCTTGGCGGAGAGCCCGGCACCGCGCTGGCCATCAGGAAAGCGGATTGGGCGGCGGCGCTGATACTCGCCGACAAGATCGCCGAGGACGGTACCTCACTTGTACTCGCCGGCATTATCCGCGGCTGGAGCCTTGTCGCCGCCGGCCGCGGCGATGCCGGCATCTCGGCGCTTCTCGAAGCCGGACGGCTTGCCGTCAACCGGGATGACGGCATGCCCCCCTATTTCCGGCTTCATGCCGCCCTGATGGCCGAACATCTCGGGTTGACGGCCGAAGCGGAACAACGTGTCAACGGTCTGGACAACAAGCTGCAAGGGGCACATCTGTTGCTCCAGCTTGCCGCGTTCCAGGCGCGGCGCGGCAACTGGCAGGCTGTTGACGGCATTATCGCGACAAGGTTGTCCGGGCAGTTCAACCACCGGCTGGTGCGCGGCGCGCTGGAACGCCAGGCCGGCACTTTGCCGGGTCCGCATCGGATGATCGCCGATGCCGTGGTCGCCATGGCGCTTGCCGAGCGTGACAATGAATCAGGACAATCGATCGCGGCACGTCTGCGATTCAGCCTGTTCATCGACCCCGGCAACGAGTTCACCAGATTGCTGCTGGCCCAACAGATGGCTGATTTCGGGCAGAATGAGGCGGCCCTCGCCACCCTTGGCCGCATTCCCTCGGACGGTGTCTATGGCCAGCTCGCACGCCTGACCGAAGCGTCGGTCATCGAGGAACAGGGCGATCCCCGGAATGCCATCGACAGGCTTCGGCAGGTTGTTGAAATGGACCCCGAGAACGCGTCACTTCATCAGCGTCTTGGCGATATTCACCGCCGCCACAGGCAGTTTCGCCAGTCGCGCGATGCCTATATGGCGGCGCTCGATCTCGGCAGTGACAGTGGTGGCCTGCACCGCAGCCTCGGCGTGTCACTCGAGCGGCTTGGCGAAACAAACGCCGCCGAAATGCATCTTCTTCGCGCCATAGAGATCGATCCGTCCGATGCCTATGCGCTGAATTACCTTGGTTACTGGTGGGCGGATGAAGGCCGCAATCTGAACGAGGCCATCGCCATGATCGAACAGGCTGTGAGCCAGCGTCCGGACAGCGGATTTTTCGTCGATTCCCTTGGCTGGGTGCATTTCCGGCTTGGCGATCCGGTGACGGCGGTGGGCTATCTTGAGCGGGCCACCGAGCTCGAGCCGTCCGATCCCGAGATTACCGGCCATCTTGGTGACGTCTACTGGGTTCTGGGCCGTCATGATGAAGCCAGATTCAAATGGCGCCTGGCCCTGTCGCTGAGTGACGATGAAACCGAACGGAAGATTCTGTCAGACAGGCTGGAGAATGGCTTGCCAGCTTCCGAAATCCCCAAGTCCAAACTCCCGGGATCAAACTGACAGATGACATCGGCGACAGGCGAATGCGAGCGGTTGGCGGCGCCGGCGAAGCTGAATCTCTGCCTGCGGATCACCGGTCGCCGCGCCGATGGCTATCACCTTCTGGATTCAGTTATCGTCTTCACCGACTTCGGCGACAACCTGACCGTGCGGCCAGCTGGTGGCAACGGCGGAACGGACAACCTTGACATTACCGGACCGTTCGCGGCGGCCATTATGGACGAACCGGAAAATATCTGCCTTCGCGCCATCAGCGGCTATCGTGACGCCGGCGGGATGATCGGGCCCCTTTCGGTGACGCTCGACAAGCATATTCCCGTCGGCGCCGGGCTGGGGGGTGGTTCCAGCAACGCCGCGGCGATCCTGCGCTATCTGGACCGGCACGCGGCGGTGCGCATCGATCCCGGCGCCATGCGCAGTCTGGCGCTGGACCTTGGTGCCGACGTGCCTGTCTGTCTTGCCGGCTCGGCGCGGCATATGACCGGGATCGGTGAACAGCTCCGCCCCCTCGACACCGCGCCGCATGGCCATGTCGTGCTGGCGCGCCCCGAGACATCGTTGTCGACCATCGCCGTGTTCCGGGAATTTGCCCGCATGCGGTCGGGCGCCGGCGCGCCCCGAGACCTGCCGCCGCCACCGGCCGATCCGGCGCAGATCATGCAGCGCGGCAATGATCTTGCCGAGGCGGCCCGACATCTCTGTCCGGATATTGGCGACGTGATGGATCTGCTGGCGGCATGCGAGGCGGTCGAGGGGGTGCAGATGTCGGGAAGCGGTTCGGCCTGTTTTGCGCTGTTTCCCGATGCGAAGCTTGCAAGTGCCGCCGCCGCCCAACTCACCCGCAAGGGGCGATGGGCGGTGGCGACAGCTTTCTGAGCCGAAATGACAGCATCACCACGCCATCAATTAAATCATCTTGTTCTGCGTGATCGGGCTTGATCGCCCGTTCCTGTGTCGCTACATTGCGGCCACTTCGCGATTGGGGCGTAGCCAAGTGGTAAGGCATCGGTTTTTGGTACCGTGTATCGTAGGTTCGAATCCTACCGCCCCAGCCAGACTTTCGCCCAACATCGGCGGTCTGGCCTATATCCCCGAACATCCATTCCGACCGGACATTCATTCCGACAGGCGACCTCACCGCGTCACGCCATGCGTCACCCGCCTGTCAGGCAATTGAGTCAAGCGCGTAGCCGGTGGTTGTCGTGATGATGACGGATTGCTTGGTCAGTCGCTTCACCTTCTGGCGCAGCCTGTAGATATGTGTCTCGACCGTATGCGTGCTCAGCCCGTTCTGGAATCCCCATACTTCGGCAAGAAGCTCCTCCTTGGAAACGCAGTTCGGATAGGCGCGGTAGAGATATTTCAGAATGGTGGCTTCCTTTTCGGTCAGGATCACCTTGCGGGAATCATCCGCCATCTTCAGCAATTTGTTGGCCGGAATGAAACTCAGCCCGCTGATCGAGAAGCGGGCGGTGTCGGAGGCCTTATGCTGCCAGAGCTGTGATTTCACACGCGCCAGCAGCTCACCCATCCGCATCGGCTTGACCACATAGTCATTGGCGCCGGCCTCGAGGCTGGCGATGATGTCCTCCTCGGCATTCTGGCCGGTCAGCATGATGATCGGCCTTTCAAAGCCACGTTCGCGAAGCTTGTGGCAGATTTCCACGCCGTTGCCATCGGGAAGGCGAATGTCAAGAATAACGAGATCGGGTGCATGGTCCTCAACCGCCCGGAAGGCCTCGATCAGCGATCCGGCCTCGAAAAGCTGGTCAAACCCCTCGGCCTCGAATTGCTCACGCAGGGTGGTGCGAAGAAATACATCATCATCCACCACCAGAAGGCGACCATTCGGTTCACTGTCCCAAACGGCGTTGCCGTCCAATCCTTGCAATTTCATCATTCACTCCATACAAGGAGGCATCGCATAGTCATCCTGTGGCAGACTAACCTGATTCAACAAGTTGGAAAAACCCCCAAAGGCCTGTCGCCGGCCAAAAGGCATCACGATGCGGGATCCGAATACCAGCCGAACCTATCTGAAAACCGACCGGGCCAGTCAGGAATTGCGGCGCGGCGGCCTTGTGCTGCTGCGGCTTTCAAACGGTGCGGCCTGTCTGTTGCAGGCTGCCGAACTGGCCAGCAACGGCGCGCGCGACGAGATGCAGCGGCTTGCCGGATCGGGCGCGGTGCTGATCCTCACCGAAACGCGCATGGAAAGCCTTGGCCGCCAGCTGGAATCCGAATTTTGCGGGGCCAGCCTGCCGGCACATAATCTTGATCATGACCGCATCGGGCAGCTTGCCGTGGACCAGCCGGCGGCCGGACTGCTTGATGGCGTCGCATCGCTTGTCGGTGAGAGACGGGGGTCGCTTGCCGATTACGCGACGCGGCTTTTGCGCATTGCCAAATTGCTGCCTGCCGCGCTGGTCACTCGTCTGCCGACACGCGACGCGGCGTTTCAGGAACGCCTCCATGAGGACAATAATCTCATCGTGATCAATGATCGCGAAATCGACGGCTATATGGATGCGGCGGCGCAAAGCCTGACCATCGCCGCACGGGCCAGGGTACCGCTTCGGGTGGCGCCGGAAGCCGAAGTGGTGATGTTCCGCGCCGAACTTGGCGGTGACGAGCATTTCGCGGTGATTGTCGGCCAGGTCGATCCGGCAGCTGCGCCACTTGTGCGACTGCATTCGCAATGTATCACCGGCGATGTCCTTGGCAGCCTGAAATGTGATTGCGGCGATCAGCTCCAGGGCGCGCTGGCGCTGATGGCGGAGGCTGGCAGCGGTATTCTTGTCTATCTGGCGCAGGAGGGCCGCGATATCGGCCTTTTGAACAAGATGCGTGCCTACGCGCTGCAGGATAATGGCCTCGACACCATCGATGCCAACCACGCGCTGGGATTTGAAATGGATGAGCGCCATTTCATGCCGGCCTGCCGGATTCTTGAAGAACTCGGTGTGTCACAATTGAAGCTGATCACCAACAACCCGGACAAGATCGCGCAGGTTGAGGCCGGCGGGTTCACCGTTGTGGAGCGGGTTCAGTTGGCGCCGCCAAGCAACGAGCACAATCATCGCTATATCGAGACCAAACGCGACCGCGCCGGACATCTGACCGACTGATCACTCACGCCCTTTCGTCACATCGTCAGACATCGCGGGCGCCGAAGATGGCCGACCCGACCCGCACCGAGGTGGCGCCAAACCCGACCGCCTCCTCGAAATCCCCGCTCATTCCCATCGACAGGCCGCTCACGCCGTTGCGCTCGGCAATCGTTCGCAGCAGCGCGAAATGCATCGCCGGTTCCTCATCCTGCGGCGGAATGCACATCAGTCCCTTGATCATAAGGCCACATTCATCGCGGCAGAAGGTGATGAAATCATCCGCCTGCATCGGCATGATGCCCGATTTCTGCGCCTCCTCGCCAGTGTTGACCTGAATGTAGCAGGGAAGATGGCGGTCCTGCGTGGCCATTTCCCGGGCCAGCGCGCGGGCCAGTTTCGGCCGGTCGACGATCTCGATCACATCGAACAGCGCCACCGCCTCGGCAACCTTGTTGGTCTGCAGCGGGCCAATCAGATGCAGCGTCAGGTCGGGGACGGTATCACGGCGGTTCGACCAGCGTTGCTGCGCTTCCTGAACGCGATTTTCTCCAAACACCCGATGGCCGGCGGCCAGCGCGGCGTCGATCCTGTCATCCGGCTGCCGCTTGCTGACGGCGACAAGCACCGGACGGGCCCGCCCGACGGACGTACAGGACGCATCGATTTTCTGCCATGTGGCGGCAAGGTTGGCGGCGATATCGGGCATGATCTCGGAGTTCATGAGTGTCTTGTCCTTGTCGAGGGCTGTCATACGGGCCATGCGACAGCATAGGGTGCCTGCGAATCACATGGGCCCGGATCGGCGAAACCGCAAGCCGGGCCCAGTGCGCATCTCGTTGAGTCCGCGCTGTTTTCAAAGCGATCACATGCTCGACCGCCGCTGCTGTTGCAAAAATACAACAAAAATCGTTAAAGATGCATCAATCACTCATAAAGAAATTGTTAATTAAATAAAAACTAATAAGTTAGCCCTCGCGGCCAATGGTGGCCGTGTTTCTCTAGAGGGAGATTTAACATGCGTAAGGTTCTTCTTGCGACTACCGCCATCGTTGCACTTGGCGGTGTTTCTGCCGCTTCGGCAGACATCTCGGTATCCGGTGGTGCCGAAATGGAATATAATTCCTGGAGTGGTTCAAACAGCACTTCCGCAAACAGCCAGTCTGTGGAAAACTACACCAAGTTTAAGATCAGCGCGTCGACAGTTGCTGACAACGGCATGACCTTGACCGCCTACACCATGCAGGACGGCACCGCCGACGGAAGCTGGAACGATTTCGGTTTCAGCATTGCTGACGACTGGGGCACACTTGGTTTCCAGGATGCCGAGTCTGGCGACGCGTTTGAGACCAACACGGACATCACAGCCGAAGAAGGTTATGGTGGAGCTACCAACACTCTGACGTACTATCCGACAGACAGCCAGATCGGCCCAGCAGACGTATCCTACCTGTCACCAAACATGAGCGGCTTCCAGTTCTCTGTTGGTTTCAAAGATACCGGCGCATCATCTGACACCACAATGGCGGGTGCGCAGTATGCAATGTCTGCCGGCGACGCGGCAATCACCGTTAAGTATGCTGCCTCGTCCACAGGTGCGGCTACCAGCACGAACAGCGATGGTACTGACGCCACCTCGATGGGTCTGGTTGTCGCCATGAGCGGTGTCACCCTGACACTGGCCCAGAACGACACAGAGGTCACAGCCGCCTCCGGCGCCGTGAGCAAATCAATCGAAGCCGGCTCTATGGCTATCGCTTATACTGTGAGTGATGCCCTTGCCGTACAAGCGTACTCTGGTGAGGCTACCGACAGTGTTGCGGCCAACTCGTCCTACAAGTTTAAGGACGCGGGTTATGGTCTGACCTACACAATCACACCTGGTCTTTCCACCTCGCTGACACACAACAGCTGGGACCACACAACCACCACTGGCACCAAGGACAGCGGCACCAACAATGCTGTTTCTTTGTACCTCTCTTTCTAATTCAGGTTAGTTAGAGTAATGTCGGAGGGTCGGGGAACCGACCCTCCGTTTTTTTATGGGAACACACCAATGCGAATTGCCTCCGTCCTGCTGGTAACCCTGTTTCTTGCCAGCTGTTCCAACATCCAGCCGGCACCTGTTCAGGAAGAAGAGGAGCCGGTTTCCTTCCTCACCGGAAAGCCGGGTGGCATCAAGCTTGGGGATCTTGCGGGTCTGTCCGGTGAAGGTGGCGACAGCATGCCGGTGAACGCCATATTGTGGCGCGCCTCGCTGGAGATTATTTCGCTGATCCCGATTGCCGATGTCGACACATTCGGTGGCACTATCGTGTCCGACTGGTATTCGCT
>JAYQDX010000050.1:6717-15805 GCA_038138545.1 Rhodobiaceae bacterium | reverse complement strand
TGGCGACAAGCATATCCTCGGGAAGCGCCACCACGACCGGACCCGGCCGGCCGCTGAGCGCCACCGTCCAGGCGCGGCTGATGATCTCGGGAACGCGGTTAACATCGTCAATCTCGACGGCCCATTTCGCCAGTGGCCGGAAGAATGCGCTGTAATCGACCTCCTGAAACGCCTCGCGGCCCTTCACCCGGGTCCCGACCTGCCCGACAAACAGGATCATCGGCAGCGAATCCTGCATCGCCGTATGGATACCCACGGCGGCGTTGGTGGCGCCCGGGCCACGCGTGACGAAACAAAGACCCGGCGCGCCGGTCAGCTTGCCCCACGCCGCCGCCATATAGGCGGCCCCGCCCTCCTGACGGCACAGGATCAGCTCGAAGATATTCGCGTGGTCGACCATCGCATCGAGAACGGCAAGATAGGATTCCCCCGGAACCCCGAATCCGCGCGTTGCGCCAAGGCCGACAAGGCTGTCCATCAACAGCTGGCCACCCGTTCTCGCTCTTGCCTGCGTCATCGGCCTGCCCCCCTGTTACACCGTACCGCGGCAGTCGTGATCTAGGCCGCCAGCACCTTGGCGACAGCGGCGGCAAAGGGCTCATGCCGCCCGCCGGACAGGCCGGCGATATTGATCCGGCTGTCACCAATGACATACATGGCATGTGATTCGCGAAGCGCCTCGACACTGTCCTTGTCGAGCCCGAGCCGCGAGAACATCCCGCGATGCGAGGCGATGAAATCAAACCTGTCGGTATTGCATTGCCGGCGCAGCTCGTCCGCCAGGCTCTGGCGGATCGTCAGCATGGTGTCACGCATCTCGCCAAGCTCGGTCTCCCATTCGGCGCGAAGGTCCGTATCGCCGAGGATGATGGCCACCAGCGCCGCGCCATGATCAGGCGCGAAGGAATAGTTCAGGCGGTTGAGAACAGCCAGATTACGGCTGACAACTTCATGCTGGTCCGCGCTCTCGCAGATCACCATGGCGCATCCGACCCGGTCGCGATACAGGCCGAAATTCTTCGAGCATGACGCCGCGATCAGCATTTCCGGCACCCGTGCCGCCATGGCCCGCAGCCCGGCAGCGTCGGCATCAAGACCGTCGCCAAACCCCTGATAGGCGATATCGACAAAGGGAATGGCCCCCTTTTCAAGGATCAGGTCGGTGATCGCGTCCCACTGCGCCGCGTCGAGATTGGCGCCGGTCGGGTTGTGGCAGCAGCCATGCAGCATCACCACGTCCTGCGGCTGTACGGCGGCAAGATCATCCATCATGGCGTCGAAATCGACCGTGCTGCTGGCGCTGTCGAAATAGCTGTAGCTGCGCATCTTCAAGCCCATATGCTTGGCGATGCCGATATGTGACGGCCAGGTCGGATCACTCAGCCACAGCGTCGCCTCGTCATTGATCATCTTGATCGCCTCATAGAGCTGGCGAATGGCGCCGGTGCCGCCGGGGGTCTGGATCGTCGCCACACGGCTGGCGGGCACACTATCGCCAAGGACCAGCGCACGCATGGAATCACGGAAGGCCTCATCACCGGCAAGCCCCTTATAGGTCTTGGTTGTCTGGCTGTTGTGAAGAACCAGCTCGGCCTTTTTCACCGCGCTCATGATCGGCGTGTTGCCGGCGGCATCCTTGAACACTCCAACCCCGAGGTCGATCTTGCCGTCGCGCGTGTCGGCGGCAAACAGCTGGCCGAGGCCAAGGATGGGATCAGGGGGGACGGGCTGGAACTTCTCGAGCATGGGACGACCTTTCAGTGGCGAGATGCGCCGTTGATATCTGCGATCATGTTTAGGGCATTCGGCGGGTTGCTGGCAAGCCTGTCAGACGTCGGCACACCGTCCTCGGCAGCTCGCAGATCAGCGTTTGACCTCGGGAATCAGGCCGCGCGGCGCAAACCGCAACACCAGCAGCAGCACCAGACCCATCGTCAGCAGGCGCATATGCGCCGCGCTTTCAATCAGATGCAGGCGCAGCCAGTGGTCCGGCGCCATGCCCGAGGTCAGCGCCCCCATCAGCCACAGGCCGATGGGCTCGGCCTCGATCCAGAAGAACCAGATGACGAACCCGCCAAGAACGGCGCCCCAGTTATTGCCCGACCCGCCGATGATGACCATGACCCAGATCAAGAAGGTGAAACGAAGCGGCTGATAGGTTGGGGGGCTGAACTGACCGTCAAGCGTCGTCAGCATCGCACCGGCCACACCGACAACGGCGGAGCCGAGAATGAAGACCTGCAGATGGCGGCTGGTGACGTTCTTGCCCATCGCCGCGGCGGCGGTTTCATTGTCGCGGATGGCCCGCATCATCCGTCCCCAGGGCGAGCGAAGCGCCACCTCGGACAGGTACAGAACCACCAGAAGCACAACCGAGAACAGCCCGGCATAGCACAGCTTGACAGTGATTGAGGCGGCCGTGTCGATGCTCATGTCGAGCCCGCCAGCCCATGACTGGAACGCCGGCGACTGTTTGAGATCGACCTCATAGGGCACCGGGCGCGGCAAGCCGGTGACATTCTTCACACCGCGCGTCAACCAATCCTCGAACTTCAGGAAATAGATGATGATCTCGGAAATACCGAGTGTGGCGATGGCCAGATAGTCCGAGCGAAGACCAAGCGAGATCTTGCCAACGACCCAGGCCGCGCCGGCGGCGAAAAGGCCGCCGACAAGCCAGGAGAACATGATCGGCATCCCCAGCCCGCCGAGAAATCCGGAAGTGGTGACATCGACCGCCTCGATGGCTTCCACGGCCGGATCGATGATGGCCCGCATGGCGACATATCCGAGCAATACCACAAGGCCGGTCAGCCAGTAGCGGCGGCGTCCCAGATGCAGCGTCCGCCGCCAGGCATGGACCCCCGCCGCCACCGTCAGCAGCGCCGCGACAAGCCCGCCGAAAATGCCGGCCCCGCCAGCCTGCCAGGCACCGGCGACAGGCGGCACCGACACCAGCATCGCGGCCAGCCCGCCAAGCGCGGCAAAACCCATGGTGCCGACATTGAACAGCCCGGCATAGCCCCACTGGATATTCACACCAAGCGCCATGATGGCCGAGATGATGCACATATTGAGCAATGTCAGCGAGACATCCCAGCTCTGCACGAACCCGACCGTCATGAACAGCAGCGCCATCAGCGCGAACAGGGACAGATTACGGACCGAGTTGCTCATAACGACTTCCCGCTGAAGATGCCGGTCGGTTTGACCAGCAGGACGATCACGAGGATGACGAAGGATACGGCGAATTTGTAATCCGTCGACAGGAACTGGACCAGCGTGTCGGGCGCCATCGATTCCGGCACCAGATAGGTGACGACCCGCTTGTAGGCAAAGGTGACGAACAGCTCGGAAAAGGCGATGACGAAACCGCCGGCGATCGCGCCGATCGGGTTGCCCACCCCGCCGACAATGGCTGCGGCAAAAATCGGCAGCAGCAATTGCAGATAGACAAAGGGTTTGAAACTCTTGTCCAGCCCATACAATGTACCGGCGATGGTGGCCAGCGCCGCCGTCATGATCCAGGCGATCATCACGACCCGATCCGGATTGATGCCGGACAGCAGCGCCAGATCCTCGTTATCCGAAAAGGCCCGCATTGATTTGCCTGTGCGGGTGCGGTTCAGGAACCAGAATACCGCGGCGACAGTCACGATGGCGGTGACAACAGTCACCGCCTGGGTTGTCTTGATCGCCAGCCCCTCATTCAACCCGGTCATCTGTTTGAATTCCCGCGCCTTCATGATGAAACGCTGGCCATCGGCAAAGACCTGGTCGCGCGGGCCGATGACAAACCGGATCAGCCCGTTATAGACGAACATCACGCCCACCGAGACGATGAGATAGATCACCCCGGAGGCCTTCTGGCGGCGGTAATAACGATAGACAAGCCGGTCCGTCACCAGACACAGGATGATGGCGGCGAAAATGCCGACGGGAAGCGCCAGCAGTGCCGTCGGCAGCGGGCCGAAGCCGATACCGGCGCTCTGCAGTCCCCAGGTGGCGAGAATCACGAACATGGTGCCGATCGCCATCGTCTCGCCATGCGCGAAATTGGAAAACCGCAGCACCGCATAGACAAGCGTCACCCCGAGCGCGCCAAGCGCCAGCTGGCTGCCATAGGCAAGTCCCGGCACGATGACGAAATTGGCGAGGATCACAAGGGCGTTCAGCACATCACTCATCTCACCCTCCCAGGAACGCCCGCCGCACCTCGGGGTCGGCCATCAAGGCGGCGCCGGTGTCGGTATAGGCGTTGCGTCCCTGCACCAGAACATAGCCACGATCGGCGATGTTCAGCGCCTGTTTGGCGTTCTGCTCGACCATCAGGATGGCGATGCCGGTCTGCGCCACCTCGATGATACGGTCGAACAGCTCGTCCATGACAATCGGCGACACACCTGCCGTCGGCTCGTCAAGCATCAGGATCTTCGGCTGTGTCATCAGCGCCCGGCCGACCGCCACCTGCTGGCGCTGGCCACCCGACAATTCCCCTGCCGGCTGGGCGCGTTTCTCGCGCAGGATCGGGAACAGCTCAAAGACCTGCTGCATCGTGTCGGCGATCTCGTCACGGCGGATGAACGCCCCCATCTCGAGATTTTCCTCAACCGTCATGCTGGTGAAGACATTGTTTGTCTGCGGCACGAACCCCATGCCGCGCAGAACACGTTCCTGCGGTTTCAGATGCGAGATATCCTCACCCTGCAACAGCACCCGCCCCTCGCGAAGCCCCAGCATGCCGAACATCGCCTTCATGGCCGTCGATTTGCCAGCCCCGTTCGGGCCGACGACAACGGCGATCTCACCCGGCTCGACGCCGATGGTGCATCCATGCAGGATGTCGGCGCCGCCATAGCCGCAGACCATCTCCTCACCGACCAGAAAGCTCATGAGACCGCCCCCGCGCGTGGCCGGTTCTTCAGACCGGTGCCAAGATAGGCCTCGATGACCTCTTCATTGGCGCGCACCTCGGCGGCCGTGCCGGTGGCAAGGACGGCGCCCTCGGCCATCACAATGACCGGATCGCACAGCCGCGAGATGAAGTCCATGTCATGCTCGATCATGCAGAAAGTATAGCCGCGTTCGCGATTCAGCCGCTGGATCGCATCGCCGATGGTCCGCAACAATGTCCGGTTCACGCCGGCCCCGACCTCGTCAAGGAACACGATCTTGGCGTCGACCATCATGGTCCGGCCAAGTTCCAGCAGCTTTTTCTGGCCACCGGACAGATTGCCGGCAAGTTCATCGGCCACCTGGCTGATCTGCAGGAACTCGATCACCTCGTCGGCCTTGCGGCGAAGCTCGATTTCCTCGGCGCGGACCCTGGCCGGGCGCAGCCATGCGTCCATCAGCCGCTCGCCGGACTGGCCACCCGGGACCAGCATCAGGTTCTCGCGCACGGTGAGGGTGGAAAATTCATGCGCGATCTGGAATGTCCGCAACATGCCTCTGGCGAATAACTCATGCGGCGGCAAGCCGGTGATGTCCTGACCATCGAGCAGCACTCGCCCCGATGTGGGGGCATGCAGGCCCGCAATGACATTGAACAGGGTCGTCTTGCCGGCACCGTTCGGGCCGATCAGGCCGGTGATCGAACCCGGCGCGATCGACAACGAGACATTGTCGACAGCCTTGATGCCTCCAAAATGCTTGGACAGGTTTTCAACAACGATCATGCGGCACCGGCACAGGCATCAGAGCGGACAGACATTCAGAACGGCATTCATAAAAGAAAACGGCCCAGACAAAAGGTCCGGGCCGTTCATGGATGTCTGGACCCTAGCGGTAGCCAACGGTGGTGTTCTTGCCACCGTCGATCAGGATCTCGGCATAGCTTCCTGCCGACTCGCCGGAACCGATCAGTTCGACAGCCGAAGCACCGACATAATCGACATCACCGCCACCGGCGATGATCTTCAGCGCCTTGCCAAGCTCACCGGGGTAGATCTTCTCGCCCGGTGCGTTGGCCACCATCATGACCTTTTCCTTGTAGGCGGACGCATCGCTCGAACCGGCGGCCTGCATGGCCATGATCATGAGCGCGGCGGCGTCATAGGATTCGGCCGTGAACGGGCCGTTGTTGAAGCCTGCGGCCTTGGCCATATCGTCAAGCATCTTGGCGCCCGGGCTGTCGGTTCCCGGCAGCGTGCCGATCGAACCGTCGAGATCCGGACCGATCGCCGCCGGCAGGGCATCACCGATCATGCCATCGGGCAGGAAGAAACTGTCGAACGCGCCGGTGTCGAGCGACGACTGGATGATCATCTTGCCACCCTGGTCGAGATAACCGGCAACAACCAGCATGTCACCGCCAGCCTGCGACAGGGCCGCAACCTCGGCGCTGTAGTCGCCCTTGCCCTCTTCGTGCGCCGCGTTGATTGTCACGCCGCCACCGAGCTTCTCGTAATTCATCTGGATACTGTCAGCCAGACCCTTGCCATAGTCGTTGTTGGTGTAGGTGATGGCGACGGACTTGATGCCCTTTTCCATCAGCATTTCAGCCACAACCTGGCCCTGACGCGCGTCGGATGGGGCGGTGCGGAAGAACAGGCCTGAATCCTCCATGTCGGACAGCGCCGGCGAGGTTGCCGACGGCGAAATCATCGCGACGCCCTTGGCCATGGCGACATTCTGCAGCGTGGCGATGGTCACGCCGGAGCAGTCTGCGCCCATGATGCCGCTGACACCGTCAGAGGTGATCAGACGCTCGGCCGTGGCAGTGGCCGCGGCGGCATCAACACAGGTCGAGTCACCACGGACAGGTGTTACCGAGCCGCCACCCATGAACGCACCTGAATCGGTGGCTTCCTTCATGGCGAGTTCGGCGCCGGACGCCATGTCAGGCGTCAGCGATTCAATCGGACCGGTGAAGCCGAGCAGAACGCCGATCTTCACGTCCGCAGCCATAGCAGGTGTCGCGACAAGCGCCGACGCCATGGCCACCATAAGCAATTTCTTCATCAGGACCTCCAAAAGTGATGAGAATACCAGGCGGTAAGTAAAGGACAGGACGTGCTTCCAAGGCAAGCGGGAATCCGCCCCTTTCGGGCGATATACCGACTGAAACGGCAGCTCGACCCTGCCCAGACAGCTTATCCCTGCTTTGGATAGCCCAGAGTTTTCAACGCGGCGGTGATTTCGTCGAGAATCACCGGGTCGTCGATTGTCGCCGGCATGTTCCATTCGACGCCATCGGCGATTTTCGCCATCGTACCGCGAAGCACCTTGCCAGAGCGGGTTTTCGGCAGCCGGTCGATGGCGACAACAAGATTGAAGGCCGACACCCGGCCAACCCGCGTCTTCACCAGGTCAATGGACTCGGCGCAAACCTGTTCGACAGGTTTGTCACAATTCGGATAGAGGCAGATCAACCCCAGCGGCAACTGCCCCTTCAATTCGTCGGCGACACCGATGACAGCGCACTCCGCGACATCGGGATGTTCGGCAAGAACCTCCTCCAGCTGGCCCGTCGACAACCGGTGGCCGGCGACATTGATGACGTCATCGGTGCGTGCCATGATGTAGAGATACCCGTCCTCATCCTTGTAGCCGGCGTCGCCGGTCTCGTAATAGCCCGGGAAGGTGGTCAGATATTTCTCGACAAAGGCCTCGTCGGCGCCCCAGACCGTCGGCAGGCAGGATGGCGGCAGCGGCAGCTTCACCGCGATGGCGCCAAGTTCATTCACCGCCCGCGCCGTGCCATCCTCGGCGAGGATGTCGATCTCATAGCCCGGCATCGGCACCGAGGGCGACCCAAGCTTGACCGGCAGTGTCTCGATCCCGACCGGGTTGGCGCAGATCGACCAGCCTGTCTCGGTCTGCCACCAATGGTCGATCACCGGCACGCCAAGCTTGTCCTGCGCCCAGATGATGGTGTCGGGGTCGGCCCGTTCGCCGGCAAGGAACAGGTGCGTCAGAGAAGAGGTATCGTAGGTTTTCAGAAACTCGCCATCGGGATCGGCGCGCTTGATCGCCCGGAACGCCGTCGGCGCGGTGAACAGCACCTTGACACCATGATCCCGGATCACCCGCCAGAAGACGCCGGCATCGGGTGTTCCAATCGGCTTGCCCTCGAACAGCACGGTCGAACAGCCGGCGATCAGCGGCGCGTAGACGATGTAGGAATGGCCGACAACCCAGCCGATATCGGATGCGGCCCAATAGACGTCGCCGGGATTGACGTCATAGATATTCGGCATCGACCATTGCAGCGCCACCGCATGGCCGCCATTGTCGCGCACCACCCCCTTCGGCTGGCCGGTGGTTCCCGAGGTATAGAGGATATACAGCGGATCGGTCGCCCTGACCGGCACCGGCGCCACCTCATCGACACCCTCATGCGCGGCGTGCCATTCAAGGTCGCGCCCGGCAACCAGATCGGCCGTCAGCGCCTCACGCTGGTAGATCACGCAGGATGCAGGCTTGTGCGACGACAGTTCGATCGCCTCGTCAAGCAGCGGCTTGTAGGCGACAATCCGGTTCGGCTCATGCCCGCAGGACGCGCTGATGATGGCCTTTGGGGTCGCATCGTCGATGCGTTTGGCAAGTTCGGCCGCGGCAAAGCCGCCAAAGACAACCGAATGCACCGCGCCAAGACGTGCGCATCCCAGCATCGCCACGACAGCTTCGGGAATCATCGGCATGTAGATGATCACCCGGTCACCGGTGCCGACACCAAGTCTTTGCAACATGCCGGCAAATCGCGCCGTGGCGGTCTGCAACTCGGCATAGGTCAGGGACGAGGCGCTGCCGGTGATCGGCGAGTCATAGATGATCGCCTTCTGCTCGCCCCGCCCGGCGGCGACATGCCTGTCGACGGCATTGTGACAGGTGTTCATTTCGCCATCCGGGAACCAGCGATGAAATGGCGGCCGCGATGAATCAAGCGCCCTTGTCGGTGCCCTGTGCCAGTCTATGGCCTCGGCGGCCTCCATCCAGAACGCCGCGACATCGGCCTGCGCCCGGTCGTAAAGCTCCTGATAACCCGCCATTGATCTGTCCCCCGCGATGTAATGCCAGCTACATGCACCGACTACATTCTAGCCACAAATCGATACCCGGCAAAAGCCCCGCCCGGCAAAAGCCC
>JAYQDX010000050.1:0-6617 GCA_038138545.1 Rhodobiaceae bacterium | reverse complement strand
CCCGGCAAAAGCCCCGCCCGGCAAAAGCCCGGGCATCAGCCAAGCGCGCGCGAGGTTGCCCGCAGCATCGCAATCAGACCAGGCCGGTTATCCGGGTCGGTCGGCGCGTCCTGCGAGGCAAGATGCACAATGACAACCTGGCGGGCCGGGTTGATCCACAGCCACTGGCCATGAATGCCGATACCGCAGATTTCATCATCCGGCAGGCCTGTCTGGTACCATTTCGAGCGATAACAGCCATCCGGGAAATGACGCGGGCCATCAGTCTGGGCAAGCCACGCCGCGCGCGTGTCATGCGTTTTCATGTCGGCGATCCAGGCTTCCGGCACCACCTGCCGCGCCCCGACCGCACCGCCGCAACGGACCATCTCGCCAAGCCGCGCCAGATCCGTCGCGGTCAGGCAGATCCCGCCGGCAGCGCGCGGCGCGCCAAACGTATCAAGGGTGATGTAGGCCTCGCTGGCAAGGCCGGTTGGCTGCATCAGATGGCGTGACATCAGCGCCGCGAAACTGTCCCCCGCCGCGCGCTCGACAATCCAGCCGAGAAGATCACTGTGCGGCGAGCAATAATGGAACCGCTCGCCATGCGCGCCATTCGAGGCCGGCAGACGGGCCAGGAAACTGCGCAATCCCTCGCTCGACGCGCCCTCTTCCGGCGGGTTCCAGGCGGCTGCCCGGCGATAGGCCATGAAGATGCCGTCCTCATCGAGATATTCCTCGCTGAAGGCGGATGCGACCGTCATGTCGAGCACATGCCGCAATGTCGCGGTGTCATAGGCGCTTCCCGTTAATTCAGGCAGGTAATCCGTGACTGGCCGGTCGGACTCGAGAACGCCCTCACCGGCCAGAACACCGGCAAGCAGCGCGGTCAGTGATTTCGAGATGGAGAAGATGATGTGCTGTCGATCCGGCGCACCCCAGCCGCCATACCACTCATGGACCAGCCGGCCGTGATGCAGCACGACAAAAGCATCGGTGGCGTTCGCCCGCAGAAAGTCACCAAGACCGGTGCCGGCTTCATCCACCTTCAGGCCGGACAGATCCTGTCGCGCCTCGGGCAGCGCCGCCGCCGCGGCGGCAGGCGGCATCGGTGCGGTCGGCAGCAGCTGCCGGACATGCGAGAAGGACCAGCGGCAGACGCCGGGCGCCCGCCAATCGGCCACCGTCACCTGCCGGTCGGGCGTCGGCGGTGCCCCCTGCATAAGATTCATCACATCACTCATCCGGTATCACTCCCCAGCTGTGCGCCTTTTGAATTGCCACCGGGACAGCAAGCCACGGGCATCACAATTGGCGGTACGATCATTCCTGCCGTCAGATCCTGCTGCCGGCAAGCGTCGCCCCCTCGGCAAGCGTCGCCAGCTTGGCGTAGGCGATATCCGGATCAACGGCCCCAAAACCGGCAAAGGTGCCGAACCCGCAATCGGATCCCGCGATCACCCTGTCCGCACCGACGATCTCGACAAAACGCTCGATGCGCTGCGCCACCAGTTCCGGATGCTCGACGAAATTTGTCGTGGTGTCGACAACGCCCGGGACCAGCACCTTGTCGTCCGGAATTTCCGCGGCGCGGTCACGGAAGACGGTCCATTCATGCGCGTGCCTCGGGTTTGATGTCTCGAACAGGACATAGCGCGCACGGGTTTTCATCAGCGTCGGGAATACCTTGTCCATGTCGATATCGCAGACATGCGGCCCTTCATAATTGCCCCAGCAGATATGGACCCGCACCTTGGCCGGGTCGATATCACGAAGCGCGTGGTTGAGCGCCTCGACATGCATGTTGGCGATGTCGATGAATTCGTCGTCGCTGAGATCGGCAAACAGCATGTGACGCGACAACGCCAGGTCGGGACAATCAAGCTGCAGATCAAGTCCGGCCGCGACGATGGTTTCATATTCTGCCTTCATGGCGTCGGCAAGCGCCGCGAGATAGGCCTCGCGGGTCTTGTAATATTCATTCTGAAGAAACAGCGAGATCACCCCCGGAGAGGCGGCGTTCATGAACCCGCGCTCGACGCCCTGCGCCGCCATGCCGGCCTTGAGATTGTCGATATCGGCCTGCAATTCGCCCTGCCCCTTCGACGTCACCTCGCCGGTACACATCGGACGCGCATATTGCGGCGTGCCGCCGGCATTCGCCAGCCTTTCAAGAAATCCCGGGAACAACTTCAGATCACCCGGCGCGTTGCGCGGACTGTCACCTGAAAATCCAGTGTAGCGGTCCTTCACATAGGTGGCATAGGAAATCTTGGAGGTTTCGCCATCCGAGACGATGTCGATCCCCGCCTCGGCCTGGCGGCGCACCGTCTCGGCGCAGGCGCTGGCCATGCAGGACCGGAAGCCGTCGCTGTCATAGGACTCGCCCCGCTCGCGCGCGAAGATGAAATCAACAACCTCCTGCGTTCGCGGAAGCGAGCCTACATGACTTGTCAGAATTTTCTTCATTGGACCTTACTCTTGATTTGGGAGCGCACGCGTCTCCGGAGATTTCGTTGACTATAGGTCGAAACAGGGTGACGGCACCACTCAATCAAATCGGCAGGCATGTCGGCAGGATGACAGGCCATAAGCGCGGTTCACATTGCGCTGTCCCTACCCCGTCTTCATCAGGATCTGTTTCCAGATCGCGGTTTCATCGAAAAGCACATATTCCCGCCGCAGGCCGCGCGGCCCGAACTCGGCATGGCTGGCCCCCATGACATAGATTTCAGCGCCGGTCGGGGCGCCAAAGCTTCCCCAGCCATCATGCACCCCGTGCAGGCCCCAGCGGATCGCCGCGCGCGGCGTCATGTCCGGGTCGGCGCGGCCAATCTGATGCTCGATAGTGAAGGTGGCATTGGGAAAACTGGCGCGAAGTCCCATCCAGAACCGGTCGGCAGCATCATGGCCATGTGCGGTGACACCACCGGGAAGCTCGAGCTGGCAGGCCGGGTCATAGCATGCCGGGATCGCCGCCATGTCGGCCCCCATCATGCGGGTCAGAATATCGGCATAGGCGGCGCCCCATTCATTGTCATTGCCCCGCCCGCTATACGGTCCGACAACATCAATCGCCGGGGTGAACGGCCGGACGCAGGAATCCGGGCCACCCTCGCGGTCAATCAGGTCGGCGGCATAGGCCTTTGGGTCCCAGCCAAGCTGGCGGACGATCGCCCCCTGGTCACGGATCAGCCATTCATCATTGATCTGGTTATTGATGGCGTGACAGTCGGCGATGACCCGATAGCTCAGCGTCTGCCCGGTGGCACTGCCATAGACCCCGTCACCGGCATGGGTGGCGATGGACAGGATCCGGTGCGAGGACAGCATGCCGTCCTCAGGCGTGCCTGACCAGATCACATCCTCGCCAAGAAGCCGCCGGTCCGGAAACTCGGCCAGTGTCGCCATCGTCGCCGCGATCACACCCTGATTGCCGACGACAACCGACCCCGGCGAGCGCACCGGAATATCCGGTGCGTAGTAATCATGCAGCGTCGCGATGGCGCGGCCTTCCCAGATCTCCGCCGTAATGCCGAGGATATAGTCGGGAAAATCCTTCCATTTCGGATCGAATCCCTGCATTGCGTCACTCCCTTTCCTGTGCTGCCACATACATGTCCGGCCGCCTTGCGGATCCGCGGACGATCAGCCTGGTATCGACCTGCACCTGTTGCGGCGCGCTGTCCCGACCTTCAATCTTGTCCATCAGGGCCATAACCGTCGCCTCGACCATCCGACCAGATGGTTGACGCATCGTCGTCAGGTCGAAACTCGGCCAGGCGGCAAGCTGGACATCATCAAACCCGACCACCGAAACATCCTGTGGGACCCGCAGGCGGAGGCGGTGGCGCAGCGCATCCATCACGGCGAAGGCCATGTGGTCATTGGCGACAAAGACAGCATCCGGCCGCTCGCGGCGCGAGAATATCTCGACCGCCGCCGCCGCCGCCATATCAGACTGGAAATTGCCGACACCGCGCGCGAACAGATCGTGTCCATGCGCGGCAAGACCGGCGCGGAATCCCGCCTCGCGGTCACGCTGTGTCGAAGCGCCTTCCCAGCCAGCGATATAGGCAATCCTGTCATGACCACCGGCGACAAGAAACTCGGCAAGCGCCTTTCCCCCGGCAAAATTATCCGAAGTGACTGTCGAAAAGCGGTTGTCCTTCTGCCCCCGGTTGAACAGCACCACGGGGATACCGGCGGCATCGCACCGTTCGGCAAGCGACGAGGAAATGGCCACTGAGGCCAGCACGATCCCGTCAACCTGATAGTCAAGGATCTCCTGCAGGACGGCATCAATATCGCCAGCCGTTCGCTGCGCCATGAAGACCAGGACGTGATAGCCCTGCGCCTGCAGGCGGGTTGATAATTTCTCGAGGATTTCGGGATAGAACTGATTGTCGAGATAGGCCACGACAAGACCGATCAGGCGGGATTTGCCGGTAATCATCGAGCGCGCCAGAACATTCGGTCGGTAGCCAAGTTCCTCGGCGGACGCACGGACACGATCCGCCATCTGCCGCGACACCGAGGCCCCGGGCGTGAACACCCGGCTGACAGCCGACTGGCTGACGCCCGCATGGCGGGCAACATCCATGGATGTCGCGGTCTCGCGTGCCATCAATCCGCGGTCCATCCACCGTCGATCATCAGCGCCGTGCCGGTGATCAGCGCCGCCGCATCCGAGGCAAGAAAGGTCACCGCGCCCATGATGTCCTCGACCTCACCGACACGGCCAAGCTTGATCTTCTCCTCGATCCATTTCACCCGCGCCGGCTGCGAGAAGGTCTGTTCGGTCAGTGGCGTGCGGATGAAGGTCGGACATACCGTGTTGACCCGGATGCCATGCGGACCCATTTCGATGGCCATCGATTTGGTGAAACCCTCGACAGCATGCTTGGACGCGCAATAGACCGCCCGGTCAATGCCGCCCACCACCGCCATCTGGCTCGAGATGGTGATGATCGACCCCTTGCGACCATCGGTGACCATCGATTTCGCCACCGCCTGCGCCGCGAAATAGGCCCCGCGAAGATTCACATTCATCACCGCGTCGAAATCGGCGGCATCAGTGTCGATGGCCGCCGTGTGACGGGCAAGGCCGGCGCTGTTGACGAAGATGTCCAGCGGGCGCAGCGATTCGATCGCCGCGGACATGGAATCGATGTCCGCGATATCGCCGACCATCACCTCGACGGACTGGCCCGCGGCGGTCATCGCCGCCGCCACCTCGTCAAGCTGATCCCTGCGCCGTGCCATGATGATGACATGCGCACCGGCTTCGGCCAGCGCCACCGCACAGCCAAGGCCGATACCGGATGACCCGCCAGCAACAAGAGCCCGCCGGCCCTGAAGCGAGAAGGACGGTGTGGTGGGAAGTATGGTCATGCGGCGTCTCCTCGCCCGGCTGTCATGCCGCGCGCCCTGTTGAATTCACGCATCCGCGCGAACACGTCGATGCCGATCTGGTCATACATATGAAGCAGGTCGACAAGCACCCAGTTCTCGCGAATCAAACCATTCTCGGTCCGCCAGAAATCAAGGCTGCGCATGGTGATTTCCTTGCCAAGCGGCGGCAGTCCCAGCCAGCCATCATGGCTGATTGTCTGGATCATGTTCGGCCAGCCGGTCACCCCGACATAATCGTTGTCGCCGAAGAAATGATAGGTCACCTGGTCAACCTTGCTGCCCCGGTCCGGCATGCCGTTGAGGAACGGGATCTGGTGCCAGTTGCGGAATCCCTCGATACCGCGTCCGGTACCAATCCCGGACGGTCCGTACCAGTTCATGCGCGGATGCCAGAAACGCGGAAGTTCCATCAGCTCGGGGCCACCCTCGCGAGGGTGGCGTTTCATGCAGGTCAGCATCTCGACGATCAGCTCGCAGCTTGCCGCGCTGGCCGCCTCATCACGGTGCGGCCTGGTCAGCCCGTCACCGGTGGCCGGGCCGGGGACGCAGAATTCGCGTCCCAGCGAGGGCACCATCGGCCACGCCCCTGCCTGCATCATCACCTCGGGAATATCCCACAGCGCCTGAAAGCCGGTCACCTTTCCATCCGCGATCCGGTAGAATTCGTGAAACCGCATATGCGCCAGATGGCCGGTCGGCGGGATATCGAGAAAAGGTGCGGCAAAGGTGCCGATGAAATGGCCACCGCAGCCAACCCAGTCGGCGCCATGATGGTCGGTGCCGGACATGATCAGCCAGTCACGCCTTTCAACATCCGGCCAGGCCGCCTTCAGCACCGCAAGGGCGTTGTCATGAAAGGCCTGCGGGCCGGTCATGTCGCCAAAGGGATGCGCCAGCCTGAACACCGCATCCTCGGCCACCACGGAACCGAGCGCCCGCCGCAGACCGCCCTCCTCCCAGTCATACTGGGCGGCAAGGATCGGACGCAGGACGGCGCGGTTCGCGGCGTGACGTGACATCATTCGGCAGCCTCGCCATAGGGCACATTCTTGCCGCCATAGCGGCGTACCCGGATGTTGCACTGCTCGGCATGGCCGACAAAGCCCTCCAGCATGCACAGCCGCGATCCATATTCGCCGATCAGCGTCGCCGCCTCATCGGTCAGCACCTTCTGATAGCTGTGCGTCTTCAGGAACTTGCCGACCCACAGCCCGCCTGTGTAG
>JAYQDX010000049.1:0-15850 GCA_038138545.1 Rhodobiaceae bacterium | reverse complement strand
AGACGCCGGGGGAGACGCCACATGCGGATGATCCTTCTTGTCAGCGTGCTGACCGCCATCCTCGGCACGACGCTCTATCAGGTGAAGATCGGAATCGACCGGCGCGAGGGCGAATTGCTGGCGCTGGAACGCGATATTCTGGCGGCCGAGCGCGACATCGCCGTGCTGGAGGCCGAATGGGCGCATCTGTCACGCCCGGAACGGGTCCTTGACCTGTCCGAAAGGCTGCTCGAGATGCAGCCCATCCCCGAGGACCGGGTGATGCCGATCGACGCCATCCCGATGCGGATCCTGCCAAGCTTTGACGAGCCGGTGGCCGATGTCGGGGTGATCACCCTGCTGCCGCCGGCCCCGGCGCCGGCACCGCACGACCTGACAAGGATCGCCGCCACGCCCGATGACCGAGTCACCCTGCAGACCGGGGGGATCGCGCCGCAATGACGACACGCCCCACTATCACATCACGCCTTCGCGACCTGGTGCTGCCGGCGCGCCCCGACCCGGCGCGCTCGCGGCGCATCGCCGAGGTGCGTCTGGTGGTATCCGCCGTGGTGGTCCTCGCCGTTTTCGCGGCGATCGCGGCGCGGGTGATGCTGCTCGCCACCGACGAGGCGAATGCCCGCACCGCCGGAATCGTGCCGCCGCCAAAGGCCGAACGCGGCCAGATCCTCGACCGCAAGGGCCGGCTGCTGGCGACGAACCTGCCGATCACCGTGCTGCATGCCGACCCGTCGGAAATCATGAACCCGGCGGCGGCGGCGCGGGCGCTGGCCCCGCTGCTGCCGCGGCATGACGAGGGCGCGCTGGCACGGCTCCTGACCAAGGACACCCGCTATGTCGAGCTTGACCGCAAGCTGACCCCGACGCGGCATGCCGCAATTCTCAATCTCGGCATTCCGGGACTCTATTTCCGCAAGAGCACGCTTCGCGCCTATCCAAGCGGCCGGCTGGCGGCGCATATCCTTGGCCAGGTCGATCCGGACAATAACGGCCTTGCCGGTGTGGAAAAATCGCTGGATGCGCGACTGGCCTCTGGCGATGATGTCACCCTGTCGATCGACGCCGGCATCCAGGCCATCATGGCGCGCGAAATAAACAAGCAAATTCAGATATTTGAGGCTATCGGTGGCGCTGGCGTCATGCTTGATATCGCCAGTGGTGAAATTCTGGCGCTGGTCTCGCTCCCCGACTTCAACCCGAACCATTTCGGTGGCGCCGACGCCGACACAAGGTTCAACCGCGCCACGCTCGGCCTGTATGAGATGGGCTCGACATTCAAGGTGCTGAACACGGCGATGGCGCTGGAGTCCGGGACGACAACGCTCGACCGGCGCTATGAGGTCGCCAAGCCGTTGCGGATCGGCGGTCACCGCATCCGCGACTACAAGGTCTATGACTGGCCGCTGACGGTTCCCGAGATCCTTGTGCTGTCCTCGAATATCGGCTCGGCACGGATGGCGGCCGAGATTGGCGCCGAAATCCAGAAGACCTATCTTCGCCGCCTTGGCATGTTCGACCGGCTGCCGATCGAAATTCCGGAGACCGCCACGCCGCTGGTACCGCGCTCCTGGCGGCAGTCCGAGATCGCCACCATTTCCTATGGCCACGGCATTTCAGTGACGCCGCTGCATCTGGCCAGCGCTGTCGCCACGGCCAGCGGCAGCGGGCTGTGGACCCCGCCAACGCTGCTGCTGCGCCAGCCCGGTGAGCGGACCGACCGTCAGCAGCCGGTTCGCCAGAAACTGTTCTCGCAAGACACGACGCGCGCCGTGCGCTCGATGATGCGGCTTGTCGTCAAACATCCCAAGGGAACAGGCAAGAAAGCCGAGGCGCGCGGCTATATGGTCGGCGGCAAGACCGGCACCACCGAGAAAATCCGCCCCGAAGGCGGTTATTACAAGGACCGCAACATCGCCAGTTTTGCCGCGACCTTCCCGGTTCACGACCCGCGCTATGTGCTGGTCGTGATGGTTGATGAACCGAAGGGACAGAAACATTCCTATGGCTATGCCACCGGCGGCTGGGTCGCGGCCCCGGCGGCGCGCCATATCATCGAGAATGCGGCGCCGTTGCTCGGAATTCTTCCTGTTGACGAAAAAGCGCCGGAAATTCGCCAGAAACTGCGGCTCGACTTCAAGATCGGAAAGGAGGAAAAAACCCTTGCATCTTTCTGATCTGATTCCCGGCCCGACGATGGCGCATGCGCGCGCGGCGCAGATCGCTACGCTCGAGATCACCGGCCTTGGCAGCGATTCACGCGAGGCCGGCAAAGGCTTTCTGTTTGCCGCGCTTGTCGGCAGCCATGCTGACGGACGTGATTTCGCCGCCACCGCGGTCAAGGCCGGCGCCGTCGCCATCCTGACCGATCAACGACCGCTTGACGCCGCGCTGGAAGCCATTGCCGACAGCGGCGTGCCGATCCTGACCTGCGAGACGCCGCGCCGTGAGCTGGCGCTTGCCGCGGCCCGTTTCTGGCCTCGCCAGCCCGGCATGATCGCCGCTGTCACCGGCACCAACGGCAAGACATCGACCGTTGAGTTCATCCGCCAGATCTGGCGTCGCGCGACCTGGGATGCCGCCTCGATCGGCACGCTGGGCCTGCAGGGGCCGGACCCACGCACGATGCAGGGGCGGATGCTTGGCCTGCCCTCGCTGACAACACCCGACGCGGTCAGTCTTCATGCCGCGCTGCAGCCGATCTGCGGTGCCGGAATTACGCATCTGGCGCTCGAGGCAAGCAGCCATGGCCTGGCGCAGCATCGCCTTGACGGTCTGAAAATCCATATTGCCGGCTTCACCAACCTCAGCCGCGATCATCTCGACCATCATCGCGACATGGAGGCCTATTTCGCGGCGAAGGCGCGTCTGTTCACCGAGCTTCTGATGCCCGGCGGCTGCGCGGTGATCAATATTGACGACTCCTATGGCGCGCGCCTTGCCGAGATGATGCGCAACATGAGCCCGCAGGAGCGGGTCATTCTGACAGTTGGTAGCGACAAGAGAGCCGATTTCAGGATCACCGGCGTCGCGGCGATGGATTTCGGGATTGATGTCACCGTCGAGCATGACGGCAAAAGCCTGTGCATCCCGATGGCGCTTGCCGGCACCTTCCAGGCGGTGAACGCCGTGACCGCGGCTGTGATGGCGCATGCCAGCGGCCTGCCGCTTCATGATTCGCTGTGGGCGCTTCCCTATGTCACCGGCGCCGAGGGCCGCATGCAACTTGTGCCCGGCCATCCCGCCGGCGCCAGGGTGGTCGTCGACTATGCGCACACGCCGGACGCGCTGGAAGCAGCGCTGCGGGCGCTTCGCCCTGAAACACGCGGCCGGCTTGCCGTTGTCTTTGGCGCCGGCGGCGATCGTGACGCCGGCAAACGTTCGATGATGGGAAGCGCCGCAAAGGCGCATGCCGATCTTGTCTATGTCACCGATGACAATCCGCGTTCCGAGGACGCCGCGACGATCCGCGCCGCCATCATCGAGACCTGCCCGGACGCCATCGAAATCGCCGATCGCGGCGAAGCCATCGCGGCCGCGATGCGCGAACTGAATGCCGATGACGTGCTGCTGATCGCCGGCAAGGGGCATGAGAATGTCCAGCTTGTCGGCAGCGAGACACTTCCTTTCAGTGATTCGAGCGTGGCGCGAAACGCCATCCGCAGGCTGACAGCCGACGGAGGTGACGGATGAGCGCCGCCACGCCCGACATGATGCCCGGCAGGATACCCGGCATGATGATCGATGCCGATGAACTGGCCCGCCGCGCCGATGGCCACTGGCTGACGCCGCCGGGCGAACTGGTCGTCACCGCGGTCGAGATCGACAGCCGGCTGTGCGCGCCTGGCACCCTGTTCGCCGCCCTCGCCGGCAAGCATGTGGATGGCCATGACTATCTCGCCGCCGCGGCCAAGAAAGGCGCGGCAGCGGCGTTGGTGTCGCGCGACCCCGGGCCGATGTCCTGCCCCCTTTTGATGGTCGATGATGTCGAGGCCGCTCTGGCCCGCCTCGGGGCCTTTGGCCGGGCCGCCCATCGCATGGCCGGCGGCCATCTGGTGGCGATCACCGGCTCCGTCGGCAAGACCGGAAGCAAGGAAATGCTGGCGCATATGCTGCGCCGCCTTGGCGGATGCCATGCCAACCGCGCCAGCTTCAACAATCATCTCGGCGTGCCTCTGACGCTGGCGGCGCTTCCCGACGCGCCGTTTGCCGCCGTGCAGGAAATCGGCATGAACGCGGCGGGGGAAATCAGCGTGCTGAGCAGCCTTGCGCAGCCCGATATCGCGGTTATCACCCGCATTGCCGACAGCCATGCCGGGTTCTTCGACAGCCTTGATGACATCGCCGCCGCCAAGGCCGAAATCTTTGACGGGCTGACAGCCGGCGGCACCGCCATCCTGAATGCCGACGATCCCTATTTCGCCTTTCTTGGTGACCGCGCGCGAGACGCCGGCACCGGACGGATCATCGGCTTTGGCACCGGAACCGACGCCGATGCCCGTCTGCTGGATGTTACGGCGGACAATGCCGGCATGGATATCCGGGCGGACATCCTTGGGACGCGGATTGCCGTGCGGATGGGAACACGCGGCCAGCATTGGGCGCATAACGCCATGGCAATGCTGGCATCGGTGGCAGCGCTTGATCTGGACATTATGAAGGCAGCGGAAACGCTGAATGATTTCAGTGAATTGCCAGGGCGGGGCGCCATCACCGAGGGTGTTTTCAATGGCGCGGCCATGACGCTGATCGATGACAGCTACAATGCCGGCCCGGCCTCGATGAAGGCCGCCTTCGCGACCATCGCCGAGACGCCGCCACAGCTCATGGTGCTCTCCGACATGCTGGAGCTTGGCGATGCCGGCGCGGCGGCGCATGCCGCCCTTGCCCCGGCGATCACCGCATTACACCCACGCGCCCTGATCACCATCGGACCGATGATGGCCGGGATGGCGTCATCGCTTCCGGCCAGCATCGCGCACCATGCCGTTGACGCGCCTGACGCGGCCATTGACGCGCTACGGGCGATGCTTCGTGACGGTGACCGGGTGTTCATCAAGGGATCGAACGGATCGGGCGCCTGCCATGTCGCGGCGGCGATCCTTGCGGAATTTTCCATGCCGGACGACGCGAATGGAGGTGCATCACATGCTGCCTGACCTTCTTGTGCCGCTGGCCGACCAGTATCAGCTCTTCAATCTGTTCCGTTACATCACTTTCCGGACCGGCGGTGCCACCATCACCGCGCTGGTGTTCAGCCTGATGTTCGGTCCGGCGCTGATCCGCTGGCTGAAGACACATCAGGCCGAGGGGCAGCCGATCCGCACCGACGGGCCGGAATCGCATCTTGTGACAAAGATCGGAACGCCGACGATGGGCGGATTGCTGATCCTTGGCGCCTTCGCCCTGTCGGCCTTGCTGTGGATGCCGCTTTCGAACCCCTATCTGTGGCCGGTTCTGCTTGTCGCGCTCAGCTTCGGTGCCGTCGGGTCGGTCGATGACTGGATGAAACTGCGCCGCCGGTCGCATCACGGCATGTCGGGGCGGATGAAGCTGGTCCTGCAGCTTGGCGTCGCCTTTATCGCGACGCTGGTGCTGATCGAGCTGTCACCGGCGCAGCTTCGCTACGGTGTCGCGGTCCCGTTTCTGAAAGACACGCTGATTTCGCTGGGGCTTTTCTATGTGCCCTTCGCGATGGTGGTGATCGTCGGCGCGTCGAACGCGGTCAATCTGACCGACGGGCTGGACGGGCTGGCCATCGTGCCGGTGATGATTGTCGCCGCCTGTTTCGGCCTGATCGCCTATCTTGCCGGCAACGTCAATTTCGCCAGCTATCTGCAGATCAATTATGTTCCCGGCACCGGCGATCTGGCAGTGATGTGCGGCGCCCTGCTTGGTGCCGGGCTCGGCTTTCTGTGGTTCAACGCCCCGCCGGCGCGCGTCTTCATGGGCGATACCGGATCGCTGGCGCTCGGCGGCGCGCTTGGCGCCATGTCGGTGGCGACGCGGCATGAGCTGGTGCTTGCCATCACCGGCGGCCTGTTCGTCGTCGAAACCCTCTCGGTCATCCTGCAGGTGGCTTCCTTCAAGCTCACCGGCAAGCGGATTTTCCTGATGGCGCCACTGCACCATCATTTCGAGCGCAAGGGCTGGGCTGAATCAACCATCGTCATCCGCTTCTGGATCATCGCCGTCGTGCTGGCACTTGCCGGCCTGTCATCACTGAAGCTTCGCTAGGGGACCGCCTTCATGCTCGTTCCACATTCCATGTCAGGCAAACAGGTCGGGATCCTTGGTCTTGGTCTGTCCGGCATGGCGGCCGCGCGCGCTCTCGAGGCGGCAGGCGCGACGTGCTGGATGCATGATGACGGGCGACCGGCACCGGCCGGTCTGCCGGCGCGGGCGCAACCTGCACCCTGGCAGGACTGGCCCTGGGACAGGCTGGACGCCATGGTGATCAGCCCCGGCATCCCGCATGACCATCCCACACCGCATCCGGCGGCGGTGCGCGCCCGTGACGCCGGTGTCGAGATCATCAGCGAGATCGAGCTGGCGATGCGCGCCGCGCCGCGGGCACGGCTTGTCGTCGTTACCGGCACGAACGGGAAATCCACAACCACCGCCCTGATCGGGCACTGCCTTCGGAAGGCCGGCATGGCTGTCAGTGTCGGCGGCAATATCGGTGATGCCGCCTGCAGCCTCGAGGATCCGGGGCCGGACGGGGTGATCGTTCTGGAACTGTCTTCCTACCAGCTCGAGACGACACCGTCGCTGCACGCCGAGGTGGCGCTTCTTCTCAATATCACGCCCGACCATCTGGACCGGCATGGCGGCATGGACGGTTATGTCGCCGCCAAGGCGCGCATCCTGAGCGCGCTGCCACCACACGGCCTTGCGGTGTTTGGCGAGGATCACGGGCCGGTTGGCCGGCTTGCCGCGGAGTTTGTCGCGGCTGGCGGCAGCGGGATCACGGTTGGCGCGGATGATCTTCCTGCCGAGGCGAGGCTGTCACCGGCCCTCGCCGGACCGCATAACGCTGTCAATGCCGCCGCCGCCGCGGCCTGTCTGCAGCATCTCGGGGCAGGCGCGACGGACATCGCTGGCGGCTTGGCCGATTTCGCTGGCCTGCCACACCGGATGCAGCATGTGGCACAGCATGAAGCTGTCGCCTTCATCAATGATTCAAAGGCCACCAACGGTGTTGCCGCCGCCTGCGCGCTTGCCGCCTTTGACAGCATCTACTGGATTGCCGGTGGCGAGGCGAAGGCGGACGGTCTCGGCCCGGCGGCGGCGGCCACAAAGAATGTCGAGCGCGCCTATCTGATCGGCAGCGCCGCCACGGATTTCGCCGCCGAGCTGACCGGGCTGGTGCCGGTCAGACTGTCCGGCGACCTTGAAAGCGCGACGCATGCCGCCTTCGCCGATGCCAGCGCCGCCTCCGGCGCGGCCGGCACGGCAACGGTTTTGCTGGCACCCGCCGCCGCCTCATTCGACCAGTTTGAGAATTTTGTCGCCCGCGGTGATGCCTTCAGCGCCATCGCAAGACAGATCGCCGCCACCGGAAGTGGTGCGGGAGGTGCCCATGCTTGACCGCACCGATCGCTCGCTTGTCGGGGTCTGGTGGTGGACCGTTGATCGCTGGCTGCTGGCCAGCGCGCTGTTGCTGATGGTTGTCGGCACACTTCTTGTCATGGCCGCCGGGCCGGCAGTGGCGACGCTGATCAACCTGCCATCGCAACATTTCGGCATGCGGCAGGGGATTTTCCTGATTCCGGCTGTCGCCATCATGATCGCCGCCTCGCTGCTGGAGCCGCGCCCGATCCGGGTTCTGGCATTGTTCGGTCTTGCCGGGATTATCGGCCTGATGGTCCTCGCCGTGATCGCGGGAAGCGAAATCAAGGGTGCCACACGCTGGATCAACATTGCCGGTTTCAACCTCCAGCCCTCGGAATTCGCGAAACCTCTGTTCGCCGTGGTCTCGGCATGGCTGCTGACATTGTGGCGCGAGGGGCAGGATTTTCCGGGCTGGATCTATTCCTCGCTCCTCATGGCGGTGATTGTCGGAATCCTGGTGCTGCAGCCCGATATCGGTATGACGTTGATGATCGTCCTCACCTGGGGATTCCAGATGTTCCTTGCCGGCATGCCGATGCTGCTGGTCGTCTTCATCGTGGCGCTGGCACCGCTTGGCCTGTTCATCGCCTATCTGACGCTTGATCATGTAAAGCTGCGCATCGAAAAATTCATCGAGGGCGGTGCCTGGCAGGTTGAACAGGCCAAACATTCCTTCGCGAATGGCGGGCTGCTTGGAGTCGGCCCCGGCGACGGCACGGTGAAACTGCACCTTCCCGACGCGCATTCCGACTTCATTTTCGCCGTCGCGGCCGAGGAATTCGGCGCCCTCGCCTGTCTGACACTTGTCGCCCTTTACGCCTTCATCGTGCTTCGCGGCTTTGCCAGGGCACTGTCGGATGAGGGGCTGTTCTGCCTGATCGCCAGCGCCAGCCTTGTCCTGCAATTCGGTGTCCAGGCGGCCATTCACATGGCCTCGTCGGCCGATCTCATCCCGACAAAGGGCATGACATTGCCGCTGATCAGCTATGGCGGATCGTCGCTTGTCGCCAGCGGCCTGACCATGGGGCTGATTCTGGCGCTGACCCGCCGGCGTGCCCCCTATGCCCTGCCCGGGCGGCGCCAGCCGCAGGAGAGTTCGCAATGAGCGCGCCGCGCAAGCCGCTGATCGCGCTGGCTGCGGGCGGCACCGGCGGGCATGTGTTCCCGGCGCTTGCCGTGGCCGAGGCGCTTCGCGGCGCCGGCGTCGAGACGCTGATGATGACCGACCACCGCGGTGCCCACCTCATTCCCGCCGAGCGCCGCGTCGTGCTACCGGCGGCATCCCCCTTCCAGCGCGGCGCGGTCACGCGCCTGCTGGCAATGGCCAAACTTGGCGGCGGCGTCGCCTGGGCACTGCTGTTGATGCTGAAACGCCGGCCGGCGGCGATGGTCGGCTTTGGCGGCTACCCGTCCTTCGCGCCGTTGCTTGTCGCGCGCCTCCTCGGCGTGCCGTCGTTGCTTCATGAGCAGAACGCCTTCCTCGGGCGGGCCAATCATCTGCTGGCGCGCTGGACCGGCCATCTGGCGCTGAGCTGGGAGGGCACGCACAATCTGCCAGCCCGTGTCAAAAGCTTCATTTCGGGCATGCCGGTGCGCTCGGCCTTCTTCGCGATTGACCCGCGTCCGGTCAGTGCCAAGGGACCGCTGTCGTTGACCATCATCGGCGGGTCGCTTGGCGCGGCTGTCTTCGCCGATCTGGTGCCGGCGGCCATCGCCGCCCTGCCGGCCAAACTTCGCGCCCGCCTCAGAATCGTCCAGCAATGCCGGGCCGAACAGGCCGATGCGTTGCGGCAGAACTACGCCAATTTGGGCGTGGCGGCGGAAATCGCCACCTTCTTCACCGATATGCCGGCGCGGCTTGCCGCCAGCGACCTGGTGATCGCCCGCGCCGGTGCCTCGACAGTCGCCGAGCTTGCCGCGGCCGGGCGCCCTGCTTTGCTGGTGCCCTTTGCCGGCGCCATGGATGACCATCAAACAGCGAATGCCCGGCAGTTCGAGACGGCCGGCGGTGGGCTTTGCCTTGCCGAGGCGGAGCTTGACGCCGCGCGTCTTGGCGTCGCCATCGCCGATATTCTGAACAATCCCGACAGGCGCGTCGAGATGGGCCGGGCGGCGCGTGGGCTGGCCGCAACCGATGCCGCCGGGATCATCGCCTCACAGACACTGATGCGGGCCGGGCTCACCGGCAAGGCAGGGCGCGCGACATGAGCGAACTTCCCCTTTCCATCGGCACCCTGCATTTCACCGGCATCGGCGGCATCGGCATGAGCGGCATCGCCGAGATCCTGTTCGAGATGGGCTATTCGGTGCAGGGAAGCGACAGCGCCGAGAACGCCAATGTGCGCCGCCTTCGCGACAAGGGAATCAAGGTGATATGCGGGCAGAAGGCCGAGAATGTCGATGACGCCTCGATCGTTGTCATCTCGACCGCGATCCGGCCCGACAATCCGGAGCTGGTCGCCGCGCGTGAACGCTTTCTGCCCGTTGTCCACCGCGCCGAGATGCTTGGCGAGCTGATGCGGCTTCGCTGGTCGGTGGCGGTCGCCGGCACACATGGCAAGACAACGACCACCTCGCTGGTGGCAACACTCCTCGACAGCGCCGGGGTCGACCCGACAGTGATCAATGGCGGCATCATCACCGGCTGGGGCAGCAACGCCAAGCTTGGCCATGGCCGGTGGATGGTTGTCGAGGCCGATGAAAGCGACGGCTCGTTCTCGAAGCTGAACCCGACAGTCGCGGTCGTGACCAATATCGACCCCGAACATCTGGACCATCACGGCACCTATGAGGCACTGGAACAGGCCTTCCTGAACTTTGTCGCCTCGATCCCCTTCTATGGTTTCGCGACGCTGTGCATCGACCATCCGGCGGTACAGAGGATGATGGCCGGCATCAAGGACCGCCGGGTCATCACCTATGGTATGGCGGCGAATGCCGATGTGCGGGCGGTCAATCTGCGCCATGACGGGCCGGTGATGGTGTTCGATGTCATCCTGTCCGAGCGTACGGCCGGCGGTTATGAAATGATGCCGGAAGTGCGCTTCCCGATGCTTGGCGAGCATAATGTCCAGAACTGCCTTGCCGCGCTGGCGGTGGCGCTGGAGATGGGAGTCACACCGGACCGGATCACCGCCGCGCTGGAGATGTTTGGCGGCGTCGGGCGAAGGTTCGAGACCAAGGGCGTCAGCGGCGGTGTCACCGTGATCGATGATTACGGCCATCACCCGGTCGAAATCCGCGCCGCCCTTCGCGCCGGGCGGATGCTCTGCGGCACCAACAAGCTTGTCGCCGTTGTCCAGCCGCATCGCTACAGCCGGCTTGCCGACCTGTTCGAGGATTTCTGTGGCTGTTTCAACGACGCCGACGAGGTGCTGGTGGCCGATGTCTATGCCGCCGGCGAGGCCCCGATTGATGGCATCGGGCGCGATGCTCTGGTGACCGGTCTTCGTGACCATGGCCACCGCGGACCGGCCGCGCTGGCCGGGCCGGACATGCTGGCCGGGGAAATCCTTGCACGGACAAACACTGGCGATCTGGTGATGTGCCTTGGTGCCGGCGACATCACCGGCTGGGCGGCACAACTGCCTGCCGAGATGGACAAGCTGCGGGAGAATGGCGCATGACGAGCAGCCTCATCGATCGCCTGCCGCCGGTCCGCGGCGACTATGCCAGCGCCGTGCCGATGGCCAAACATACCTGGTTCGGCGTCGGCGGTCCGGCCGAGATCATCTTCAGCCCGGCCGATCATGACGACCTCGGCGATTTCCTGTCCGCCTGCCCGGCCGATATTCCGCTACTGACCGTCGGCGCCGGGTCCAACCTGCTGGTCCGTGATGGCGGCATCGAAGGTGTTGTCATCCGCACACCGGCGCATATGACCGGCGTCACGCATGACGGCGATGTTGTCACCGCCGGCGCCGGCGCGCTGGATGCCGATGTTGCCCGTCATGCCGCGCGCGCCGGACTTGCCGGGCTGGAATTCCTGATCGGCATCCCCGGCACTGTCGGTGGCGGGCTGCGCATGAATGCCGGCGCCTATGGCGGCGAGTTCCGCGATGTCGTCATCCGGGCGCATGGCTTCGACCGGTCGGGCCGCGCCTTCAGCGCGAGCCCTGATGAGATGGGCATGGCCTACCGCCACAGCGACGCGCCGGCCGACTGGATCTTCACGCATGCCGAGTTTCGCGCCACCGCTGGCGACACCGCCGCCATCAAGGCACGGATGAAGGACATCGTCGCCAGCCGCGGCGATGCGCAGCCGCGCGGCGTTCGCACCGGCGGCAGCACTTTCGCCAATCCGCCGGGCGGCAAGGCCTGGCAGGAAATCGACGCCGCCGGATGTCGCGGCATGGAAATCGGCAATGCGCTGGTATCGGAAAAGCACTGCAATTTCCTGATCAATCGCGGCGGTGCCTCGGCGCATGACATTGAAAGCCTCGGCGAGACGGTACGCCGCCGCGTCGCCGAACGCGGCGGGCCACCCCTGCGCTGGGAAATCCGCCGCGTCGGACAGCTTGCCGACGGACAGGTCATCCCGGGTGAGGACAACAGGAGGAGCGAGGCATGACCGGTGAGCGCGTCGCGGTTCTGATGGGGGGATGGACCTCCGAGGCACGGGTGAGCCGGGTGTCGGCGAGCTTCTGCGGCCAGGCCGCCCGCAATGCCGGCTGGGACGCTGTCGAGGTCGAGGTTGACCGCAACATCGCTCACACACTCGCCGAGATGCAGCCGGCGCGCGCCTTCAACGCCCTTCATGGCCAGGTCGGCGAGGATGGCAACATTCAGGGGCTGCTCAACATCATGAACATCCCCTACACGCATAGCGGGCTGCTGGCGTCGGCAATCGCCATGGACAAGGTCCGCGCCAAGCGCATGCTGGCCGAGGTCGGGATCGCGGTGCCGGCCGATCTGGCGCTGATCGAGGACAGCCATGTCTACCCCGCCGACCATACCGGCGCCCATGTCATCAAGCCGCGCAATGACGGATCGAGCCTTGGCGTGGTCATTGTCGAGTCCGGCAGCACCAGTCCGCCGGCGCGAAGCCAGTGGGATGTCGACGCCACGCTGATCGCCGAACCCTTTATCCCGGGGCGCGAGCTGACGGTATCGGTTCTCGACGGCACCGCCCTGTGCGTCACCGAAATCAAACCCAATCTCGGCTTCTATGATTTTGACGCGAAATATGCGGCTGGCGGCTCGGAACATGTCCTGCCGGCCGACATTCCCAAGCCGGTGACGTTGTTGGCCTGTGACTGGGCCGAACGCGCCTACCGCCATCTTGGCTGTCGCGGCGTGATCCGGGCGGATTATCGCTGGGATGAGGATCGCGACCAGCTCTACATGCTGGAAATCAACACCGTGCCGGGGATGACGGCCACATCGCTGGTGCCCGAACAGGCACGCTTTGTCGGCATGTCGGGCGAAGAACTGGTCAATCACCTGCTGGAGACGGCGCAATGCGACGATTGATACCGTTTCTGAAATCATCCGACCAGGCGCCGCGCGAGGCGGTCGAGGGCGGTGTTGTGCGACGGCGCACAGGACCCGGCCTGACGGCCATCCTGCGCGGCAGCCTTGGCATCGGGATCTGCGCGATGATCGCCGTCGGCTATGTCGAGCGCGAACGCATTCTCGGCGACATCATCATCGCAAGCGCGGAGTCGGGTCTGCGGCTGGAAACCATCGAGGTGCAGGGGCGCGCGCACACACCAAAATCGGTCATCCTTGCCGCCAGCGAGCTGACGCTTGGCGAGCCGATGCTGACAATCTCGCTGCCGGCGCTGCATGAGCGCCTCTCGACCATCGGATGGATTGACGATGTTGTCATCGAACGCCGCATGCCATCGACCATCCGGATCATCCTGACCGAGCGCGTTCCGATGGCGCTGCTTCAGACCGAAGCCGGGCATCGGGTGATTGACCGGACGGGCACCGTCATTTCCGGCGCCGACCCGTCAACCTTCGGTCATCTGACCGTTGTCGCCGGCGCCAGCGCGGCACCGAATGCCGGCCCGATCCTGAACATCCTGCAGACCGAGCCGGAATTGTTCGCCGATGTCTGGGCCGTGACCTATCAGTCGGAGCGCCGCTGGGACGTGCATCTTCGCAATGGCATTCGGGTCAGACTTCCCGAAACCGACCCGCGCACCGCCTGGTCGAGGCTCGCCATCATCGACCACAGCAAGCAGATCACCAACCGCGACCTGGCGGTGATCGACATGCGGGTTCCCGACCAGATGGTTGTCGAGCCCAACATCCCGGTTCGCGGCCAGGGGAGAAACACATGAGCGGGAGGCAGCGATGAAACTGCGGCGTCGGCGCAGCATAGGACGGCCCTTTGCCATTCTCGATATCGGCAGCACCAAGATCTGCTGCATGATCGGCGAGGTCGACCGCCAGGGTGACCTTCGGCTTCTCGGCCAGGGAACGCACGCTTCGGCCGGCATGCGCGCCGGCGAGGTAACCGCGCTGGCAGATTTCAGTGATGCCATAGGCCAGGCGGTCCAGAGCGCCGAGCGCGCGGCGAATCTGTCCATCGAATCGGTGACAGTCGTTCTTGCCGGCGGCAGCCCGCATTCGCAGGTCCGCACGCAGGACATGACACTCTCCGACAATGCCGTCAGCCGCCGTGACGTCCGCCGCCTTCTCGACCGGTGCGGGGCCCAACCCCTCGACCCGGCATTGCAGTTGATGCAACTTCACCCGCTTCATTACAGTCTTGATGATGTGCGCGGCATCGCAGATCCGACCGGCATGCGCGGCCGTCGCCTTGCCGTCGACTTCCTGAATGTGACGGCGCTGCGCACCAGCCTGACAAATATTCTGGAGGCGCTGGCGCTGAACCATCTGAGCGCCGAGCGCTTTATACATGCCGCTTATGCGGCCGGGCTTGCCTGCCTGTCCGGCGAGGATCGTGACCTTGGCAGCACGGTGATCGATGTCGGCGGCGGCACATCTTCCATCGCCATTTTCATGGATGGCAGGCTGATCTATGCGGACACTGTGCCTGTTGGCGGCCAGCATGTGTCGACCGACATCGCCCGCATCCTGTCGACGCCGCTTGCCGAGGCGGAACGCCTGAAAGCCGTACATGGCTCGATCACGCCTGTCGACATCATGGCGGCCGCCCCGTCACCGGTGCGCGAGGCGCTGCAGCTTGGCATGTCGGACAACATCACCCTCCCCGGCCTTGGCGATGTGATCGAGGCTGGCGGCAAGACGATTGAACGCCGGCTTCTCAGCGCCGTCATCAAGCCGCGGATCGAGGAAATCATCGAGCTGCTGATGGATCGCATGCGCGCCGCACGCATGGATCATGCCGCCGGCAACCGTTTCGTGCTGACCGGTGGCACGAGCCAGCTGACCGGCATCGCGGATTTCTGCGCGCAGCTTGTCGGCAGGAACGTGATCCTCGGCCAGCCGGACGGGATCAGCAACCTGCCCGTCGAGGAGATCAGCCGGTCGAATGCCGCCGCCGTCGGCGCCCTCATCCATGCCAGCAGGCTGACCGAGGATGACCCGGCGGAGCGGCAAACCAGAACCCTGCCCCATGGGCCGATCGAAAGACTCGGCGCCTGGTTCCGGGACAATTTATGAGAAAGGAGCACGCAACATGCGACCTTGTTTGATGTCTTTATCAGGAATTTCCAGTGGTGGGGCCGCTAACGCCCTGCATCCCAACGCTGCCATGCCAAGTGCATTTCGGGCGCAGGCAGCCCCATGGTCACCAACCGCAGAAGGGAGAGTCTCATGACCATTAATCTGTCCGTTCCCCAAACCATGCAGGAACTGCGTCCGCGCATCACCGTAGTCGGTGTTGGCGGCGCCGGCGGCAATGCCGTCAACAACATGATCAACTGCGATCTTGATGGTGTCGATTTCCTTGTCGCCAACACCGACGGGCAGGCACTCGCCCATTCGCTTGCCAGCCGGAAGATCCAGCTTGGCAGCGCCATCACCCAGGGTCTTGGCGCCGGGTCGAAACCCGATGTCGGACGCGCCGCCGCCGAGGAGAGCATCGAGGCGGTGATGAGCGAGCTTGCCGACTGCAACATGGTCTTCATCACCGCCGGCATGGGTGGCGGCACCGGCACCGGTGCCGCGCCGGTCATCGCAAGGGCGGCGCGCGAGCGCGGTATCCTGACCGTTGGCGTCATCACCAAGCCGTTTGACTTCGAAGGTCAGCGCCGCATGGCCCAGGCCGAGGCCGGGATCGCCGAGATGCAGAGCTTCGTCG
>JAYQDX010000048.1:4207-16153 GCA_038138545.1 Rhodobiaceae bacterium | reverse complement strand
CTGAACGCGCCCTCGATCATGACCGGCGAGAAGGCGGCGGATCACATTCTGGGCCGGGCGCCGCTGGCCCGCGCCAACGACACACCGTTCTTTCATCCGGGCTGGGAATCGGCGCAGCGCTAGCCCGCCCTGCCACCACCGCGCAGAAACATTCTTGTGCCGGTCTGACCGGCATGCCATCGTGACCGTAAAGCAATGACAGGCCGCCGCCAGCAACCTGGCAGATGCGGCCGCGCCCAAGGGAGGACTGCAGAATGAAGACCCGTGCCGCTGTCGCGGTGGCTGCCGGCAAGCCACTTGAAATCATGGAAGTCGATCTGGATGGTCCGCGCGCCGGCGAGGTGCTTGTCGAGATCATGGCCACCGGCATCTGTCACACCGACGCCTTTACCCTGTCGGGCGAAGATCCCGAGGGCATGTTCCCGGCGATCCTCGGTCATGAGGGTGCCGGCATCGTGCGCGAGGTCGGCCCGGGCGTGACCAGTGTCGTCCCCGGCGATCATGTCATTCCGCTCTACACGCCGGAATGCCGGGAATGCGAATATTGCCTTCATCCGAAGACCAATCTGTGTCAGGCGATCCGCACCACCCAGGGGCAGGGCGTGATGCCCGATGGCACCAGCCGGTTCTCGATCAAGGGCGAGCCGGTCCTTCATTATATGGGCACCTCGACCTTCTCGAACTTCACCGTGCTGCCCGAAATCTCGCTTGCGAAGGTCAACAGGGACGCGCCGTTCGACAAGATCTGTTATATCGGCTGCGGCGTCACCACCGGCATCGGCGCGGTGATCAACACCGCCAAGGCCGAGCCGGGATGCAACGCCGTTGTCTTCGGGCTTGGCGGCATCGGGCTGAACGTCATCCAGGGTCTTCGCATGATCGGTGCCAACATGATTGTCGGCGTCGATCTCAATAACGACAAGAAGGAATGGGGCGAGCGGTTCGGCATGACTCATTTCGTCAATCCAGCCGAGCATGGCGACAATCTAGTCGGCCATCTTGTCGAGCTGACCGGCGGCGGTGCCGACTACTCTTTCGAATGTATCGGCAACACCACCGTGATGCGCCAGGCGCTGGAATGCGCGCACAAGGGATGGGGCGAGTCGATCATCATCGGCGTTGCCGGTGCCGGCCAGGAGATCTCGACCCGTCCGTTCCAGCTTGTCACCGGCCGCAGCTGGCGAGGCACCGCGTTTGGCGGGGCGCGTGGACGCACCGATGTGCCGAAGATTGTCGACTGGTACATGCAGGGCAAGATCGAGATCGACCCGATGATCACCCACACGCTGGCGCTCGAGGATATCAACAAGGGTTTCGATCTGATGCATGAGGGTGAATCGATCCGCTCCGTCGTGGTGTTCTAGGGCGACGACATGGAAACATTGTCGACCGAAAAATCCTTTGGCGGCGTCCAGGGGGTCTATCGCCACGCCTCGCGGGTGACCGCATGCGACATGACCTTTGCCGTCTTTCTGCCGCCACAGGCCGAACATGGGCCGGTGCCGGTGCTGTGGTATCTGTCGGGGCTGACCTGCACGCATGCCAATGTCATGGAAAAGGGCGAATACCGGCGTGTTGCGGCGGAACTCGGGATCGCCATCATCTGTCCCGACACCAGCCCGCGCGGCGATGATGTGCCTGACGAGGATGACTGGCAGTTCGGGTCCGGTGCCGGGTTCTATGTCGATGCGACGGTGGCGCCCTATGATGCGAACTACCGGATGTACAGCTATGTGCTGGAGGATTTGCCGGCGGTGATCGCGGCGAATTTCCCGGTCGACATGTCACGTCAGGGAATTTTCGGCCATTCGATGGGCGGTCATGGCGCTCTGGTGATGGCGCTTCGCAACAGCCAGCGTTACCGCAGCTGCTCGGCCTTTGCGCCGATTGTCAGCCCGTCGACGGCAGAGTGGGCGGCGAATGCCTTCACCCGCTATCTTGGCCCCGACAAAGGTGACTGGCGGGCCTGGGATGCGGTGGCGCTTGTCGAGGATGGTCACGCCTTCCCCGAAATCCTGATCGATCAGGGCGATGCCGACAGTTTCCTTGAAACCGGCCTGCGGCCATGGCTTTTGGAGGATGTCTGCAGGGGCGGCCTGACCGAGTTGACCCTGCGGATGCAACCCGGATATGGACATTCCTATTATTTCATTTCCACCTTCATGGAGGATCACCTCCGCTGGCATGCGGCGCGGCTGTGATCCGGTGTGCATGACCAACAGCGGAGCCTGACGAGATGAATGACGACGCGCCGGATTTTCCGCAACCGCTTGGTGGCAACGAGATGCCGCGCTTTGCCGGCCCGGGAACGATGATGCGCCTTCCCGCCATCGACAGTGCTGCTGGCATGGATGCCGTCTTCATCGGCATCCCGCTGGATGTCGGCACCTCGAACCGGCCGGGAACACGGTTCGGGCCAAAGCAGATTCGCGCCGAATCGGTGATGCTGCGTCCCTATAATATGTGGACCCGCGCCGCGCCGTTCGATTCGCTTCGCGTCGGCGATCTTGGCGACGTGCCGATCAATACCTTCGATCTCAAGGATTCGGTGGCACGGATCACCGATTTCTATGACAGCGTGCTGGCGCATGGCGTCATCCCGCTGACGCTTGGCGGCGATCATACGCTGACGCTGCCGGTGCTGCGGTCCATCGCGCGCCGTCACGGGCCGGTCGGGCTGATCCATGTCGATGCGCATGCCGATATCAATGATCATATGTTCGGCGAGGCCATCGCGCATGGCACGCCGTTCCGGCGCGCCGTTGAAGAAGGGCTGATCGACCCGCACCGCACCTGGCAGATCGGCCTTCGTGGTACCGGCTACACGGCAGGCGATTTCGACTGGGCGCGTGACCGCGGGTTCACGGTCGTCCAGGCCGAGGAATTGTGGCACCGCTCGGCGGCACCGCTGATCGCGCGCGCCGGGGCGGCGCTTGGCGACGGGCCGGTCTATCTCACCTTTGATATCGATTCCCTTGATCCCGGCTTCGCGCCCGGCACCGGCACACCGGAAATCGGCGGGTTGACGCCGATCCAGGCGCTCGAAATCATCCGCGGGTGTCGCGGCCTGTCGCTTGTCGGGGCTGATCTTGTCGAGGTCTCGCCGCCCTATGACCCGCAGGGCAACACGGCACTGCTGGCGGCCAATCTTCTCTACGAGATGCTGTGCGTGCTTCCGGGCGTCACCTATCGCGACAAGGACTGAGCCATGGCACCCGCCTTCAGCAAGGATGAGTATGCGTCGCGCCTTGCCCGTGTGCGGGCGGAGATGGAGAGGCGCGGCCTGACGGCGCTGATCATTGGCGATCCGGCGAACATCAACTGGCTGACCGGCTATGATGCCTGGTCCTTCTACACCCCGCAGGTGATGCTGGTCGATCTGCATGACGGGCCGTTCTGGTGCGGCCGGCTGATGGATGCTGGTGCGGCGCGATTCACCACCTATCTGTCGGAGGAACAGGTTGTTCCCTATCCCGAAACACTGGTCCAGCGCACTGACGCGCATCCGATGGCGCATGTCGCCGACTGGATGGTTGGGCGGGGATTCGGGGCGGCACGCATCGGGTATGAAAGCGACAGCTATTTTCTGTCACCGCGCGCCCTGGCGACATTTCGGGCCGGGCTTCCCGACGCCGAATTCGTCGATGCCGACCTGCTGGTGAACTGGCAGCGGCTGGTCAAAAGCCCGGCCGAGCTGCAGGTGATGCGCCGCGCCGCGCGCATTGCCGAGGCGGCGATGCGGACAGCCTGGGACGGGGCACGGCCCGGTGTGCGGCAATGCGATCTGATGGCCGATGTGGTGGCAACACAGATTCGCGGCACGCCTGACCAGGGTGGCGACATGCCGGCCATTCATCCGCTGATCCTCGCCGGCGAGGCGGCGACAACGGCACATCCTCTATGGACCGACGCACCGCTTGAGCCCGGCCAGACAATCGCCTTCGAACTTGGCGCCTGCGCGCGCCGCTACAATGTCGGGCTGGCGCGCACCGTGCATCTTGGCACACCGCCTGACAATCTTCAGCGCACCGCGGCGGCTGTCGAAGAGGGCATGGCGGCGGTGATGGACAGCCTGAAGGCCGGTGCCATCGCCGGCGATGTTCACGCTGCCTGGCAGCGCGTTCTTGATCGTTATGGTCTCGAGAAGCCAAGCCGGATCGGCTATTCGATTGGCACCGGCTACGCGCCCGACTGGGGCGAGCGCACCCTGTCCTTCCGCCCCGGCGAGACGACAATCGTGCCTGAGGACGCGGTGGTGCATGTCATCCTCGGCATGTGGATGGATGACTGGGGCATGGAACTCAGTGAAACCCTGCATGTGCGCGCCGGCGACTGCGCGCGGCTGTGCGATTTCCCGCAGCATGTCCATGTCGTGCCGATATGACAGCCAGCGGTCACCCGCGCCGTGAGGCGACGATCGCGCTGCTGGCCGATCTTGTCAGCTTTCGCAGCATCAGCCTGCAGCCGAATGATGACATCGTGGGCTATATAGAAACCTGCCTTGCCGCGCTTGGTGTGGAAACCTGGCGCGACGCGCATGAAGACGGCACCCGCTTCAACCTGCTCGCCCGGATCGGACCGGCCGCGCCCGGCGGCGTGTTGTTGTCGGGTCATCTCGATGTCGTGCCGGCCGCCGCCGAGGGGTGGGGCGGCGACCCCTTCACCCTGCGCCATGAGGCCGGACGGCTGATCGGCCGCGGCGCTGTCGACATGAAGGGGTTCCTTGCCATCGTCCTGGCCATGGCGCCGGCATTTCAGGAACAGGCCGCCAGGCTTGCCGAGCCGCTCTATCTTGCCTTCACCTTCGATGAGGAGATTGGCAGTTTCGGTGCCGAGCGTATGCCGGCCTTCCTCGCCGCCAGAGGGGCGACACCGCGCCTGGCGATTATCGGCGAGCCCACCGGCATGAAACCTTTCAACGGTCATAAAGGCCTGATCGAGCTTGTGACCCATATCCGCGGGGTTGCCGGCCATGCCTCGCGCCCGGCTGGCGGCGTCAACGCCATCCATGCGGCGGCGCGGCTGATCGCCTTTATCGAGGATCTGGCCGCCGAATGCGCCGCCAGTCCGGAGGCCGACTCCCCCTTTGACCCGCCTGTCTCGACCCTGTCGGTGGGGACTGTCACCGGTGGTGAGGCGCGCAACATCATTGCCGGTGAATGCCGCATCGACTGGGAAATCAGGGCGCTTCCGGGGCAGGACCCGCACCGCCTTCTGGGCCGGGTTACGGCGTTTATCGAGACCACATTGCTGCCGGCCATGAAGGCTGGTGACCCGGCTTGCGAGATTGTCACGCGGATGTTGTCCGATGTCCCGCCACTGGTGGCGCAGACACCCTCGGTGGCGGCCCAGCTTGTCGGCAGGCTGTGGACGAACGACGCGCCGCAGGTCGTTTCCTTCGGCACTGATGGCCCGTATTTCCAGCAGGCCGGCATGGATGTGATCGTGATCGGCCCCGGCGGCATGGCGCAGATGCATCAGCCTGATGAATTCATCACCGAGGCGGCGATCGACGAGGGGCTGACCTTCCTTGACAGGCTGCTTGCCGAGATGACCGTCGACACGGTGCAAGAGGTGTCCGGGTGACCCCGCTGCATCTTCTGATCGCGCTGGTCGTGCCGCTGACCTGGGGGTTCGGCTTCGTGCTGGCCAAGGCCGGACTTGACCATTTCCCGCCACTGCTGCTGATGGGGATGCGCTTCCTGATCGCGGCGCTGATCCTTGTCTGGTTCGTGAAACTGCCGCGCGGCCACTGGCGTGATCTGACGATCATCGCGCTGACTTCGGCCACCCTGCAATATGGCCTGACATTCTCCGGCCTTGCCAGGATGGACGCGACCCCGGCCATCCTGCTGATCCAGTCGGAGGTGGTGTTCGGTACCGTGATCGCCGCACTGATGCTTCGTGAATGGCCGACGCGCCGCCAGATATTCGGCATGGCGGTGTCGATTGGCGGGATCGCCACCATTGTCGGGGCCCCGTCGCTGCAGGGCCAGATGGTTGGCGTTCTGCTGGTCATGTCAGGCTGCCTGTTCTGGGCGTTCGGACAGGTGCTTGTGCGCCGGCTCGGCGATGCGCTCAGCGGCTTTCAGCTGACCGCCTGGATCGGCATGATCGCGGCGCCGCAGATGCTTCTTGCCTCGGTCTTCATCGAGGGGAACCCGCTGCCCGTTCTGGCCAGCGCGTCGGCGTCCGACTGGATGGCGGTCGCCTATCTTGGCGTGGTCATGACGGCGGTCGGCTATTCGGCCTGGTATTTCATCCTGGCGCGCTATCCGGTGCCGATGGCGATGCCGGTGCTGCTGCTGCTGCCGGTATCGACCATCCTTGGCGCCGTCAGCTTTCTTGGTGAGCGTCCGGGTCTGCATGTGATGCTTGGCGGCATCATCGTCATTGGCGGTGTCGCGGCGGTCATTGTCGAACCCGGCCAGCTTCGCCGGCTGCTGGCACGGCGGGCCGGTTAGGGCATCTGTCAGGACGGCTCGGCGATCACGCCGCTGGCGACCAGCTCGTCGATCCGTGTCTTGTCCATCACCAGGAGGTCGCGCAGCACGTCGCGGCTATGCGCCCCGAGGCGGGGTGGCGGCGCGGATGCAACCGGCGGCGTGGCGCCAAGGCGGAGCGGGCTTGCCACACCCGGAATGCTGCCATTGAGATCATCCTCGACCTGTATCGCCAGCCCCCGATGCCGGGCCTGCGGTTCGGCGAACACCTTGTCGAGGGGGTTGATCGGGCCGGCCGGAACGCCGACGGTGGCAAGCTGGTCGAGCCACCAGCCGGTGGTCTGCTGGCACAAGGCGGCCTCGACCTGTGGCAGCAGCGCGGCGCGGTTCATCACCCGCGCCTTGTTGGTGGCATAGTCGGTATGGTCGGCCAGACCGTCCAGACCGGCGACATCGCAGAATTTGCGGAATTGCGAATCATTGCCGACCGCCAGAATGACATGCCCATCGGCAGTGGCGAAGGCCTGATAGGGAACGATGTTCGGATGCGCATTGCCAAGCCGCCCCGGAACGCGGTCGGCGACAAGATAGTTCAACGCCTGATTGGCAAGGCTGGCGACGCTGACATCAAACAGGCTCATATCGATATGCTGGCCGGTGCCGGTGCGCCCGGCATGCATCACCGCGGCGAGGATGGCGGTGGCGGCGTTGGTGCCGGTCAGTACATCGACCAGCGCCACGCCGACCTTCATCGGCATGCCGTCGGGCTCGCCGGTGACGCTCATCAACCCGCCCATCCCCTGGATCATGAAGTCATAGCCGGCTCGCCCGGAATCCGGCCCGTCCTGGCCGAACCCGGTGATCGAACAATAGACAAGCCGTGGGTTGATGGCCTTCAGCGAGTCATAATCAAGACCATATTTCGCCAGGCCGCCAACCTTGAAATTCTCGACAAGAACGTCGCATTGCGGGATCAGGTCACGAAGGATCGCCGCACCTTCCGGTGCCGTGATATCGATGGCGAGCGAGCGCTTGTTGCGGTTGACCGAACAGAAATAGGCCGATCTGGCGGCGGCGTCGGCGGTAGCGTCACCGGTCATCGCATCGGCAAAGGGCGGGCCCCAGCCGCGCGTGTCATCACCGCTGACAGGGCGTTCGACCTTGATGATGTCGGCCCCGAGATCGCCAAGCATCTGCGTTGCCCAGGGGCCGGCGAGGATGCGCGACAAATCAAGCACCCGAAGGTGCGACAGCGCCCCGGTTCCCTGGGTCATGCCGGTGATCCCCGGGTCAGCCGGTGAAAGCCTGGATGCCGGTGATGGCACGGCCGAGAATCAGTGCGTGAACGTCATGCGTGCCTTCATAGGTGTTCACGGTTTCCAGATTCATCAGATGGCGCATCACATGATATTCCTCGGCGATGCCATTGCCGCCATGCATGTCGCGCGCGGTGCGGGCCATCGTCAGCGCCTTGCCACAGCTGTTGCGCTTGATCGTCGAGATGTTCTCCGGCGGACAATTGCCCTCATCCAGCAGACGGCCGACACGAAGGCAGGCCTGCAGCCCGATGCTGATTTCGGTATGCATGTCGGCAAGCTTCAGCTGCACAAGCTGGTTGGCCGCCAGCGGGCGTCCGAACTGCTTGCGCTCCAGCGTGTAGGTTCGCGCCGCGTCATAACAGAACTGCGCCGCGCCGAGGGTGCCCCAGGCAATGCCGTAGCGCGCCTTGTTGAGGCAGGAGAACGGACCTTTCAGGCCGGTCACCTCAGGAAAAATATTGGCATCGGGAACAAAGGCGTTGTCCATCTGCAACGATCCGGTGATCGATGCCCGCAGTGACAGCTTGCCTTCGATCTTCGGCGTGCTGAAGCCTGAACCGGCACTCTCGCGCTCGATGATGAAGCCGCGAATCTTGCCATCAAGCTTCGCCCAGACAATGGCGATGTCGGCAATCGGCGCGTTCGAGATCCACATCTTGGCGCCGCTCAGATGATAGCCGCCATCGACCTTTACCGCCTTGGTGACCATGCCACCCGGATCGGACCCGTAATCGGGCTCGGTCAGGCCGAAACAGCCAATCAGCTCGGCCGTCGCCAGGCGCGGCAGGAACCGCTGTTTCTGGTCCTCGGTGCCGAACTGGTGGATCGGGTGCATCACCAGCGAGGACTGGACCGACATCGCCGAGCGATAGCCGGAATCGATGGCCTCAACCTCACAGGCGGCAAGACCATAGGACACATGGTTGACGCCGGCGCCGCCATATTCATGCGGAATGGTCGGGCCAAGGAGCCCAAGCTCGCCCATCTGGCGCATCACGTCCGGATCGAAACTTTCCTCGCGGAAATCGCTGATCACACGTGGCAGCAGGACATCGCGCGCGAACTGGCGCGCGGTGTCACGGACCATGCGCTCTTCATCATCGAGTTGCCGGTCGAGATAGAACGGATCCTCCCAGGAGAAAACGGGTTTGGATGTGGAGACAACGCCTTCCATGATTCATGATCCTCTGGTGGCTGAGTGAATTTGGGGAGACAATAACCGAAAAAGCACATGCTGCGGTAGTCCCTGCGACACTTTACAGTAATCGCGCCCACCAACGCCGGGGAATCAGCAGTCTTGTCAATGCGGCGACAGGCCCGGCACGCCCTTTCAGTTGAGTTTTCGCCGCCACACAGCTATCACAGCACACAATGTGAAAAGGATCATCGTCAGGAGATTTCCTTGGGCAGTGGCATTATCATCGCACCCTCCATTCTGGCGTCGGATTTCAGCCGGCTCGCCGACGAGGTCGCGGCTGTCGACCGGGCAGGCGCCGACTGGATCCATCTTGACGTCATGGATGGGCACTTCGTGCCGAACCTGACCTTTGGCCCGCCCGTCATCAAGGCGCTTCGCGGTGTCACCGAAAAGGTTTTCGATGCGCATCTGATGGTGGCGAATCCGGATACGCTTCTCGACGCCTATGCCGATGCCGGGGCCGAGATCATCACCGTTCATGCTGAAGCCTGCCAGCATCTTGACCGGACGCTGGCGCGCATTCGCGATCTTGGTTGCCGGGCCGGTGTGTCGCTGAACCCGCATACGCCGGCCGAAATGCTGCGCCATGTCCTGGACCGACTCGACCTGATCCTTGTGATGACGGTCAATCCGGGCTTCGGTGGACAGTCATTCATCAATAGCATGCTCGACAAGATCGCCACGCTGCGCGAGATGACGTCCGGCCGTGACATCGTGATCGAGGTCGATGGCGGGATCACCGCGCAGACAACACCCCTTGTCACCGCTGCCGGCGCGCGGGCGCTTGTCGCCGGCTCGGCCATCTTCAAGGGCGATGGTGAGGCCGGATATCGCGCCAATATCGACGCCATCCGCGCCGCCGCAGAGAGCTGAGATCGCTGCCGCCATGGGACTCCTGATCGATGGCAAATGGTCGACGGCCTGGCATGATACAGGCAAGACTGGCGGTCGTTTCGTCCGCGAGGATGCGCGCCACCGCAACTGGATCACCGCCGATGGCAGCGCCGGCCCGTCCGGCGAGGGCGGTTTCGCGGCCGAGAGCGGACGCTATCATCTGTATGTCTCGCATGCCTGCCCATGGGCGCATCGGACGCTGATCTTTCGTCTTCTGAAGGGACTGGGCGACCATATTTCGGTGTCGGTCGTGCATCCGCTGATGCGGGAGAATGGCTGGAGCTTTGCGCATGACGAGGGCGGCAGCGAAGGCGATGACCTGTTCGGCTATGACTTCCTGCATCAGGTCTATACCCGCTGCCAGCCGCACGCCTCGGGGCGCGTCACCGTGCCGGTCCTGTGGGACCGCAAGAAGGATTGCATCGTCTCCAATGAATCCTCCGAGATCATCCGGATGTTCAACAGCGCGTTCAACGCCATTACCGGCAACCATGACGATTACTGGCCGGCGGCACTGCGCGACGACATCGAGGCGGTGAACAGCGACATCTACACAAATATCAATAACGGCGTCTATCGCGCCGGTTTCGCGACGGCTCCGGATGCCTATGAAGAGGCGGTGACCCGCCTGTTCGACGCTCTCGACCGGATGGAGACGCGCCTTGCGGACCAGCGATATCTGATGGGGCGCCAGCTGACCGAGGCCGATTGGCGACTCTTCACGACACTGGTCCGGTTCGACCCGGTCTATGTCGGCCATTTCAAATGCAATATCAGGCGGATCGCCGATTATCCGGCGCTGTCAGCCTATCTTCGCGATCTCTATCAGATTCCCGGGATCGCCGGCACCGTGGAGATGCGGCATATCAAGCAGCATTATTATGGCAGCCACGCGACAATCAATCCGACCGGGATCGTGCCGGTCGGGCCACAGATTGACCATGACGCGCCGCACGGGCGCGACGCGCTCTAGTCGGACTGCTGGCCGGTGCGCTGGCGGCGCGCGGCGGCACCGAGATGCGCGGTGCCGCGCTCGCGGGCGAGGCTGATCTGCCGCTGCCGTTCCGCCAGACGCTGGCGCTTGTCATCATCCGCATTGTCATGGCAGTGATGGCAGCTGACGCCCGGCGCGTAATCCTCATGTTCGAGGTCCTCCGGCGCCAGCGGCATGCGGCAGGCATGGCACATGGCATGCTGCCCCGGGTTCAGGTCGTGATCGACGGCAACCCGATTGTCGAAGACAAAGCATTCGCCCTGCCAGCGGCTGTCCTCGCGCGGGATTTCCTCAAGATAGCGCAGGATGCCGCCTTTCAGATGGTAGACCTCGTCGAATCCGAAATCCTGCATCAGCGCGCTTGCCTTCTCGCAGCGGATGCCGCCGGTGCAGAACATGGCCAGCTTTTTCGGGCGCGCCCCGTCGGCGGCGGCCAGGCGCTCGGCCCAGGCCGGAAATTCACGGAAACTGTCGGTCTCGGGATCGACCGCGCCGGCGAAACTGCCGATCGCTGTCTCATAGCGGTTGCGGGTGTCGATCACCATCACGTCCGGATCGTCGATCAGCGCGTTCCATTCCGCCGGCTCGACATAGGTGCCGGTGGTCTGTGCCGGCCGGATTTCCGGTCGTCCCATGGTCACGATCTCGCGTTTCAGCCGTACCTTCATGCGAAGAAACGCCTGGTCAGGAGCAGCGGAGAATTTCAGCGACAGTCCCGCAAACCGAGGCTCGGCGTCGATCCAGTCAAGAAACGCCGCCATTCCCTCGCGCGGACCGCAGACGGTGCCGTTGATACCTTCCTCGGCCAGCAGCAGGGTGCCATGGATGTCATGCCGGTCACACAGGGTCTGCAGGCCCGGCTGAAGCTCGCGGAAATCAGGAAGGTCGACGAATTTATAGAGTGCCGCGATCACGAACCCCGGCCGGTTGTCGACACCAAGCCGGCGCAGCGCGTCTGTCATGTCATCAGCAAGTCCGCTCATGGTCCGTCGATGATATCCCCGTGATAATTCACCCGTGATACTGCGGCTGTCATAACGCGGCAGCGTCCGGTCGGCGGACCGTACATCGGGCGACGGGTGGTTACAAGGCCGGGTG
>JAYQDX010000048.1:0-4107 GCA_038138545.1 Rhodobiaceae bacterium | reverse complement strand
CGGGTGGTTACAAGGCCGGGTGTTCGCCGATGCTTGTGCGGCGTATGCGCCGGCGCTAGTGTCGGCGCAAAGGAAGGAGGCGCGCGATGCTGAAAGATCTTGTTCTCGGTGATGATCAGCTCAGCCTGTCGATCAATGGCGGGGCGGCGAGCTTTGACTATTTCTGGCTTCGCGACAATGCGCGCGATCCGGTGAGCTTCGATTCGCGAAGCCACCAGCGTGAATTGTTCACCGCCCTTGTCGACCCGGCGATCAGGCCGCGCCGGGGCTGGGTTGATGACAGCAGCGACAGCCTTGTCCTGGAATGGCCGGATCTGGATGTCGAGGCGCATTATGATGCCGGCTTTCTGGCCGACTTCGCGCAGGCTGGCGACCCGATGCGGCTTCCCGACCCGCGGCCCTGGAACGCGGCGAGTCTGGATCCCGAATCTGTTCGTCTGGCCTTCGGTGACTTTTGCGGCGAGGGCGGTGTCCCGCAGCTTTTGGAACGGCTGCTGACGCATGGTTTTGCGGTGCTGACCGGCACCCCGCGCAATCTTGATGCGGTGCAGCGGGTGGCTGATTCCATCGGCTATGTCAGGCACACGATCTTTGGCGGGCTGTCCGAGTTCGAGGCCAATGAGGATATGGCCGATTCCGCCTACACGCCAAAGGAGCTTCGCCCGCACACCGATGGCACCTACAGCCATGACGCGCCGGGCCTGCAGCTTCTGCTATGCGTTGACTATGAAGCCGAGGGGGGCGAATCCATCATGGTCGACGGGGCCCGTATCGCCGCTGACCTGAAAGCGGCGCATCCCCAGGTGCATGATGACCTGGCCCGAATCGGTGTCACCGGCCTCTACAAGGGGGATGGCGTGGTGCTGCGGGCGCGGCGGCCGATCCTGCGGCATGATGAAACCGGGCGTCTGGCCCAGGTCACCTTCAACAACTACGACCGCGACACGGTGCGGCTTGCCGATGACGACATGCGCGCGCTCTATGCCGGTATCAGGGCGTTCGACAACATGGCCAACGATCCGGCCTATCAATGGCGCTACACGCTGGCGCCCGGCGACATGCTGGTGTTCGACAACTGGCGGGTGCTGCATGGGCGCGGTGCCTTTCGCGGCCGCCGCAAGATGGCCGGCGCCTATCTCAATCGCGAGGATTTCGAAAGCTGCGCCCGCCATCATGGTCTTGCCTGACAGGCAGGCGGTTCGATGACGGGTCGTCAGGCGAGAGACGGGTCGGCGGCCCATACCTCGGCAAGCCAGGTCTGCATCAGGCGGGGGCCACCCAGATTCAGCGCGATATCGCGAAAATGTGCCGCCGGTCCGGACAGCCCCATGATCCGGCCCGACATGTCGGCCTTGCGGACAATCTTCGCGACCTCGCCGGCACGTGCCCGTGCATAGCCGGAAAAACCGGCGCAGACATCATCCTGCCTGCCAAGCCAGTATTGCAGGCTGGCCGCGTCCTGAAGTCCCTGACCCGCGCCCTGCGCCAGATGTGGCGGCATGCTGTGCGCGGCGTCGCCGGCAAGAACGACAGACCCGCGCCGCCAGCACCCGGCGGTGCCGGCCGGTGGCAGGCTTGTCCGCACCCAGGTAATGTCGGCATTGGCAAGAAGAGCCAGCGGCGTGCCGGCCGGTAGCAGGCGATGCTGCCAGCCCGGACCGACCCGGTCTGCCGGCAATGTCACCACCAGATTCAGCAGCTCGCCGATCGGATAATGGACGACATGCACCCCGCGCCCGAGCCACAAATTGCTGCTGGCATGCGCGAAACCTGCCGGCAGGCTGGCAAGCGGCACCTGCGCGCGCATCGCGATCTTGCCGGTCGACCTGATCCGCCCCTCTGTCGGTGCGACATGCCGACGGCCCGGCCCGGCCGCGCCATCGGCGGCGATCAGCCCGTCAAATGCCGCGCTCGCCCCGTCATCGGTCACCAGCCTGACCATGTCGTCCTGCTGGTGGATATGCTCAAGATTGAGCGGTTTCACCGTCACCGATGCTTGCGTCGCCAGCGCGTCGGCAAGGCAGCCGGCGAGCGCCGCGCGGTCGAAACTGGCATAGGGTTCGTGAAGTGGCAGATGGATCAGCGTGCTGCCGCTGTCCAGCGCCCGCACCATGATGTCGTTGAGGCGCAACGAGGCGCTGGTGGCGATGTCGGCAAGACCCAGCGTCGCCAGCGCGGCCCAGCCATTCGGTGCCAGTTGCAGACCGCCGGCAAGCTGCGGCGGCGTGCGGCCGCAAAAAACCGTGACCTCGTGGCCCGACCTTGCCGCGGCGAGCGCGGCCGCCATGCCGGCGATACCGCCGCCGCTGACTGCCAGTCGGGCCATGATCACATCCTGACGAGTTTGTTACATCGCCTGGTCGAGGGTCTTGCGGAACTTGTCGATGATCTCGTCGACATGTTTGCGCTCGGCCACGAAGGCCGGCGCGATGATCGCATTGTCACCGGTCCATTTCACATGCAGGCCGTTCCAGAACATCGTCTTCTGCATCTCGCCGCCACGCGCGCCGGGCGCGCCCTCGGGATGCACCTCGACGCCGGCCATCATGCCGATGCCGCGGATATCGGCGACAAGCGGATGGTCGCGAAGCGAGAACACGGCATCAAGGAAATAGGATTCCAGATTGGCGGCCTGCTCGAACAGCCCGTCGGCCTCATAGATCTTCTGGGTGGCGATGCCGGCGGCGCAGGCTGCCGGGTGGGCCGAATAGGTATAGCCGTGGAAGAATTCGATGGCGTTGCCTGGCGCCGAGTTGACGACGGTGTCGTAGATCTCGTCGGTGACGGCAACACCGCCCATCGGGATGGCGCCGTTGGTGATCGCCTTCGCCATGGTGATGATATCGGGGCGGACATTGAATTTCTGCGTGGCGAAGGGGGTTCCCATGCGGCCAAAGCCGGTGATCACCTCGTCGAAGACAAGCAGCATGCCGTGCTTGTCGCAGATTTCACGGACCTTCTCCAGATAGCCTTCCGGCGGCACCAGGGTGCCGGTCGAACCGGCAACCGGCTCGATGAAGACGGCGGCGAGGGTGCTGCCACCAAGATTCTCGGCAATGCGCTCCAGATCCATGGCGAGTTCGGCGCCGGTCTTCGGTTGGCCCTTCGAGAAACGTTGTTCCTCGGTCCAGGTGTGGCGGATCATCGAGATGTTCGGCAGCGTCAGGCCAAAGGTCTCGCGGTTGCGGACCATGCCGGCAAGCGACACCCCGCCCATATTGACGCCGTGATAGGCACGCTCGCGACTGACCAGGCGGTTGCGCTGTGCCTGCCCGCGGGCCCGCTGATAGGCGAGGATGATCTTGATCGCCGTGTCGATCGATTCGGATCCCGAATTGGTGAAGAACATGTGGTTGAAATTGTCGGGAAGCATCCGGCAGACACGCTCGGCAAGCTCAAACGAGCCGGGATGTCCAAGCTGGAAATGCGGCGAATAATCATTGTTCAGCATCTGGCTGTAGACGGCCTCGGCGATCTCGCGGCGGCCATGACCGGCCGGGGTGCAGAACAGCGCCGACGATCCGTCGATGATCTGGCCCCCCTTGTAATCCCACATATACATGCCCTCGGACTTCACGATCATGCGGGGATTGGCCTTGAAATCCCGGTTGGCGGAAAAGGGCATCCAATGTGCCTCAAGCGAATTCACATCATAGGACATGGCGGTCTCCTTCATATGGCCGGGGCGTCCGGTACTGGCACGTATCCGTGGCGCCCTGCCGTTTGGCATTTTCCCGTTTGGCATTTCCGGGTCGGTTCGGTGTGACCTCGAAATGACCTCCTGATCGCAACAACGCAGTCACTAACCATAACCGGCAAATGACAGGCGGCAAACTGCGACGGATGGTGGCACGTCACCCATCACGCTAGACAGGGTTCAAAGGCTGCTATAGAGCCAGATTTGTGATAGTCTGGTACCAGATTAAGCCAGGATACCGGACCGGGGCAAGCTGCCGGTCACCAATCTCGCGCGGACCCATGGAATATTTATGAAAGGGACCATCCGGATGCTCGACCATCTGATCATCAATCTCGATACCACCGCCGAGACCAGCCTGCAGTCGCAGATCCAGCAATCGGTTGTCGAGGCCATTCTGGCGCGGGCCA
>JAYQDX010000047.1:0-16659 GCA_038138545.1 Rhodobiaceae bacterium | reverse complement strand
AGCCAAGGATTTTGCCAATGTTTCCTGATCATTCGAACATGATTCATTCACCTGAATGCCCAAATAAAACGCCAAATAAAACGCCTGAAACAACCTTCAAAAGGCGAATGATCACCACAACCATTTTCGCGTTCGGCGCGGTTGCGCTGGCTGCCTGTGGAAATGACACGCCCCCTGTGACTGCCTATGGCGGCCTTGACAGCTGCGTGACCGATCCAGCGGTATGTAATACCGACGATCTGTGCAGGCTTGCCGTCTTCGAGGAAGACAACATCAAACGTTGGAACGACGACAATCTGCGCTGGCAACCCTATGTCAGGGAGGCACAATCGCGCGGCCTGAGCTGCGGTCTTTGAGATCTTGTCACCAATGTTTGACCGGAGGTCGTCATCATGAGACGCCGTCAGTTCCTGAGTTCTGCCACCGCCGCCGGGGGGCTTTATGCAACGAGCCATTATCTGCCGCTGATCAGTTCTGCCAACGCGGCGGTACCCGGCACCGTCACCTGGGGCGGCGCCTATCTGCTCGATGAAACGACGACAGACATGCCGCACACGAAGGCGGCGCTGGCCATGAATGCCAGCAGCAGCCCCACCGGACAAAGTGTCAACAAGGCACTTCTCGACGCCATCCGCGCCGCCGACTGGACAAAAGCCGGCATCGACCTTCGTGCGGGTATGGACAAGCAGGAAACGCGTTACGGTATGGTCTTCGGCCTGTCACGCGAGAGCGTGTTGCAGAGCGGCTATCGCCCGTCGGAGGACGCGACCGCATTCAACCTGCGACTGACCGGCTACAACATCCTCTATGACATTCTCGACCGGCGGATCATCGCCACCTTCGCTGTCCGCGGGCGTTACTTCACAGCGCTTGCCGGCAATGCAGGAGGCTCCGCCTTGCCGGAACTGTATTTTGACCTGCTCGCCAACAAGCAAAATACCGGCAGCATCGCCAGATTCATGACCGATTTGGCTCTCGACTACGAATATGACATCAAATACCGCGGCAAGAATTTCAGATATATCGACACCGTTACCACCGAATTCGGCCAAGTGGCGGCGGATCTGATCGGGCTTGACCCTGTCCAATATGGAGAGGAGATCGCTCTTGTCGCCACAACCGCGTTTTCCGAAAAGCTGAAAGTTCCTGTCATTCCCTACCAGAAAACCACGGCGGTGAACCGGCGGATGCTGAGGGAAATGACGATTGTCTCAAGTTCTGGCGATTCGCCACTGAATACCGCGCTTCCTCTCGCGGAGGCGCAGATCGGCATCCGTGTGTTCAATCATGGGTGGGAATTTCAGGAACGCGATGTTGAACTGCAGGGCCGCATAAAGACAGGCCAGTTGAAGAGCCTGCAAAACAAATCGCTTGTTGATTTCAACCAGGTCGAGGTGACCCTGGGCGCGCGCATCGAAATCCAGATTTTTGAAATTGAAGGTGGGCGCCCGATCCTCAGCCAGCAATTCTTTGGCCAATGGGCCTTTCTGGAATATGCCGATCCGGAATTTCAGATGGACCGAAAGAGCCGTGTATATCTCCTGCACGAAACCCTTCTGGACCGGGCGTTTGACGCCATTCTCAATGAGGATATGCGCGGCAAGTTATATGACGGGCTGTCCATCCAGCAGAAAGCCGACGAGGCCTATTATCTGGAAGCGCTGAGCGAGGACTGGGATGTTCTGAGCGGCGAATGCGCTGAAGTTGCCGCGCTGCTACCACGCGCTTTCGGGGCCTGACCCTGTATCCCCCTGCCCGCTGGATCAAGGCCGGGGGTAATCACGACAAGCCCGGGGTGGGTCAGCGCTTTTTCTTCTTGCCGCTGCGCTTCGGCAGGACATTCTCACTGAAGGCAACCGGCTTTGATTCCAGCTTGGCATTCGCGCTTTTCGCATAGGCGAGGATCGAACGCCTCAGCTCACAGGCATAGGGGCGTGATTGCGCCACTTCCTTGAACAGCAAAATCGATTCCTCATCGAGCAGATCGCCGAAGCCGCTTCCCCCCATCATGAAAGAAAGGGCAAAGGTCGCCCCGACTGTCCTTGCCTTGACAACATAGGCCTCGGTGCGCTGATAAATGCCCTGCAACCGCTCCTTGCCCGCAGCTTCAAGAGCTCCGAAATTCTCCCGCTTGCGGCTTAGAAAGTCATCAAATGCCGCCGTCTTGACGATCAGCTCGTTGACCGTGGCCACTGACGGGTCCGACTGGCTGACCAGCATGTTGTAGTCAGCCTTGTATTTCTCCACTTCAGACCCGACTTTGCCGAGTGTCGCGAGGTCGATCAGCAGCTCGCCGCGCATCCGTGTGAGCTCCATCACCTGCGGGCGCAACGCCTGTGTGACAGCTGAATTGCCGGAATTGGCCTTCATCTGCTGTTCCAGCGCGGCGCGATTCTTCTCGGCCTCGGCAATCAACCCGATATACATATCCCTATTTTCGTAGCCCGGCTCGACAACAAGCCGCATGAAGGTATCCTCAATGATATGGGCCAGATCTCCCGGCATCTGCTGGGCCTGCTCATACCCGGGCCGCATCCAGGACACGGCATTTTTCAGGTTCACGTCGCGCCCGTAACCCTTGTACCAGCGCAACCCCTCGACGTAGCGCGCTGCAAACTGGTTGGATTTGGCGGCCTCTTTGATCAAACGCTCACCAGCTGCCTGTTTGCCCCCGGCATCGGGAAAGAAATGATGCACCAGCCCATAGGCGAATTTCGCATCGGCGGCCCTGACCTTCTTCTTGGCATCGAACGAATTCGTGTTGGCTGTCGCCACCATCACCGCCAGATCCTTTGCATTCGGGCGGCGAACAAAATTGGCGAACAATTCCTCGACCTCGTCGGTGGCAAAGCCGGTCTTGTAAATATCGAAATTGATCAGGTAGGGGTGCGAGACCGGCTTTGATTTCTTGAACGCGATGTCAAGCTGGTCCTTTGGCATGCCAAAATCGCTCTCGACGGTTTTGAAATCCGGCTGCGACAGCTTCTTGTAGATGCTGGAGGTGGGAATTGGCTCGCAAATGGTCTTGATGAAGGACTCGCTGTCACCAAAATCATCCGGCTGCGACGCCGCCACCTGGGACGAGGCACCGCCTGATGACTGTGTGGCACCACCCGATGACGCGCTGTTGCCACTGCCGCCGCCCTGCGGGGCAAGCTGCTTTTCAACATCCCCAAGCGCCTTTTTCAAATCCTTGAAAAGATTCGCATGCGCGGGCACAGACATGCCAAGAGAGACCGCTACCAAAGACGCCACGCCAAAAATCCGGAAAGACACGAGAAAAACTCCAAAAACTCATCAGATGCTTGCATGATATATAGTAACAACCGGAACAATAGTGCCGTTTGGGCAAAACTCTTTTGCCGTGTGATCCGATGCCGTCATGGAAATGAAACTAGGTGCCGGGCAGTGTCACAGGTTACTATTATGTCGCCGACAGATTGAGTAGTGGAGTAAATCAGCATGCGTTTTATTTTTAGACGAGCGGCCAAGATCGGGCTTGTTGCTCTCATGGCCAGCGTTTTCGGGCCGATGAACAATGTGGTCGCGCAGAACCTCGACCTCGACAGCTTCCTCGCGCCGGTCCAGGGTGGCAGTGAAACCGTGCAGGGGGACGTGGAGGTTGGCGACACCGTGCATGCCGAAACGATGCAGGATGGATTGAACGCCGCAAATGGGCTGCTGGCAGAGGATGGTGACGGGGTGCTGCTTGTCAGCACCAAAACCGGTCTCGGCACAATCGCGCGGGCTTCAGCCTCCTACAACACGTACCAGAATATCAACGCGACAATGCTATCGAAGCGGGGGGCCTATTTCCGCGCCTATCAGGAGGCAAAGCGACAGCTTCTGGTCAATTTTGATGGTGTGCAGAACAGTTGCGAGGGCGCGGTGAATGACGACCTTGTTGTCATTGATACAGGTGTTGAATCCACCGCCAATACGCTGACCGAAACCTCGGAGGTTTGCAAGGAGACCATCTCGGGACTTCTGGCGGCCTTTGTTGTCTTTGATGTGGATGACAACGTCAATGAACAGGAAGTTTCGATTTCCGTTGCCTCCAGTACAAAGACCCGATCCGCCTTTTCGCGCCTTGGTGAAGCCGTGATCCAGACCGGCGATCCAAATGCCGCCTTTCAAAACCTGATGGTGGAAATCGCCAGATTTGCTACCCCGCCCATGGGCGCCCGCATGATCACCGCCCCTGATACCGGTGAACAGGTTGTGGTCGGTTTCGGCTCATCCATTATCAGGACAAACAAGAACAAGAGCGTCGCCAAACGGCTGGCGAAAGCGGCCAAGAGCAATGCTGACACCCGGGCGCGGAACGCGCTTGTCCAATTTCTGCAAGGCGACAAGCTTTACTGGGAAGGTGGATTTGACGAATCGCAGATTGAAGGCAGTGAGCAGTTCACGATCCCCGTCGACGAAGAGGGCAATGTTGGTGACCCGCAGGTGCTGGATAATGAGCGCAATGTATTCTTGAATGTTCTGACCGACAGCCAGGCCTACTCAACCGTTGCTGCTGGCAAGGTGCCGCCGGGCGTGCGGACGCGGTCCTTCAAATCGGAGGACGGTTACTGGCAGTTCAGTGTCGCTGTCTTCCAGCAATCAGCCACCGCCCAGGCCCGTCAGGCCAGTCGTGAAAACAAGGCCGCTTCCGGCAAGCTTGACCAGATGGAGGCACAACAGGGAAGCGGCGGCAGCAGTGCTGGCCGCGCCTCGCGGGCCCTGAAGCTTGAAGGCGGGCTGACGTCTGGCGGATTGAACCCGCAAGGCCCGTCCGGACAGGTGTCCGACAAGGACGATTTCTGATTGATGCGCAGACCGAAGGCCACCTTGGCATCCCGGTGCCGGGGCTATGCGGGTCAGATGCTTGGCATCTGCATTGCGGTGGCGGGTTTCGGCCTGCCACCGGCGCTTGCCACCGACATTCAGGATCACCGGGGCACCGGAATTCTGACCGATTTCAGGCAAGCCGACGAACAGTTACGCACGATCTTTGATGGCACAGCCGTTGTTGCTGACATTGGCGGCCGAGCCTCGCAATTCGCCCACCGGGATGGCACCCGCTACGCGCTTGTTGTCTTTCCGGTACGTGGCAACATAAAGCCGGAGCGGATTGGCGAGCCCTATTGCCGGGGCCGGCTCCTGACGCCGGAACAAGCCGTCTTTGAAGAGAATCTCTCGCGGCAGGTTACCGATAAGCTGGTATCGAGGAGTCTGTTCAAGGCATGGCGGTCCAGCGGCCAGATTGTCAATTCCAAGGTGCTGACCCGCCGGGTTCCCGATAAGGACTACGCCGTCAGCCTGTGCCGCGTCCCGGACCAGGGGGTGACCAGCGCGCCCGTCATGATCGAACCGGCCGACATTGTCGCCACGCAGATCGCTGTGGCCGGCGCGCTCTTTGCGGATGGCGAGTTTGCCAACGCGGCGCGGCGCTACCGCGCCATTTTTGACGACACGGACAATCCCGACATGCTGGTATTTGAAGTTATCAGCATCCTCAAATCAGGCGATCTCGATGCCGGCTTTGAACGTGATGAACGTCTTCAGGAGCGTCTTGATGATGTGACTGATACCGGTCTTCTTGAACGCTATGAAGCCATAATGGACCAGGCCGTCGAGGCCTATATGGCCTTGCCGGAATCCGGTGAGCCATCCGGTTGAGGCAGGTTGCTGGTATCAGTGGCCCTGTATGACAAACAGTGACTTCGCATCATAAACGACCTTGCCGAGGGCATGGCCACACTACTCGTTGAACTTGTCTTGCAGCGACTTCACTTGATCTTTTGCTTTCTTCACTCGCTCGCGCGCCGCTTCCAGTTCAGCGCCTGCGGCGGGCTCTATCGGGCGGACAACATATTCATATCCGGTCAAAGCAGCCATCTCTACCCCGTCAAGGGTCTCGATCTCGGCCTTTGACTGCTTCGCCCGAACCGTTGTGATGATGACCGAGCCGACACTGGTCTCCTTATAACCGAGGCTTTCCTTGGTGTAAGGATCATACAGTCTTTCACCGAGGCGAATGAGACTATAGCGTTCACCTCGCTCAATCGTCTTGCCGCCCTGCCCGAGGGTCAGGACATTGCCATCGATGGCGATGATCCGCACCGGGTAGATCGCGTTCTGGATATAACGTCCGATGGCACGGCTGGCCTCGCGCGCCAGGCTTCGGTAATCCTTGTTTCCGCGGGTGTCGACAGTTCCGGAAAACTTGATCTGCGAGGTGGCGACATCGATGATGCGCACGCCCACCTCGCTTGCCAGCGTTGTCTTGCGGCGGATCCGGTTGGTGGTCGCCATCTTGCGTTCAGTCACTGAGGTGACGAGATCCCGAAGTTCGAGGACGACAAGATAATCCGTGCCGACCTGATTGCCGAGCCTTGCAAGTTCGCGCGTCGGCACATCCGCCGTGGCGACATAATTCAGTTCAGCCTGTGTCTCGGCCATCAACTGCCTGTCGATCATCGCGAAGCGTCGTGTCTGGGTCAGATAATCAATCACCCCGTCTTGCAGATCCTCGGCAAATTCCGCTGCTGCCCGCAGGTCCTGAACATTGTTATCGATCCGCATGGCAGCGAGCGCCATACGCAACCGGTCAAGCTGTTTTGACGCCGTGTAACGTGCCACCCGAACCGACAGATCCACCATGATGAGCCCGGTGGCGGCGTCCTCGCTGCTGGACAGGAGATCATAGCCATCGACAATGCCGCTTGTGGCGGTGCTGATCTGCTCCATGAAGGCAGACGACATCAGAAAGGCGGACTCGGTATCAGTTGTGACCTCGGTGGTCAGTTCTGCCAGCGAGGTCTGCGACGCAATGGCCATGCCATTGACCATGGACACAGCCTCACGGACCCCGTCAAGGATCGCGTCACGCTGCGTCATGCCAAGCCCCTGCGATTGCACGGACACAATCTCGACGCCGCCTCGCGCCTGTGCCGGAAATGGCGCGTTGGAGAGCGCCACCATCAAGACCCCCAACAGGAAGGAGAGCGCCGCCCTCCGCTGCATCGTCATCACTGCGAACATTTCATAGACTCCTGTCAGGGCGCCGCCCGGGCGCCCCGCATCAGCACTGGACCGACGTTAATTGACGCCCTTGGCATTCAGGCGACTGACAATCTCCTTGGCGGCAAGATCGCCGGCAATCATCAACGCATTCTTCACCGCGATATTGTCTTCATCGCCGCCGGCCTGGCCGAGAACCGGACCAATCGCCGCCACCTTTTTTGGCAGGCGGCGCGAGACGTCAAGGACCTCGCCAGTGATCGACACCGTCACAGTATAGCCTTCAACCGCCGAAACCTTCGGCTGATTGACCTCGATCGTCCCGATAGCAAGGTAGGTCACTTCACAATCCCGGACGCCGGTCACCACGGCGCGGCGTGTCTCGCGGCTCATCCTTCCGTCAAAGGCAAGCTCTTCCTCGACAACCTCCAACTCCTCGCCGCCGCAGGCGTCAAGGACATCGAGATACTCGGTCGGCTCGTAGTTGTTAAGCGCCATCACTTCCGAAAACTTGGTGTTGAAATCGATGGTCGGCACAAGGTCGAATTCGCGGATCACGGCGGTGCGCTCTGCACCACGCTGTGTTGTCTCCCCACCACTGGATGATTTCGACTTTGTTTCGGTCAGCGTGCTCTCCACCGTCGTGGTGTCATCTTCGGCGAACACCGTTTCCTGCGAGTTCAGCGACTTGGCGTTGCTTTGCTTTGATACGTCGGCGTCATAGGTGGTGACGTCACTTTCCTTGGTGTAGCCGGCCTGCTTGGCGGCAAAGATCCACACCATATAGGCACCGTCACCATCACCCCCGCCTGAAGTGCTGGTAAACATGCCGTCAATCAGAGGCTGATTGACCATCAACAGCGCCTCGGCGGTGATCGTCTTCGACTTCTTGTCGAATTCATGGGCAACCTGCTTGTTGATCAGGTAGCTGTCAAGATTACGAAGAATGTCATTTTGCTGCGCGAGATATTGCTGCATACGCCCGGGCCCCATGCAGCTGCCAACATAGCTTTGCCAGGCATTCTGCACGGCCTGTGCCTCGGCGCCCGAGATGTCCTCCGGCTTCGGCTTGTTGTTGAAATTGCTCTTTGGCGTATAGGCTGTTTCAACCGAGCCGTAGAAAGGCTGATCCGTCACACATTGCGCCAGCACCTGCTGACTGCCAAAGGCGACCAAGGCCACTGTCAAGGCCACCGCATGCAGGTGCCTTGTTGGCAAGCAACGCATGAATACTGACGCAAAATAAGAGAGAGGGTTCGAGTGCATGTTTCCACCAAAATCTAAAATGTGACGCTCCCCCGCCACAACAGTAGCAATATGAGCGTGTCTCAACAAGCATGGCATTGGCTTGTCGCCAAAGCCGACTACACTCACTACCATGCAAAATTCAGCCAGAAAATTTCATGTCCCCGATAATGGGACCGACGCAGGGCTTGAAACCAGTCCGTATCAGTAGCCTGAAAAGTTCACAAACCGGAAGAATGGCGATGTACGCGTTTCCAAGACGATCTTCAAAAGCCCTCACGCATATCGTGGTCAGTCTGTTGATGGCACTGGCATTGATGAACATGCCCGCCAACGCAACCGGCAGTGATATCGACAGCATCATTATCATGCCGACCCCCATGTCCGATGGTGACGCCAATGAGGACCCGCTTCAAAGACGCCTCGAATTTGCCATTGGCGAAGCCATGATGGATATCGGGATCCTGCCGCTTGACCCTGATTTCGTGACGATACCGACATCCGGCAATACCGCAGGCGCACCGACAGGCGCGCATGGCGACACCGATATTCCAGCCGTTCTGCAGCAGATCGCGAAACAGCACCCCAGCAGACTGCTTGCCGTTGACGTGGACATCCTCTCGTCAGGCGCCGGATCCCTGCCTGTTCCGGCCGCATCCGTGATCGATGTCGGATCGGGGCGGTTGGTCGCGCGCACCACGACGCTTCCGATGATCGAATTTGAGAGCCGGCTGGAAATCGACGCCTCGGCGGCGGCCCTCGCGCGCGCCCTTGCCCGGCAACTGGAACAGAACGGATATGTTCTTTCCATAGCCGCCAGAAAGCCCTGGGGCGGCCGAGCCACCGAATTCAGGCTGTCACTTGAGGGGTTTGATCTGTGCGAAAGGCGGGACCTTCTGACCAAAATGGAAAAGGAGTTTCCGGGATTTCTCTCGATCGATCTGGTCAAGGCGCCAAACCCGACCTTTGCGGTCTATGCCTACCGCAGCACCGCGACAGGACAACGTTTGCAGAAATGGCTGGAGCAGCTCATGGTGTCCTATCGCATCGCGCCCCACGCCTCCTCGCGGATCCTGGCAAAGGACAACGGCATACGTGTTCAGAAGGATCGGTCCCGTAAAATCTATTCTCCGCTATGTGACGGGTGATGCCATGTTGACCTATCTGTCGTTTAATAAGCTTCCAACCTTCCCCCTCAGATGCTTGCCCCATAGTCTGCTGCAGGCCCTTTGCGCCATGCTGACCCTGTCATTCGTTATGGTTGGCACCGCCGGTGCCGATGACACGATCATCGTCATTCCAACCGTGAACAGCGAGGTACAAAGTCACGCCGCTGTCACCGTGGGATCGCGCCTCAGCCGCGCCGGTTACCGGGTGGCATCGCCGGACCCGATTCTTCAGACACTGAATATAGGGCCGGTGATTTCGCGTTCCGATTTGCTGGCACGCGGCAATGACATCATGACAGCCGTTGGCAAGTCGATCATCGTGCTGGTCGACCTTGAGATAACGGAGACCGGAAATCGGTCACCGGGTTATGAAATCCGCTTGAGTTCCGAAATTTATGAACCTGCATCCCAGCAACTTGTTGCCAGCTGGGCGGTGCCGAATACCACCCTTGTCCCGCCCTCGCCCTGTGCGGCGGCCTGTCAGGCAATGACATTGCGTACCGAGGTTGAACGGATGGCCGACACGCTCGGCGACAGCCTTATATTCCTGCTGCAGGAGCCGGGCGGCGCCTTGGCTGGTGATGGGAATGCCATTGCCGTCCTGGAGGTGGAGCTCATCGATCTCGGCGCGGAAGAGCGGGTCCAGCTTCTCGACCTGATGCGCAACGAATTCCCCGGCTTTGTCGATATCACCCGCTCGCAGACATCCGGCCCACGCCAGCGATTGCGCTATCACACCACTGCCGACCTCGACCGGCTTGGCGAATGGATCATGGTGTCCCTTGCCGAGATCGGGCTTGATGTCGGCGAGGATGTGCAGTTCGTGATGACCGGCAATCATATCGATATCCGCCGCATCTCAACCGGCAATCGCAAGGGAACGACAGGCAACCGGGTCAAGTTCAACTGACCGGCAAAAACCGCCACCATCCAGCCAAAACAGACCAGATTTTTTCATGTCCCCTGAAGAGCCGAATATCGGGAGACAGTGATGATCAATGATGGCGCAAACCCCCTCGCGGAAGTGGCACTGGCCTTGGCCATGGCCTTTTTCAGTCTGATGATCCTGATGCTGTTCGCAATGGTAAACGCGCCTGAGGCCGATGGCACCGAGGCCAGTGCCGCGACCTTGGAAATGACCACCGAGCCAACGCCCGAGAATACCGACGATCTGGAACGGCAACTGGTCATCTACAGCGAGAGCGGTATTTTCGACAAGGATATGAACAGCCTTGATCCAGCCGCGATCGATCCGGAGCAGCCGGTCATCCTGGCCGTATCGCAACAGATGCCAATTTCGCGGATCACCGGCTTTCAGCGTGAGTTTCCTCATCTCAGATTGGAAATCGCGGAATTGACCCCGGACTGGCAATCGCGCATCGCGGCCATGGACAAAACCCCGATGACAGGCGAGACCGGCCAATGAAACCCGTTGCTTCACGAATCCTGCTGATCCTCGCTCTGGCGTGTCATGGAGCTGTCTTGCCATCCATCGGCGCACACGCAAAATCAACCAGCACCGTCGTCGCTGGCCAGCCTGAAGCCGCGCGGACCCAAACGCCTTCCAAGGGCTGGCTGAAGGAGATGATCGTAAACGAAGCCCGAAAGACAACACATGTCACCCCCAGCGTGGCTCTGGCGGTTGCCAAGATCGAATCCGGCTTCAGACCTCATGTTGTAAGCTCGGCAGGTGCCATCGGCGTGATGCAGATCATGCCGCGGACAGGCCGCGATGTTTTCGGCCTGAACCGAACCGAACTGTTCGACCCGGCTGTCAATATCCGCGCCGGTGTCACCTTCCTCGATCAGCTGATCGAGCGTTATGATGGCCGCATTGATCTGGCACTGTCACATTATAACGGCGGCTCGCGTGTGACATCCGGTCCACGGCCAAAGATCATTCCGGCGACCCGCGGCTATGTAATCAAGGTTCTGGCGGCAGCACAGGCCTACCAGGTGGCAGGCATGGACGGGGTATCGGCCTCCGACAACCTGCACCCGGTCAGCCACAAGACTTCAACGCCGCCGCGACAGCAGATGGCGCACCATACAGCGATCCCGGCGACCATGGCGTCGTCCCCACACGCCGCAAGCCCCCCATGGCAACAGCATCTGAAAGAAGCTGATTTCTGGTTTGCCGCGGCCGCGGCCAGCCTCGACGCTGGCCACCAGATGACAACGCTGACCACAAGCACCGTCGGCCCGGCCCGGGATCTTGTCGGTAAACTTCAGGATAATCGGCGGGCCTTTCGTCACTGGTTGAAAGCAAACCAGTGATCAGGGTAGCCTCTATATCGGTTGAGGATGGCGCTTGTCGGCCATTCGCGAACGGAGACGGTGTTGTCAGATCTTTTCCATTTTCGGTCAGTGTTTATCGCATCTCGTCTTTTGGCAACCCGCGACGCAGGCTGCGCCACATGGTAGATCCAACCGAGGTGTTGGGCGATTGGGCGGAATTCACCCTGACGCCACCATCCGAATATCTGCTGAACTGCCTGCGTTCTGTTGCCGAGGCCACAGCCGGAAATGGCGAGCCTGCCTACCTGCCGGACACCATCAGCCAGCTGATCACGACAATCGCTGGTCGCGGCTATGGCCCGTTGCTGTTCCGCACCGTGCATGTGATGTCAGCCGCCGCGATCCAGGAGGTCCGGCTTGACCAGCTTCTTGTCACCGAACTGCCTTTGACATCGCGATCTGCCAGGAGGCTGCTGTTCACCGAAATTGCCGCGGCTTCCCGCTTCCTTGGCGCGCGCGACGACATTCTCGAATTCGCCGAGCCGGCCTCGGGAAACACAGTCTTCAAGCTGCATAGTCGTCAGGTGCCGCTGGCGGCAGCCTGCCTCGAATTTCTCGTCGAGGCGCTTGGCTTTGAATGCCTCCACAACGCCTTCAATGAGCTGGCGGATGATCATGGCAGCGCGCGGCGAAAGGCGGTGGCAAAGGATCTCTCGGCGCGGCTTTACTCCTTTCTTGGCGAGCATCTGCCGCAGGTGGCCGAACGCAACATGGCGCGTCTTCTGGCCGATTATCTTGAGGCCGAAATCGGTGCGCCGAGATTTGTCGCCGAGGATATCGACGACCAGCTGATCCTCGATTTCTGGGTCGAGAAGAGCGGTGACGACACCCTGTCCTTCCGGTTGTTTGGCACCGCAGCGCGGGCCTGGCTCAGTTTTCGGGAGAACCTCATTCATGCGCGCAGCGATGCGTTCGATGTCCACCTGTCTCTGACAACGACCTTTGAGGATGAGGATCTGGACAGGCTCTCACACCTTGCGATCAGCAGCGCGCCGGATGAGGATGACGGCACCACATCACCGGATCTTGGCCAGCTTGTGGGCGACGCCCCGATCCCGACCAGCTGGCTTGCCGACCTGCAACGCCCGCCATGTAGTGATATCAAATTCCTCACCAAGACCGAACTGGCAAAGCTTGCAGTGCCGGCCCTTTCGGGAAGCACCGGCCGTGGCCTCGTGCTGACCTGTCTGCGGCTTGCCGCCTTTGGACCATTGCAGAACCGGCTTGTCCAGACCAGCCGTGGCGGCGGCGTTGGCCAGGATGACATCGAGCGCGAGATCGCGGCGCTGGGAGACAATAGCTATGCTGAGCTTCTGGCCGAGTGGCGCACGCTCGAGATAACCGTCGAGGATGTTGCGACGACCGCCTTTTTCAGGCTCTGGGAAGCTGGCAGCCCAGTGATCTTTGAGTATCTGGCGCAATATGGTGATGACAGCACAAGACAGGAAATGGCGGCGATTGCCGCGAACCTTCAGGCGCAGCCGACTGACGAGGATGCAGATGGCGAGCCGGCCAGCAGGCTGGCCGAGAGGGTGCTGGCCCATATCGACAGCCTGCCGTCCGACAGCCCAACAGCCCGCATTCGCCAGAATATGAAACGTGTCGCCCAGTCCTATCGGCGCCAGGGGCTTCGAAGCGACGATAATGCGACCAAAACCGGGACTGACGACATTACCTCCATCGAGGCTGCCACGGACCGGCTGCATGCGCTGGCCTGTGGCGGTGACCGTCTAATGAAACTGGCCCGTCATCTGGCCGGCTTGAACCGGCCTGATCCGGCGCTTGAATCGCAGAGCGCAGACGATCTGGTGGTCTTCACAAAGCAATTTTCCCAGCTTCACGAGACTTCAGCATGAAACCGACCACGCCTTCCGACACACCACCTGTTGATCGCGATATCGCCGAGCGGCGCCTCGCCAACCAGCTATCCGTCGCGGCGGTGCAGGCCGCGCTTGTCAAAGCAGCTGCGGATGGTGAAACCGGCTCCAACCCGGCCCCGGTGCCCTTCCGGGTGATGCATCAGCTGGCGACCGGCACTTTCGACGGCGACGCACAGGACCTTCTCAATCGTATTTCCAAGGATTTCAACCAGCGCCGCAAATTCCGCGACATCATGCGCGGTGTGGCGGTGGCTTACCAGGGCCGACAGGCGGCCGCTGCATCACACGACAGTGGCGGGCCGACAACACGGCCCGGCCCGATGTTCGATCTCATCATGTCCCCCTCCTCGCGGGATGATGGCATTGTCTATTTGCAGCTGAAATTCCATGCGCTGGCGCAGACCGGGGTCAGCAGCGGCGAGACCCATCATGACGGGTCGGTGCCAAGCATGCTGTTCGCCGACCGTGACGGGCACTTCACGGTCTTGCGCCTGCCCGAAGTGATGGATGGCACCATTCAAATCATGCTAGACCAGTCTCACGATATCGTGCAGGCATTCCGCGACCCGGAAACGGAGTTCTTTATCCGGTGAACCCTTTCAAGGTTTTTATCCCTACAACCCGGGGCGCTGCCCGAATCCTCTCCATCACAAAGGAAGCACCAGAGATACGCTCGGTGCTGTGTATAGAAGGCAGTTTTGAGGCGCTTCCGGTCAGCACCGGCTATGACCAGTTCGTTCGTCGGCCAACCGGGGTTGTTGAGAAACTTCTTGGTGAGGGGTCATACCGGACCGATCTCGACAAGCCGATAACACAGGGAGATAGCTGGCAGCTCGGCCTGTTGCTGGCGCATGTTCTGCATGCGGCCGATCGGCTTACCAGCACACGGATCGGTCCGTCAGCATCAGGGGCAGTATGGGCAAGCGGTGAAGTGACGCCCGCCCTCGATATCCGACCGGTTGATCATATGCGTCAGAAATTCAATGAATCCTGTGCTTTGCTACAGGAAATGCATGATGGCGGCACACGGGTCACCCTGCTGCTGCACCCGACCAATCTCGAGGATATCGCTGATCTGGTGCCAGAAGACTGGAACATCATTGCCGCGGACACCGTCCGTGACGCCATCGCCGGGATCGGCCTCGAGCTTGCCATGCCACCCACCACCACGGCACCCGTCGCGCGACCGCAGGGCCGGCGCCGCGCGCGCCTGCTCATTGGCGTCGGCCTTGGTGCGGCGATGTTCGGCCTGATTGCCTATCACCTTCCGGTTCAGGCGCTGAGAAACGCGATCACCTATGAACAGGCTGGGCAACACCGGGCGTTGCTGATGGAAATCCGCACCAACCTGGCCCGCAAGAACTGGGTTGTGACAAACGCATTCTACTTCTTCGAGGTGTTCTATCTCGGCAGCCGGTCGCAGCGGCTGGCCGAGGCGCTTGATATCACGATCAGCACGGACGATGCCTCGCAGAAGACGGCATCAGACGCCACCATTGATTCGGACATAGACGTGGCATGCCGGGAATCCCTTGTTGCCGGACAGCGTATAGAGACCGTGTTTCCCATGCTGCCGGCCGCTGGCTGCCAGGTGCGGCTGACGGTGGAAAACAGCTTCACCAACAAGGTGCGGGTCTGGCTTGCGGTGACAAGCGAAGCGGTCGCCGGCACACCGGAAGTGAAGTTCCGTAGCGGTGCTGACCTGCAGCCGGGCGACAGGTTCCAGACGCCCCCCTTTGCGGTCACGAATGACGGTTTGACGCTATATGCCGTGGTCTCGGACCGGCCTGATTTCGGCTGGCGCAAATGGTTCGAGAACCTGATCCAAACACCGGACGGCCCGGTCACAAGGGCCAATATCGAACGCCTGACGGGAAGCGGGATCGGCGTCGTGGTCGCACGGCAGCCGGAGACTGCCGATTTTCAGTAGACCTCACGCGCATCCGTCCCGGCCAAGGCGCACACGCCCATCATAACGTCTGCCATCCAGCGTCAGCTTGGCAAGATACAGGCGGCTTCCATCCATTTCATATTCGGCCGTCACACGACCTGCCGAGGGCAGTCCCCCGAAAGCCCGGTTCAGCGCCGCCAACAGACGCATGTCATGCGCACGCCTGAAAACCCGCACCGCCATGCCACCACCGGCATCACCATGCTGACCATTGCGAAGGCGTTCAATAATCCGGCGCTCTCGCGGGTCGACCGGCTGGTCGACAAGCCGCATGAAAGGCGAATGCAGGGCGGCGTTGAAACGTCTGCCACCACCAGCACCAAGATGCACCTTTCTGTTGCTGTCAATAACACCGTTTTCCACACCAAGACATTGCGTGAGATTCGTATAGATTCGGGGATGGCTGCGCCGGTCAGCGGGCCAGAGAAATTCCAGCGACAGCTGTTGACCTTGACTGTCCATGAGCCGTTCCGCCACCTGCAGATCGACTGCCCGGGGGCGTGTGTCCTCAGGTTTCGCTGCTACAATCTCCGGGCGCGCACTGACCGCCGCCGCCACCTCGATCGGCATTGCGGATGGCGCGGTGGAGTCCGGCACCTGCTGGTGATCCGGCGCCTTGCGTGCTATGGGGCGGAGCGGGGTGATATCAACGCTGGAGGCAGCCGGCGCTGCCGGGCGCGCCACCTTTCCCAAAGGCGTCAGTTCAGGCCCTGGCGCCAGAGGCCCTGCTTTCGGCGTGATCGGCGGCCGCGAGCTTTCGATTGCTGGAAGCGGTTTCGCCGGAAGCGGGACCGAGGGTGTCAGTGCCGCCGGTTTCAGATCTGCCGAGGCCGGCACCAACGGGGTGAGTTGTGCCAATGGCGGCTCACTCTGTGTTGGCGTCAGTGTCGGTGGCACCGGATCTGATGGTAACTGAACCGACGGTGCCACCAACTCCGCCACCTGTGAAGTTGCAACCTCTGGTTCGGGGCTGGACCGGGCTGGACTCTCCTGGCGCTGAACATCCTTGACCGGCGTTTTCCGGCTCTCGGCCGCCGCCATTGGCAGCTCCGGCAGCGGTGGCATCGACAGCGCGCTCAGCCTGACCGCCTGCCCGGCGAATGGC
>JAYQDX010000046.1:0-17113 GCA_038138545.1 Rhodobiaceae bacterium | reverse complement strand
TTGAAGGTGGCTGTGGGGCAAAGCCCCATGCCTTAATGAGGGAATATGGTACGGGTGAAAAATGACTGCCCAAAGCCATAGCCGTCCCCGCGACTGTATGCTGGTCGCCCGTCATGATGCCACTGGGAAACAGATCCCGGGAAGGCTGCCGGGCCATGACCACGAGCCAGGAGACCTGCCTTCGAAGCCAAAATGCAACGGCCGGGGACTGCCGTGAAGCGAGCCTTGAATATGCTGCCCGCGACATCTCCCCGCCACGAAACCGAACCACCCCGGTGTTGAGGGTATGGTTCATAAGGGGGACGCCCAATGACGAGATACTTCGCTCTGGCAGCAGCCATGATCCTGACAACCACAGGCGCGGCGCTGGCGCACCATCCGCTTGGCGGCATGACACCGACCAGTGTCACCGAAGGATTCCTGTCCGGCCTCGGTCACCCGGTCATCGGCTTTGACCACCTTGCCTTCGTCATCGCTGTCGGCCTGATCGCTGCCTTTCATCGTAATCGTGTGGTGATGCCGGCAGCGTTCGTCACCGGAACGATTGGCGGGGCGGCCCTGACGCTTGCCGCGGTGACCTTGCCGGTTGCCGAACTGGTGATTACCGGGTCGGTGATTGTCGGCGGCGCCGTTGCGATGCGCGGGCGGGTGACCGATCTGCGACTGGCAGGTGGTCTTGCTGCCGGTGCCGGCCTGTTTCATGGCTGGGCCTATGGTGCCACCATCATCGGTGCGGAACCGACCCCGATCCTCGCCTATCTTGCCGGGTTCGGTCTTGTTCAGATGGCGATCGCCATTGGTGTGGCGATGCTGGTGCATAACGTCTGGAAGGCGGTTGACGCCGAGGCCCTGCAACCGCGTCTTGCCGGTGCGGTGGTTGCCGGTGTCGGTGTCACCTACATGGTCGAGATCGTTGAAGGCGTGATTTTCCCGGCGATGTAATCAACGGACCGCCGCTTGCAGGCGGCGGCTGGCGCAGGGGCAGGGTCGGATGGCTCTGCCTTTCTGCATTCCGCAGATCGCTCACCAACCGCATATGACAGCGCATCACGCGTGAAAGGGTCGACAGATGGCTACATCCCGCATACCCGCAACCGTCATCACCGGGTTTCTCGGGTCCGGCAAGACAACGCTGATCCGCAACATCATCACCCAGGCAAATGGCCGGCGGCTGGCGCTGATCGTCAATGAGTTCGGCGATATCGGCATGGATGGCGCGATGCTCGAGGATTGCGGGGCGGAGAGTTGCAGCGCCGAGGACATCATCGAGCTTGCGAATGGCTGTATCTGCTGCACCGTCGCCGATGATTTCCTGCCAAGCATGCAGCAATTGCTGGCGCAGACACCGCCACCCGACCACATCATCATCGAAACATCCGGCCTCGCGCTGCCGCAGCCTCTTGTCCAGGCCTTCAACTGGCCGGATATCAAGTCGCAGGTGATGCTTGACGGCGTGGTGACGCTGGTCGACGGGCCGGCGCTTGCCGAAGGCGGGGTGGCGCATGACCTCGACGCGCTGGAGGCACAGCGCGCCGCCGATGAGGAGCTTGACCATGAAAGCCCGATTGACGAGCTGTTCGCCGACCAGATTGGCGCGGCCAACCTGATTGTCCTGTCGAAGGCGGACCTTCTGGACGCGGCAGCCATGGACCGGGCGCGCAGCGTTGTCGAGGACCAGCTTGAAGCGGCCACACCCATCATCCCGGTGGCGGGCGGGGCGGCGCCGATGGACGCCATTCTCGGCCTCGGGATGGAAGACCAGGCGCATGCCCGTTCACAACACTCCCACCATCACCACCATCACCATCACCATCACCATCACGATGATGACCACCACGAGCATGATGACGACCATCATCACCATCATGAGCATGGCCATGACGAGTTTGCCTCGCGCATCATCGCGCTTGGCGAGATCGACGATGTCGAGACCTTGCAGCAGACCATCGCCGCGCTGGCCTCGGAATTCGGCATCCTGCGGGCAAAGGGGCGGGTTGCGGTAGCCGGCAAGGCTTTGCCCTATGTGGTGCAGGCTGTCGGCCGCCGTGTTGACGGTTATTTTGCCCGCGACCGTGACACTGTTACCGGCAGGCTTGTCGTCATCGGCATGGCCGGACTTGATGTGTCCGCCATCGCGGCCCGGCTTGGCGGCACATTGATTGACGAAGATGCATCTTCCCAGGGTTGAAGATGGCGGCGCGCTCTATGATTCGGGCGAGGCGGTCGATCTTGACCAGCCACCGGGAGACATCATTTTCCTGACCTCAGCGGATACCGAGGTCAGCCTGCTGTCCGCCGCGGCGTCCCGGCTTGCCGAGAAAGAGGATGCACCGGCTGTCAGGATCGCCAATTATCTCAGCCTGACGCACCCGTTCTCGGTCGACAATTACCTGGCCGCCACCATTGCCGGGGCAAAGCTTGTCGTCGTGCGGCTTCTTGGCGGGACCGGTTACTGGTCCTATGGCGTGCAGCAATTGCGGGCGCTTGCTGACCGGACACCACTGCGGGTCGTCTTCCTCGCCGGTGACGGCAAGCCCGATCCCGAACTGGATTACCTGTCCAGCCTGTCGCCCGACCGGTGCCATGCGCTGGCGGCCTATCTTGATTCCGGCGGGCCTGACAACGCCTTTGCGTTTCTGACCGCGTTGCGCGACCTGTGCGATGGCAGCGACCTTGCCCCGCCGCCGGCACCCTTGCTTCGCGCCGGCATCTACCAGCCGGGGCATCGAACACCCGATCTGGCGACCTTGCGGGCGGAATGGCAAGACGGCGCGCCGGTGGCCGCCATCGTCTTTTACCGCGCGCTGATGCAGGCCGCCGACCTGGCACCGGTGGATGCGATGATCGATGCGTGCCGCGAGGCCGGGATGAACCCGCTGCCGCTGTTTTCGGCCAGCCTGAAGGACGGGGATTCGGCCGCTGTGATCGCCGATCTGCTGGCGCAGGCGAAGGCCGATATCATCCTGAACATGACAAGCTTTGCCGTGTCCGATCCGGCGCATGGCGATGCCGGCATGCCGGAGATGCGGTCGGCCGGACCGTTCGGGGCCGTCGACGCGCCGGTGTTCCAGCTCGTTCTGTCGGCAAGCCTTGAGGAGGACTGGCGCGGCTCCAGCGCCGGACTGACCCCGCGCGACCTGGCGATGAATGTGGCGCTGCCTGAACTTGACGGGCGTGTCCTGACCCGTGCCGTCGGGTTCAAGCGGCCGCCGGCACGCCATCCGGTGACGCATGCGATGACCACCGCCTATGAAGCTGTTCCCGAACGCGCATGGTTCGTGGCCCGGCTGGCGGCGAACTGGGCGCGGCTTCGCCAGACCGCTGCCGGTGACCGCAGGATTGCGCTGATCATGGCGAACTATCCGAACCGTGATGGCCGGATCGCCAATGGAGTCGGGCTTGATACGCCGGCAAGCGTCTTTGCCGCCATGCAGGCGCTTGGCGACGCCGGCTACGCTCTGCAAGGGCAGCCCGAGGACAGCGCCGGGCTGATCGCGCAGCTGAAGGCCGGGCCGACCAATGCCGGATGGCGGGGACGCCGGTCCGATGTCAGCCTGTCACTTGACGATTATGACCGGCATTTCGCCGCCTTGCCTGAGGCGGTGCGTCGGGCGGTCACCGCGCGCTGGGGCGCCGCCTCCACCGACCCGATGTGTGATGGCGAGGCCCTGCATCTGCCGCTGCGCCGTTATGGCCATGTGATTGTCGGCATCCAGCCGGCGCGCGGCTACAATATCGATCCGAAATCGACCTATCATTCGCCCGATCTGGTGCCGCCACACAATTATTTCGCGCTCTATATCTGGCTTCGCGAGGTCGCCGGCATCCATGCCGTGGTGCATTTTGGCAAACACGGGAACCTTGAATGGCTTCCCGGCAAGGCGCTGGCGCTCAGCGCGGCCTGTTTCCCCGAGGCCGTTCTCGGGCCGGTGCCACATTTATATCCCTTCATCGTCAATGACCCGGGTGAGGGGGCGCAAGCCAAACGCCGCACCGCGGCTGTCATTCTCGACCATCTGACACCGCCAATGACGCAGGCTGACAGCCATGGCGTGATGGCCGAACTGGAAGCGCAGATGGATGAATATTTCGAGGCGGCCGGCATGGACCGGGCGCGATCCGATGCTCTTCTTGGCGATATCCTCGCCACGGCCATGCGGGCCGGCATCGCGCAGGATTGCGGCATAGAGGAATCGGACGACGCGGGCGAACAGTTGCTGAAGCTCGACAATTACCTGTGCGATCTGAAGGAGTTGCAGATTCGCGACGGGCTGCATGTCTATGGTGCCTCGCCGGCGCGCGATCTTGCCGACGGTCTGCTGGCGCAGATCCTGCGCACGCCGCGCGGTGACGGTGAGGGGGCGAACGGCTCGCTCATCAGGGCGCTGGCGCACGATCTCGGGCTTGGTGATGCCGAGAGTTTCGACCCGCTGACAACGGAACGCGGCCTTGTCTGGGACGGGACACGGCCAGCGCTTCTTGAAGAGATGTCGGACAGCAGCTGGCGAAACCATGGTGATACGGTGGAACGGCTTGATGCGCTGGCACTGGCATTGGTGGCCGGATCACAGACGCCACCGGGTCCTGCCAGCGCCGCCATCATCCATAGCGAGCTGACCGAAATCAGGGCCCGTCTTGACGCCTGTGGTCCGCACGAGACCGGCGCCATGATCCGCGCTCTTGATGGCCGGTTCGTACCGTCCGGGGCGTCTGGTGCGCCGACCAGAGGGCGGCCCGAGGTTCTGCCGACCGGGCGCAATTTCTTTTCCATCGACAGCCGTGCCCTGCCGACACCGGTGGCCTGGCGGCTGGGATGGGCGTCTGCCGAGGCGCTTCTGGACAGGCACCTGATGGATCATGGCAACTGGCCGCGCGCCGTCGTGCTGTCTGCCTGGGGCACCTCGAACATGCGCACCGGCGGTGATGATCTGGCGCAGGCGCTGGCGCTGATGGGCGTGCGGCCAAGCTGGGATGCCGCCTCGCGGCGTGTCACCGGTTTCGAGATCATGCCGCTGGACAGTCTCGACCGGCCACGGGTCGATGTCTGTCTTCGTTGCTCGGGGTTCTTCCGCGACGCCTTTCCGGCGCAGATGACGCTGTTCGACCGCGCCGTGCGGGCGGTGGCGGAGCTTGACGAGCCTGACGAGATGAATCCGCTGGCGGCGGCGGCGCGCCGGGATGCCACGCGTTATCAATCGGAGGGTCTTGCCCCGGACGCCGCCACCCGCCGGAGCACGTTGCGAATCTTCAGCGCCAGGCCGGGGGCCTATGGCGCCGGATTGCAGGCGCTGATCGATGAAAAGCTGTGGCAGGATCGCGGTGATTTTGCCGAGGCGTTTCTCGTCTGGTCAGGCTATGCCTATGGCGAGAACAGCGAGGGTGTGGCCGCCCGTGAGGTGCTGGAAACAAGGCTCACCGCCTCCGATGCGGTGCTACATAACCAGGACAATCGCGAGCATGACATTCTCGACAGCGATGATTACTACCAGTTCGCCGGCGGCCTGTCGGCGGCTGTCTCGCATCTGTCAGGCCGCGATGTGCCGGTCTATCACAATGACCATTCACTTGCCGAACGGCCGGTGATCCGCACGCTGTCCGAAGAGATAGGCCGTGTCGTGAGGGGCCGCGCCAGCAATCCGAAATGGATCGCCGGGGCCATGCGCCACGGCTATAAGGGGGCGTTTGAAATGGCGGCGACGGTTGATTACCTGTTTGCCTTCTCGGCCACGACAGGGCAGGTGGCCGAACATCATTTCAGCGCGCTCTATGAGGCCTATATCGAGAACCGGGATGTGCGGGATTTCCTGTCCTCCTCGAATGAAGATGCCTATCACGACATGCTGGACAGATTTGACGAGGCGATTGAACGCGGCCTATGGACACCGCGTCGCAACAGCGTGCAGTCTGATCTGGAACGGCTTCGCGCCCGTACCGAGGAGACCCCGACATGACCGCCCCGAATGATGACAGACCTGTTTCTGATTCCGAACGCCACAATACCAAGATGGCGCGCAAGAAGCAGGCACGTGACAAGATCATGGCGACAAAGACCGAGGAAAAGGGGCTGATCATTGTCCATACCGGCAAGGGCAAGGGCAAATCATCGGCCGCTTTCGGGATGATTTTCCGCTGTATCGCGCATGGTCTTCCCTGTGGGGTCGTACAGTTCATCAAGGGCGGCATGGATACCGGTGAGCGCAACCTGATCACCGGCCATTTTTCCGATCTTTGCGATTTCCACACCATGGGCGAGGGGTTCACCTGGGAAACGCAGGACCGTGAACGCGACATCGCCGCCGCCGGCGCCGCCTGGGACAAGGCCAGACAGATGATCCGCGATACCCGCTACCACATGGTGCTTCTCGACGAGATCAATATCGCGCTGCGCTATGGCTATATCGACCTTGACGAGGTGCTGGGCTTTCTTCGTGATGAGAAGCCGGAGATGACGCATGTCGTGCTGACCGGCCGCAATGCCGCCGATGCGTTGATCGAGGCCGCCGACCTTGTGACCGAGATGAGCCTTGTCAAACATCCCTTCAGGTCGGGGATCAAGGCGCAGATCGGCGTCGAGTTCTGAGGCTGACCGGCGTGACGACGCCCAGCATCATGATCCAGGGGGCCGGCTCGAATGTCGGCAAATCGGTGCTTGTCGCCGGCCTGTGCCGTCATTTCGCCAATGCCGGTCTGTCGGTACGCCCGTTCAAGCCGCAGAATATGTCGAACAACGCCGCCGTGACGCTGGATGGCGGCGAGATCGGCCGGGCCCAGGCCATGCAGGCGCTGGCCTGCCGCACCCCGACAAGCGTCCACATGAACCCGGTGCTGTTGAAGCCTGAAAGCGAGACCGGCTCGCAGGTCGTTGTCCAGGGACAGCGTTTCGGCAGCATGCGTGCCCGTGAATATGGCACTCACAAGGCCGAATTGCTGCCGCGAGTCCTCGATAGTTTCGAGATGGTCGGGCGTGATGCCGATCTGGTGATTGTCGAGGGGGCGGGAAGCCCGGCCGAGGTCAATCTTCGCGCCGGCGACATCGCCAATATGGGATTCGCCGCTGCCGTTGACATTCCGGTTGTGATCGCTGGCGACATCGACCGCGGCGGCGTCATCGCCAGCCTTGTTGGCACCGGTGCGGTGCTTGATCCGGCGGACCGGGCGCTGATCCGCGGCTTCCTGATCAACAAGTTTCGTGGCGACACCTCGCTCTTTGCCGATGGCATGGCAATGATCGAATCGGCAACCGGTTGGGCCGGCCTTGGGATTCTGCCATGGTTCGCCTCGGCCCGGTTCCTGCCCGCCGAGGATATTCTCGACATCGCCGGCAAGGCGGGAGACGCCCGTGATGATGCGCCGATTCATATCGCGGTGCCGGTGTTGCGCCGGATTGCGAATTTCGACGATCTCGACCCGCTGGCCGGTGAGGCGGATGTGCGTCTGACACTTCTCGAGGCGGGGCAGGCGCTTCCCGCAGACTGTGACATGGTGCTTTTGCCGGGGTCGAAATCGACCGTCACCGATCTTGGCTTTCTCCGCGCGCAGGGCTGGGACATCGACATCGCCGCGCATCTGCGGCGCGGCGGCATGGTGATGGGGCTGTGCGGCGGGTACCAGATGCTTGGCCAGACAATTGATGATCCGCAGGGTGTCGAGGGGCCGGCGGGCGCCACGACCGGCCTTGGCCATCTTGCGGTGGATACGGTGCTGGCAACCGACAAGACGCTCGCCCGGGTGACGGCAAGCGCGCCGATCTTCGATGCCGCAGTGACCGGCTACGAGATTCACATGGGACGTACCGACGGTGCCGATTGCGCCAGGCCGCTGCTGAATATTGATGGCCGCCCGGACGGCGCGATGTCGCAAGATGGCCTGGTCATAGGTACCTATGTTCATGGCATTTTCGCCGATGACGGGTTCCGGCGCGCCTTTCTTGATGACATGGCGGCGCGGCGCGGGCGGTCGGGCCGGTTTGGCGAAGTTGATTTTGCCGGGCGGGTTGATGCGGTTCTCGATGAACTTGCCGCCCATATGGCGGCGAATCTTGACCTTGATGCCTTTGCCGAGATGGCGGGCCTCTAGGCGAGGGACGCCAGCACCAGCACCAGCATGGCGAACAGCATCTGCGCCGCGATCAGGATCCGCAACGAGCGCAGGATCGCCGCGGCATCCGCCTCGGCGCCGGTCTCATGAAACTTGCGGGCCTGCCGCACCCGGTTGCCATAGCGGCGCGGCCCGGCAAGCCAGATATCGAGCGCGCCGGCCATCGCGGCTTCGGGCCAGCCGGCATTTGGCGACGCATGGTAACGGCCATCCGCAAGCATGCTGCGACAGGCCGGGATGCCGCGTCCCCGCAACGCCGCGGCGCCGCAGATCAGCAGCGCTGTCAGCCGTGCCGGCACGATATTCAGCACATCATCGAACCTGGCAGCCACATAGCCGAAGGCCAGATGGCGGGCGTTGCGGTAACCGATCATGCTGTCGGCGGTATTGACCAGCTTGTAGATGAACAGCCCCGGTAATCCGGCGAGAAGAAACCAGGATGCCGGCGCGATCACGCCGTCAGACAGGTTCTCGGCGCCTGTCTCGATGGCGGCGCGGGCGATTTCGGCTTCGTTCAGCTCGCTTGTGTCACGGCCGACAATCATGCCGACGGCGCGCCGCGCCGGTCCGACCCCGTCGGCAAGGGCGTCCGCGACCGCGCGGATATGCTCATCCAGTGATCGCGCGGCAAGCATTACAGCCAGAATGACCACGGCGACGATCACGCCGCCGAATGACAGCGCGATGCCCAGTCCGGCGACCGCCAGCGCCAGCAGGATGATGGCGATGCCACCGCGCCATCTACGCTGCCGGCCGGTCATGCCGCGACGCCTGTTCCAGTGTCGGTCAAACCAGGAAATGGCGCGTCCCATCACCACCACCGGGTGCGGGATGCGCCGCCACAGAAAGTCGGGCTCGCCGATCAGCCAGTCGAGCGCCAGCGCGGCAAGAAGGATGGCAGCGCGGACGGCCAGCGCCGAGAGGCTGAGCAGGAGAAGTGGCAGGGGGTCGAACATCGGCGCCATAATTCAACTTTGGTCGCATTGGTGCAATTGTTTTTGCGGTGGCGGGGTAATATGTTCCCAAGGTCGGTGGACTTGGCGACAAGATGAAAGCGATCCCGGTGCGGCGGACCCAGACAGGGCGCCAATGCCGGGCCTCGGACCCGAAGGCGGATGGGTGTGCTGCACCTGTCTGTCATCTGCTTGTCGTTTCGCCCCCAAAGTTATGACGGACCCGAGGTGAAACGATGAAAATTCCGGAAATTCGCGTGATTGCGGCCAGCGCGCTGGCTGGCACAACCATGGTGTTCGGCGGTGTGCCGACCGCGCTGGCGCATTGGGGCCATCTTGGCGAGCTGGCGGGGCATGGTCATCTTGCTGGTCTGGCGCTCGGTGCGGCGGCTGCCGTCATGGCGGCCGCGCTGGTGGTGAAGGGTCGTGACGAGGCTGGCCAAGATGAGGCTGGCCGTGACGAAGGGGCTGGTGATCCGGCCCCTGGCGCGGATGGCGAGCCAGAGGGGGAGACAGCCGATGCATGATGCAGCCCCAAGGAAATTCGGAGTGATGATCTGCGGTCACGGCTCGCGTTCGAAATCGGCGGTAACTGAATTCGCTGTCCTGGCGGAAAAACTGGCACCGCTGTTTCCCGACTGGCCGGTTGAGTATGGCTATCTGGAATTTGCCACCCCGGTGATCAAGACCGGGCTCGACAAGCTTCGCGAGCAGGGGGTCAATCACGTTCTTGCCGTGCCGGGCATGCTGTTTGCCGCCGGTCATGCGAAGAATGACATCCCGTCGGTCCTGAACACCTATGCCGCCGAGCATGATATCACCATCCAGTATGGGCGCGAGTTGGCGATCGATCTGCAGATGCTGCAGGCGGCCGGTGACCGCGTTGCCGAGGCCGTTGCGGCCGCCGATGCCGAACATGGCCCGGTTGACCGGTCCGACACCTGTCTTGTCGTGATCGGGCGCGGCGCCTCCGACCCCGATGCCAATTCGAACATTTCCAAGATTTCCCGCATGCTGTGGGAAGGGATGGGGTTCGGCTGGGCCGAGGTTGGCTATTCGGGTGTGACCTTCCCGCTTGTCCAGCCATGTCTAGAACATGTCGTGAAGCTTGGCTTCAAGCGCGTGGTGGTGTTCCCCTATTTCCTGTTTTCGGGGATCCTGATCGATCGGATCTACGGCTTTACCGACGAGGTTGCGGCGGCCTATCCCGGAACCGAATTCGTGAAGGCGGGATATCTGAATGATCATCCCAAGGTCATCGCCACATTCGCCGACCGGGTGCGCGAAATTCTGGGTGGTGACAACAATATGAACTGCGCGCTGTGCAAATACCGGGCGCAGGTCCTCGGATTCGAGGACGAGGTTGGTCTGGCCCAGGAAAGCCATCACCATCACGTCGAGGGGCAGGGTGTTTCAGCCCCTGGAAGCAATGTCGAGGATTGTCCGCTTTGTGATCATTTCTGCACCGGGGCCTGCCGCCTCGACCAGGATCACCACCATCATCACCATGATCATGATCACGGGCACAACCACAACCACGACCACGGACATGACCACGGACATGACCACGGGCACCATCATCACCCCTATCCGCATGCCAAACACCCGCTTGGGCCGGAATCGGTCCGCAACCGCAAGCCCGGCGGCAGCTGAGACCGGCTCATGGACGCCTATCTGAAAGACCCGAAGGCGATTTACGAGGCATCCTTCGCCATCGTCAGGGAGCAGACGATGCTGGACGGTTTGCCAGAGGCGCTTGGCGATGTGGCGGTACGGGTCGTTCATGCCTGCGGCATGCCGGATATCGTGACCGATCTCGATGCCTCGGATGATTTCACCGCCAGCGCGTCGGCGGCGTTGCTGTCGGGGGCGCCGCTCCTGTGTGATTGCGCCATGGTCGCCAGCGGCATCACCCGTCGGTTCCTGCCAGCCGGCAACGAGGTGATCGTGACCCTGAATGATCCCGATGTACCGGGCCTTGCCGCGCAGATGCAGACGACACGGTCGGCGGCGGCGGTCGATCTGTGGCGGGGGCAGATGGATGGCGCGGTGCTTGTCTTCGGCAATGCGCCGACAGCTTTATTCCGCTGCCTTGAACTCATCACCCAGGGCGCGCCGCGCCCGGCTGCCATCATCGGGTGCCCGGTTGGGTTTGTCGGCGCCGCCGAGAGCAAGCAGGCGCTGGTAAGGCATGGATCAGGGATACCCTATTTCGCTATCCTTGGCACGCGTGGCGGCTCGGCCATGGCCTCGGCGGTGGTCAACGCGCTGGCCATCTCCTGCGAAGGGGCTGCCGGATGACCGGGCGGCCGCTTGTTATCGGCGTTGATGAGGGCGGGGTGAGCGCGCTGCCGGAAAATCTGCGCGAACGCCTTGCCAGAATGGATATGATCATCGCCGCCCCGCGATTTCATCGCGACCTGCCCGCTGGTCCTGAAATCAAGGAATGGCCAAAACCTTTTTCAAATATTTTCAATATACTGAAAGACAATTCTGAGAAATCACTTGCGCTTCTGGCAACGGGTGACCCGTTGTGGTTCGGTGTCGGCGCCAGCCTTGTTCGCGAACTTGGCCCCGATAGATGCGAGATTATCCCGGCGGTGTCAGGACTGCAGCTTGCCGCGGCGCGTCTTGGCTGGCCGCTGGCGCGCTGTGAGGTGGTATCGGTTCATGGCCGGCCGTTGGGCAGTCTGGTCGGCCATCTGTATCCGCGAGCGCGGCTGCTGGTCATCGCCCAGGATGGGACCAGCCCGGTACAGCTGTCCGAATTGCTGACGGCGCATGGCTATGGAGATGCGACGCTGCATGTTCTGGCGCATCTTGGCGGGGCGGCGGAGTCGCGGTTTGACGGACGGGCCAGAGGCTGGTCGCATGACCGGGTGCCGGACTTTCACATCATCGGCATTGCCTGCCCTGACGAAGTTGCGGCCGGCGCCGGTCTCGCTGCACCCGATCAGAGTTTCGAGACTGATGGCAAGCTGACCAAACGGGATGCCCGCGCCAGCGCCCTTGCCAAGCTGGCCCCGTTCCCCGGTGCCACCTTGTGGGATATCGGCACCGGTTCCGGCGCCATCGCCATTGATTTTCTGCGCAATGCCGGGGCGGGGCGGGCCTTCGCCATTGACCGCGACGAGGCACAGCTTGCCCGCGCCACCACCAACGCCGCCTGGCATGGTGTCACCGGTCTGCAGCCGGTGGCTGGCGATGCCGGCGACGTTCTGGCCGGACTTCCGCGACCGGATGCCGTCTTCATTGGCGGCGGCCTCGCACCGTCGGTGATCGCCGCGGCGCAGGCGGCGCTTCGGCCGGGTGGTGTGCTTGTCGCGCATGCGGTGACGATCGAGAGCGAGACAGTGCTTGTCGCCGCCTGGCAGCAATCCGGTGGCGAGATGACACGGATCTCGGTCCAGCATGCCGACCCGGTGGGCGGGTTTCATGGCTGGCGGCCCCTGATGCCGGTCACGCAATGGTGCTGGCATAAAGCTGTGGAAACATCATGAATACAGGCCGTCTGATCGGTGTCGGCACCGGCCCCGGCGATCCGCAGCTGGTGACACGGCGCGCCTGGGCGTTGATCGAGGCGGCCAGGGTGATCGCCTATCCGGCGCCTGACTCGGGAACATCCTTTGCGCGTTCGATCGTTGCCGAGGCCATTTCCGAGGATGCTGTCGAAATCCCCATGATCGTGCCGATGCGGCCCGGCAGGGCACCGGCGCAGTCGATCTATGATGATGCCGCCACGACGATAGGCGGGCATCTGGCGGCGGGGCGCGATGTCATCGTGCTGTGCGAAGGGGATCCGCTGTTCTACGGGTCTTTCATGTATCTGCTTGTCAGACTGCGCGACAGCTACCCGGTCGAGATCGTTCCCGGGGTGAACAGCCTGTCGGCCTGTGCCGCCGCGCAGGCCCACCCGCTGGTGGCGCGCAGCGATGTGCTGACGGTGCTTCCCGGAACGCTGGATGATGATGCGCTGGCGGCGGCGATCGGCGCGGCCGACGCGGTGGCGATCATGAAGATCGGGCGTCATATGCCGCGCTTGCGGGCGCTTGTGGACAGGCTTGGCCTTACCGCACATGCGCTTTACACAAGCCACGCCTCATTGCCGCATGAGCGCGCGCTCACACTTGCCGACGCACCTGAAGATGCGCCCTATTTCTCGATGATTCTGATCTATAAGGGAGATGATCCATGGATCAGTTGAGCGCGCCTGAACCAGCGCGGCCGGTCATTCTGTGCCTGTCGGAGGCCGGGCTTGCGCTGGCCCGAAAGCTGGCGGGCAAACTTGATGCCGATATTCATGGCCATGCCGTGCGCTGCCCGCAGGCGCCACATCATTTCGGCAAGGCGCGGGCGCATATCGCCGATCTGTTCTGCAGCGGCCGTCCGATCATCGGCGTCTGCGCGGCCGGCATCCTGATCCGCGCGGTGGCCCCGCATCTGAAGCACAAAAGCACCGACGCACCGGTCATTGCCGTGGCGGAGTCCGGGCGCTTCGTCGTTCCCCTCATCGGCGGGCATCATGGCGCGATAACGCTGGCACGGCAGGTTTCGGACCAGCTTGACGCCGATCTGGCGCTGACAACGGCGGGCGACGGGCGATGGCATTTGTCGCTTGATGAGCCGCCACGCGGCTGGCGGCTGGCGAATGCCGCCGCGGCGCAGCGCGTGATGCCGCAATTGCTGGCGGGTGACGGGGCGTTCATCGACGGTGATTGTCTTGACGGGCTGAAGGACTGGTTCAGCCATGTGCCGCGCGGCGGCGCCGTGTCGCTTACTGTCACGCGTCGCCAGCAGACACCGGCGGAGAACGAGCTTGTCTACTGCCCGCAGGATGTGATGCTTGGTGTCGGTTGCGCGCGCGGCTGCCCGGCCGACGAACTGATCGATCTGGTGATGCGGGAACTGGCGCGGGCCGATATCAACGCGGCGGCCATTGCCGGTGTTTTCAGCGTCGATCTGAAGGCGGATGAACCGGCGCTGCAGGCGCTGGCGGCGATGCTTGCGGTGCCGCTGCGGGTGTTTGACCGTGATGCGCTGGCCGCGCAGACACCGCGTTTGCAAAACCCGTCCGAGGTGGTTCAGGAGGAAATTGGCATCCCGGGCGTGGCCGAGGCGGCGGCACTGGCCGCTGCCGGTGATACCGGTATGCTGATCCATCCGAAGGCCAAGTCGGGTCAGGCCACCATGGCGCTGGCGCTGGCGCCGGCCCCCGGTGACATCTCGATGCTGCCGGGGCGCAAGCCCGGCCGGGTGATGCTTGTTGGCATCGGACCGGGGCAATCGGCCTGGCGCACGCCAGAAGCGTCGCAGATGGTGCTTGGTGCCGATGAACTTGTCGGGTACGGCCTCTATATCGATCTTCTTGGTGCCGTGGCAGCCCATATCCCGCGCCGCGACTTCAAGCTTGGCGAGGAAGAGGCGCGCTGCCGCTACGCGCTGGAGGCGGCGGCCACCGGCAAGGATGTCGCCGTCATCTGTTCCGGCGATGCCGGTATCTACGCCATGGGCGCGCTTGTCTATGAACTTCTCGACCGGTCGCGGGACGCCGGCGGCGTGTCGGACGCGGCCCGCCGGGTCGCGGTTGTCAGCGCCCCCGGGATTTCCGCCTTGCAGGCGGCGGCGGCACGGTCCGGGGCCATTCTCGGACATGATTTCTGCGCCATTTCACTGTCCGACCTGCTGACGCCCTGGGACCAGATCGAAAAGCGGATCCATGCGGCCGGTGCCGGTGACTTCGTTGTTGCCTTCTACAACCCGGTGTCACAACGCCGGCGGACCCAGCTGGCACGCGCGCGCGATATTTTGCTGGGTTATCGTGGTGGCGATGTGCCGGTCATTCTGGCGTCAAATCTTGGCCGGCCGGATGAGAGGATCCTCCACCGCTCGCTGGCGACGCTCGATATCGATGAGGTCGACATGTTGACAACCGTGATGGTGGGGTCCAGCAGCTCACGGCAGCTTGATCTTGGCCGCGGCGCTGCCGTCTACACGCCGCGCGGCTATGCAAGGCATCTTGATGCGGCAGATGACGCGGCGGAGGTATCCTCATGACGGTCTTTTTCATCGGTGCCGGGCCGGGTGATCCGGAATTGATTACGGTTCGCGGTCTGCGCCTGATTGAACGCTGTCCGCTCTGTCTTTATGCCGGCTCTCTTGTTCCGCAGGCTGTTGTCGCCGCGGCGCCGGATGACGCGCGGGTGATCGATACAGCCTCGCTGACACTGGACGACATCATTGACGAGATGAAGCAGGCGCATGAGGCGGGACAGGATGTGGCACGCGTGCATTCGGGCGATCCGTCGCTCTATGGGGCGATCGCCGAGCAGATCAGGCGGCTGAAAGGGCTTGGCATCGATTACCGGATCGTGCCGGGCGTGTCGGCCTATGCCGCTGCCGCGGCCGGCCTCGGGATTGAGCTGACGGTGCCGGAGGTGACGCAGACGCTGATCCTGACCCGCACGGCGATGAAATCATCAGCCATGCCGGAAGGCGAGGAGCTGACGAGCCTTGGCCGAACCGGTGCGACGCTTGCCATCCATCTGTCGATCCGCAATTTGCGGCAGATCGAACGTGACCTTACGCCTTATTATGGGGCCGATTGTCCGGTGATTGTCGCCTACCGTGTTGGCTGGCCGGATGAAGCCTACATCCATGCCACGCTGTCGACGGTCCGGCAGGCGGTTCAGGCCGAAAAGATCACCCGCACGGCGTTGATCTTTGTCGGGCGCGGTCTGGCGCAGAATGACGGGTTTCGGGACAGCGCGCTGTATGACGCGGCGCACGCGCATATCCTGCGGCCAAAGCGAGGGCGTGCCGGCCAGGCCGGGCAAGAGGCGGATGACGCTTAGCCAAGGTCCGTCAGGCGATGATGTGGGCGTAGGACCCGCAGACCGACCCGTTCACCAGACCAGTCGCGCCAAGATCCCGCCCGGCGGCATCACGCATCGAGAATAATGGATCGCCTGTCGCGGTGATGGCCGTCGTGTAGTGGAATTCGTGGCCTGTGACGGGGCCGATCCCGGGCCAGAAATCGACCAGCGGCGTCAGGCTCCGATAGCCGAGATGCAGCTTGCGCGCGGCAAAGCTTGTCTCGAGGCGAAGCAGGCCTGCCATCGGGTATGAGGTGCCGTCGGCATCGATAATCGCCTCGCCAAGCGTCATGAACCCACCGCATTCGCCATAGATCGGGACATTGCGTGACGCCGCCGCGCGCAGCCCGTCATGAAAGTGTCCGGCATTTGTCAGGCTTGGCAGGTGAAGCTCGGGATAGCCGCCGGGAAGAAAGATGAAATCGGCGTCTCTGTCTGGGGCTTCATCGGCAAGTGGCGAAAAGGGAATGATCTCGGCACCGGCGGCGCGCCAGTTCTCAATCATGTGGGTGTAGGCGAATCCATAGGCTGGGTCGTCGGCCATGGCGATCCGCTGTCCGGGAGGTGGCGGCGTGACGGTGCCGTTTGTCGGTTGCAGCGACCCGGCGGCCGCGATGATGGCATCAAGGTCGAGCGAGGTCTCGACAAGCTGTGCCGCCGCCTCGATCCTGGGCTCAAGGTCATTCGTCGCGGCAAGGTCGGCCGCCTGGACCAGCCCCAGATGGCGCGATGGCACCTGCATCGACGGCGCGACGCCGAGGCTGCCGAAATGTGCAATGCCCCGGCTGGCAAGCGCCTCGGCAATCAGCGCTTCATGGCGCGGCGTGGCGACGCGGTTCAGCACCACCCCGGCAAGATCGGTTCCCGCCGGCAGCTGGCTGCGGATGCCGGCGGCAAGCGCTGCCGCCGTCTGTCCCTGATGACGGGCATCAAGCACCAGAAGGATGGGCGCGCCAAGCATGGCCGCCAGTTCCGCCGTGCTGCCACTGCCACCATCGGTACCGTCGAACAGGCCCATCACCCCCTCGGCGATCAGCAGATCCCCCGGCCGCGCCGACGCCAGATGGCGGATCATGTCTTGCGGCATGGCATGGCTGTCGAGATTGATCGACGGCGACAGGCTGGCGGCACCCAGAAACGCGCAATCGATGTAGTCGGGGCCGGTCTTGGCGGCGCTGATCGAATGGCCGG
>JAYQDX010000045.1:10206-17398 GCA_038138545.1 Rhodobiaceae bacterium | reverse complement strand
TCCGGATAGAACTGGTTGTCCCAGGTGCTGAACAGCGAGGTGGTGACATAGAGCCGTTTGCCATCCAGCGACAGCTGGATCATCTGCGGCCCGCCGGTGATCTGCAGGCCATTGACCTCGGGCGCCTTGCCAAGGAGACCGCCCATCCAGACCTGGCCGGTCAATTTCGGATTGTGCGGGTCGGAGATGTCATATTGCCGGATATCGCCATGCAGCCAGTTGCAGAAATACAGGAACCTGTCATCCATCGACAGCAGGATCACCGTGATTACTCCGGGAACCGGGATCGGCCATTCCGGATGCGGCTCGTTATCGACATCGATGATCTTTTCCCACTGCCAGTCGCCAGAGCCATCTTGCCACCAATGGATGATGTTGGATGACAGGGCGGCACCGCAGAAGCCGTGCGTGCTGTCCGGATCATGATGGAATCTCACCTCGAGCGGGATCAGCCCGTCCTCGCCAAGATAGAAGGTCTGCTGCGGTTCTTTCTTCTCGAAATCCCAGAGATGGATCCGGCGGCCATATTTCAGGTGGCCAACCTCCTCAAGGTCAAAGCCCGGCATGAAGGTGTTTGGCGCCGCCCATTCCGATGACGCCATTACATTGTGGCGTGGCTGGTACCAGAAATCATATCCGAACGGGATGTCACCCATCGAATTTTCCCAGCGTCCCAGAATCTCGAAATCCCGGTCGAGATGCAGATAGCCGCCCGGGGCCTCGCCTTTGGCGTTGCCAAGCATCGAGATGATGATTTCCGAGCCGAGGCAATGCACGGTGTGGGGCGCTGACAGATCGGTCTTCGACTTGATATCCGCGCCCTTGATGGTCTTGTGAAGGCGCGGTGCCCGCGGGTCGGTGGCGGTGTCCACGATATAGATATTCGATGACCGTACTCCCGGCACAAGCAGATAGCTGCGGCTCATCGACCCGTCATCGAAGCAGGATGAACAGGCATTCCAGCCCATATGGTGCAGCTCGTCGCCGATATTCGGCATTTCCAGCCGGTGAATGACCTGCGAATAGGTCGGGCTGTCCGGGGCGGCGTCAATCGTGCACAGATAATCCGGTTTCTGGATGCCGGTGCCGGTATATATCGCGATGGTGTAGAGGATTTCCTCGCGCGGGGCCTTCATCGCCTCGCTTGGGCTTGCATATCCAGGGCCGCAACATTCCATGACTTGACTTCCTTTCAGCGTCGCCCGACGCTACAGACAATTTCGCCGTGCGGCAACCAACTCCGCCAACAGGGTCTTCAACGCCGTGTTAGTGGCTGGTAAGCTCGTGTGAGCATGGTATCACCGTGACGGGCATGGCGTGCAACAGAGGGCAGGCGGCACAGAATGAATTTGACAAGCGCTGTAAGGTCAAAGACGATTTCGGATATCTATCTGAATATCAGTCATTTTCTTGACCATTTCATCATGCTTGTCTTTGCCAAGGCGGCCTATGATGCCGGTCGGTATTTCGGCCTTGGTTATGAACAGATCATCATTTATGGCGTCGCCGGCTTCGTGCTGTTCGGCGGCATGGCGCCGGTCGCGGCGCAGCTTGCCGACCGCTATTCGCGCTCGCTGTTGATGGTTGTCTATCATTTTGGCATCGGCATCGCCGCCATTCTGGCCGGCCTCGCGCAATCTGTCTGGCAGCTTGGCGCGGCGATCGGTCTGATCGGCGTGTTCGCGGCGATCTATCATCCGGTCGGGATCGCCATGCTGATCAAGAGCAACCGCAGCATCGGCCTGCGGCTGGGGATCAACGGCGTCTTCGGCAATATGGGGGTGGCGGCGGCGCCGCTGATCATCGGGCTGCTGCTGACTGTCGGTGACTGGCGGCTCTGCTTCATCGCGTCGGGTCTGTTCTGCATCGGCTACGGCATCCTCTTCATCATGGCGCTTGCCGATGAGGCGAGGCCGGCTGCGCATGCCGGCAGCAGTCAGGCCACAGGCTTTGCGCCGGGCTGGCGGATGGCGCTTGGCGCGATGCTGCTGTCAACGGCAAGTGGCGGCTTCATCTTCGGGGCGATGACCTTTGTCGTGCCGCGCTATTTCGAGATTTCGCTGCCGAACATCTCGACCTCGGTGGCGATGACCGGGCTACTGGCCTCGATTGTCTATGCGGTGGCCTCCTTCACCCAGGTCGGGGTCGGCTGGCTGATTGACCGGGTGGCTCCGAAATGGGTGCTGTTTGCGATCGGGATCGGGCAGGTGGTGTTTGTCGCGCTGGCGGCGCGTTTCACCGATTACGCGCTGTTCTTCGCCATGCTGGTGGCGATGTGTTTTGTCTTCGGACAGATCCCGATCACCGATACAATTCTGTCGCGCTATGTCCCGGACAGCTGGCGGGCCCGTGTTCTCAGCGTGAAATTCATGGTCAATCTGACCATTGGCGCGTCGGTGCTGCCGATCTGCGGTGCCATTCTTCAGGCCGGCTATCAGATGGCGGCGCTGTTCAGCCTGATGAGCGGACTGGCGGTGCTTGTGGTGATGGCCGGGGTGCTGTTGCCGATCCAGGCGGACTCGCAGCGGCTTGACCGCGTTCCGGCCGAATAATCGCATCACCGGACATGGACTTTTTACCGGCCCGGGCGCATAGTCCGGCCCGCCCCGCGGATTGTCACAAAGACATCATCTGCCTCCACAATCCGACGATGGCCGAGGTCCCTTTACATGGCGCGAACCTATGATCTGACCGAAGGCTCGCTGGCGCAGCATTTCCGGCGGCTGGCTGTTCCGGCGGCCATCGGCATGGTGTTCACGACGCTGTACAATGTCGTCGATGTGTTTTTTGCCGGTCTCATCGGCACCGCCGCGCAGGCCGGCCTCGCCATTTCCTTTCAGGCCTTTTTCCTGTTCATCACCTTCGGTTTCGGCCTGTCTTCGGCGATGACGGCGCTGGTTGGCAACGCCATCGGCGCGAAAAAGGATGAGGAGGCGCGCATCGTCGCCGCGCGCGGCATCGGTTTTGGCGTCATCATCAGCGCCGTGTTGATGGTCGCGGCCTGGTTCATCGGGCCGGAACTGATCAAGCTTGTCTCGACCGAGGGTGAATATCGTGACGCCGGCACCCGGTATCTGCGGGTTCTGCTGCTGGCGCTGCCGGGGTTTGTTCTGGCTTTCGGGGTCAACGGATTGCTGCAGTCGCAGGGGGATACCGTGTCGATGCAGCGCGGCCAGATCGCCGCCTTTTTCGCCAATATCGCGCTCAACCCGCTGCTTGTCTTCGGCATTCCCGGGGTCTGGGACGGCATGGGGTTTGACGGTATCGCCGTCTCCACCGTGCTCAGCCAGACCGGCATCATGATCTATGTGATCCGGCGGCTGTTCAAGACTGACCTGATGGTTGGCGTCACACGGTCCTGCTTCTGGCCCGAGCTTGGCACCTATGGCGCGATCACGCGGCAGATGCTGCCGGTCACGATGACCATGTTCGTGATGATGTCGGCGGGTTTCATCGTCCAGTTCTATCTGAAGAGCTTCGGCACCTCGGCGGTGGCGGCCTACGGTGTCGCACTGCGGGTTGAACAGCTGTTTCTGCTTCCGGTCTTCGGTCTTACCGGCGCGCTGCTGCCGATCGCGGCGCAGAATTTCGGGGCCGGCCACCATGACCGCGTGCGCCAGGCGTTGTTCGACTGTTGGAAGTTCGGCTGGATGTTCATGGCTGTTGCCTGTCCGATCCTGTTTTTTGCCTCGCCGCTGTTGATGCGCACCTTCACCGATGATCCGGAGGTGATCAGGATTGGCGTCAGCTATCTTCGCATCGACGGATTCATTCTGCCCATCTACATGATGCTGTTTGCCATCAATTCGTTCCTGCAGGCGCTCAAACGTCCCATCTGGACGTTCTGGATCGGTGCGTACCGGCAGGCCTTTGGCGTCGCCTTCTTCGTCTATGTCTATGTGATGATTTATGATTTTGGCGTCTTGGGTGTCTGGGTCGGCATCGCGACGGCTGTCACGACAGGCTGGCTGATCTCGCTGATCGTGGCGGACTATGTGGCGCGCGGATCCATAGGCGGGTTGCTTGTGGCAAGGACAGATGCCAACACCGCCTAGCCGCACTGCCTTTGTTGTTGGCGTAATGATAGTTTAAGTATAGTCTAATAAATGATCGAGGCCTTGGAGCCTGATCAGGGGGACTAATGAAATTCAGTATCCAGCTATCGGCGGACTATCCTGACAAGTCCTATGGTGGCGACCGTGTCTATCAGGACATGCTCGCCCAGGCGGTGCTTGCCGACCGGCTGGGATTCGATTCGGTCACGATAACCGAACATCATCTGATGAATTGTCTGATGATGCCGGCGCCGTTGCAGTTCGCGGTCAAGATCGCGGCGCATACCGAGCAGATCAGGATCATCACCGCCATCACCATATTGCCGATCCGTGACATGCGGGTGTTCGCCGGCGAGGTTGTTGTCGCCGACATTTTCACCGAAGGCAGGCTGTTGCTTGGCGTTGGCCGCGGCAATTTCCCCTATGAGATGGAGAATCTCGGCATCCCGATGCATGAGACCCGCGAGCGGTTCGATGAATCACTGGCGGTCCTGCGCGCGCTCCTCAATGAGGAGGAGGTGTCATGGGATGGCAAATATTACAAATTCGGCCCGATTACCGTGATGCCGCGCCCGATGAATCCGGGTGGCCCGCAGATGATGATGGCGGCGGTCAATCCCGATGCCATCTACCATTGCGCGCGGCAGGGCTATCACGTCCAGACGACGCCGCAGCCCGGCAATGAAGCCTTTCTGCGTGACCAGGTAGCCGCGTTCAATCGTGGCAAGGATGAACTTGGCGGGTCGGGAGAGACATCACTGACCCTGCTGCGCGTTGGCTTCATGTGTCACAGCGAGATGGAAAAGCGCGAGCGGATCCAGATGGCGCATTCTTTCCTTGGTCGCTTTGAAAATGTCTATGGCGGTCCGGGGTTCGTTGATAACGGCATGGTGCGGGCGCTGCCGCGACGCCAGCCGATTGACCAGCTGGCGAAAAGCCTTCTGATCGGCATGAAGCAGGAAATGATCGACAAGCTGGCGGCCTATGACGAGATGGGTGTCGACCGGATCATCATGAATGTGAATTTCGGCTGCGACCCTCACGAGACGATGGATTCGATCCAGTATTTCGCCGAAGAGGTGATGCCGCATTTCGCCAAGGATGACGATTCCGGCATCGTGGCAGCCTGACCCGCATTCAGCTATCGATCCTCAACATATCTCCAGAATGACCGCGCTTCCCTGACCGACGCCGACGCACATCGTACACAGGGCATAACGCGCGCCATCCAGACGCTGCAATTCCTCGGTGGCCGTCATCACCAGCCTGGCCCCACTCATCCCCAGCGGGTGACCAAGCGCGATGGCACCGCCATTGCGGTTCACCCGGTCATCATCATCCGCCATGCCAAGCTCGCGCATCGAGGCAAGCCCCTGTGCGGCAAAGGCCTCATTGATCTCGATCACATCCATCTGGTCGATCGTCAGGCCGGCCCGCGCCAACGCACGCTGTGTCGCCGGCACCGGCCCGATCCCCATAACGGCGGGTTCAACACCGGCAGCGGCGGCGGTGACGATACGCGCCCGCGGGACCAGCCCATGCGTGCGGATTGCGTCGGCACCGGCGATGATCATGGCGGCGGCGCCGTCATTCACGCCACTGGCGTTGCCGGCGGTCACGCACCCGCCCTCGCGGAAGGGTGTCGGCAGCTTGGCAAGCTGCTCTGGCGTCGTCTGCGGACGCGGATGTTCGTCGGTATCGACGGTGACCGGGTCGCCCTTGCGTTGCGGAATCACCACCGGGGCGATTTCGGCGGCCAGTCGGCCATTGGCCATCGCGGCCCCGGCCTTCTGTTGTGACCGCAGCGCGAATTCATCCTGGTCGGCGCGGCTGACTTTCCATCTTTCGGCGACATTCTCGCCTGTTTCCGGCATGGAATCGGTGCCGTAAAGCGCCTTCATCTGCCGGTTCACGAAGCGCCAGCCGATCGTCGTGTCATGGATTTCGGCCTTGCGCGAAAAGGCGCTGTCCGCCTTCGGCATGACAAAGGGCGCGCGGCTCATGCTTTCCGACCCGCCGGCGATGACAAGGCTGCCTTCACCGGCCCTGATCATGCGGGCGGCGGCGATGACGGCCTCCATGCCCGACGCACAAAGCCTGTTCACGGTGATCCCAGGCACGCTCTGTGGCAGGCCCGCCAGCAACAAGGCCATCCGCGCAATATTACGGTTGTCCTCGCCGGCCTGGTTGGCGGCGCCGAGGATCACCTCATCCACGGCCGTCCAGTCGAGATCGGGATGGCGCGCCACCAGTGCCCTGATCGGGTGCGCTGCAAGATCATCGGCCCGCACCCCGGACAGCGCGCCGCCGAACCGGCCGATGGGCGAGCGCACGGCATCACAGATAAACACATCGGACATTGGCGGCTCCTCGCGGGCTGTGTCTGGGTCATGCCCCGGCATGATTACCGGCGGGGGGCTCGCGGCGCCACCAAAAAAGCATGGTGCGCCATATCCACAGGATCGGGGCTTGCGCGCCGCGGGCTGGCGTGCTGTCTTGTGGCGGCATCTGCCACGGGCGCGTTGAATCGGGGGTAACAATGACTGACACGACTTCGCAGGACGACCTTCTCAAGGTCACGCTTCTGGGAACCGGCATTCCCAACCCGCAGATCAACGCCTTCGGCACATCGACGTTGATCGAGGCCGGCGGCCAGCGTGTCCTTATCGACTGTGGGCGCGGGACCGCCATCCGCCTGTCGCAGGTTGGCCTCGGGGTGGGCTGTGTCGATACGATCATCATCTCGCATTACCATTCCGATCATTATGCCGGCCTGTTCGACATTGCGATGACCGGCAGCATCCCGCAGAAATTCGGTGGGCGGAACGCGCCGCTGCAGGTCTATGGCCCGCCCGGCATACGTGACATCGCCGATGGCGCCTGGCTGGCAACCGGCCCCGACCGCGCAATTCGCGTCGCCGACAATGAAATCGACCCTGAGCATATGCGGATCATCCCGCATGAATATGCCGAGGGTGTCGTCTTTGACCGCGGGGGGCTGGTGATCCGCGCTATCGAGGTCGATCACGGGGAATTCATCCGGCCGGCCTACGGGTTCAGGGTCGAATATGGCGGACATGTCTTCGTTCACAGCCATGACACGCGCTACAATGAAAATCTGATCGCGCAGGCGCAGG
>JAYQDX010000045.1:0-10106 GCA_038138545.1 Rhodobiaceae bacterium | reverse complement strand
ATCTCGATCGAGGATCGGGATGCGATGGCCGATATCTTTGCTGCCGAAACACCTGATCGGGTGATCCATCTCGCGGCGCAGGCCGGCGTGAGATATTCGTTGGAGAACCCTCACGCCTATGTTGATGCCAACCTTGCCGGTTTCATGAACATCCTCGAAGGATGCCGGCATAATGGTGTCGCGCATCTTGTCTATGCCAGTTCATCATCGGTCTATGGCGGCAACGAACAGATGCCGTTCAGCGAGCATCACAGTGTGGACCATCCGGTTTCCTTATACGCGGCGACGAAGAAGGCGAATGAGTTGATGGCGCATACCTACAGCCATCTGTTCGATCTGCCGACAACGGGTTTGCGGTTTTTCACCGTCTATGGTCCGTGGGGTCGACCGGACATGGCACTGTTCAAATTCGCGGCCGCGATGCTCAGGGGCGAGGCCATCGACGTCTACAATAATGGCGAGATGGTGCGCGACTTCACCTATATTGATGATATCGTCGAGGGTGTGATCCGGGTGCTGGACAAGACCGCCACGCCGGACCCGGATTTCGATCCGAAGGTGCCCGATCCGCATTCCTCGTGCGCGCCGTTCCGCGTCTTCAATATCGGCAATGGCACCCCGGTGCCGTTGATGGATTATATCAGCGCGCTTGAATCGGCGCTGGGAATCACGGCGAAGAAGAACATGATGCCGATGCAGCCGGGGGACGTGCCGATGACAAGTGCCGACACCCGCGAACTGGCGGAATGGGTCGGCTTCGCGCCCGACACCGATGTCGGCGAGGGGGTCAGGCGTTTTGCCGAATGGTTTCTGGCCTATCATGGCCGGAACGACTAGGCGCTCGCGTCCCCGGTTGCCCGGTCCGGTTCCAGACAGGCGCGAAGGCGATTCAGGCTGATCACAAGATCGCGCAACTCATCCTTGCCGAAGGCATCCTCGATGGCGGCGTATTTCTGTTCCGACACCTTCCAGATTTCTGTGAACAGCGCTTCGCCCTCCGGCGTCAGCCTGATTACCCGCTGCCGCCGGTCATGCGACGCCAGTGTTTCGACAAGACCGGACTCACCAAGATGACGCACGATGCGGGTCAGTGACGGGGCCAGAATCACGCATCGCCTCGCCAGCGTCGTGGTGTCGAGCGCCGTGCCACCGGCAAGCGCCCGGATCACCCGCCATTGCTGGAGTGTCAGGCCAGCCGCGCCGACATGGTCGCGAAACTGCGCGGTGACGGCGTCACGGGCGCGCAGCAGCGCAATGGTCAGCGAGTCATCATAGCGCGGCGCCTCAGCCACGCCGTGTCCCGCTTTCCTTCAGGAATGTGTGGATCGTGTTGAACCGTTTCTCGGAAAAACGGGATGCGATCTCCATCACCTCAAGCGACAGGGCGAATGGCCGGTCGGCGATCTGTGGCTTCAGCCAGCTTTCCGCCGCCGCATAGATTGCCTCGGTCACGGCCACCCTGACATCCTCATCACGCCCCATGCCCATGCGAAGCGTCATGTCGATGAAGCCGGGTTCATCCTCGCCGCCGGCGATGGTCGCCACATCGACCCGCGTGCCGCGAACACGGATGCCGCCAAGCGGAAAGACACCCGAATCCACCATGGCGTCGCGCAGCCGGTCGCAAAATGCCTGTAGATCCAGATCGGCTTCCAGATTGGCCGAATATTCGAAACTCAGATGCGCCATGGTCAGTTTCCCGTGTCGAGGGGGCTATTGACTTGCCGGGTTGTTTGCCCGATCATTTACTTAACATGTGAATTAAATCACAGTCATGGTCAAAGTCAATCTTCTGGCCAGACAGATTTCTGGAGTCCCCATGGCCCTGGCTGACAATCTTGCAAAGGCGCAGGCGTTTCTGGCGCCGTTCCGCGACCACCCCATCCTCAATCATATTGGCGGGGCGGATTGTCCGGCGCGGTCCGGCAGGACGTTTGACAGCGTCTCGCCCATCGACATGGCCGGGGTTGCGACGGTGGCGCGGGGTGACGCGGCGGATATTGACGAGGCGGCCAGGGCGGCAACCGACGCCTTTCCGGCCTGGCGCGACATGGACGGGGCGGCGCGGCGCGCCATCCTGCACCGGATTGCCGACGGCATTGTGGCGCGGGCCGAGGAAATCGCGCTTCTTGAATGCATCGATACCGGCCAGGCGCTGCGTTTCATGTCGAAGGCGGCGTTGCGCGGGGCTGACAATTTCCGCTTCTTCGCCGACAAGGCGCCCTATGCCCGCGACGGGCAGAGCCTTCATGCCGCCAACCAGCTGAATGTCACCTCGCGGCGACCGATCGGGCCGGTCGGGGTGATCACGCCCTGGAACACACCCTTCATGCTGTCGACATGGAAGATCGCGCCGGCGCTGGCCGCCGGATGCACCGTTGTTCACAAGCCGGCCGAACTGTCACCGCTGACGGCGCGCATCCTGATGGATATCGCCGCCGAGGCCGGGTTGCCGCCCGGTGTCTGGAACCTTGTGAACGGCATTGGCGAGGAGGCGGGCCGCGCGCTGACCGAGCATCCGGCGATCAAGGCCATCGCCTTTGTCGGCGAGAGCGCGACCGGCAAGCTGATCATGCGGCAGGGCGCGGATACGCTGAAACGCGTCCATTTCGAGCTTGGCGGCAAGAACCCTGTGGTCGTGTTTGCCGATGCCGATCTGGAACGCGCCGCCGATGCCGCCGCCTTCATGATCTATTCGCTGAATGGTGAGCGCTGCACCTCGTCAAGCCGGGTTCTGGTTGACTCATCAATCCATGATGACTTCGTCGCCGTCCTGGCCGACAAGGCGCGCCGCCTGAAAATCGGTCATCCTCTTGACCCGGACACGGTTGTCGGCCCGCTGATCCATCCCGACCATGAAGCCAAGGTGCTGTCCTATTTCGACGTGGCCCGCGCCGAGGGCGTGACCATCGCCGCCGGTGGTGAGAAGGTGATGGAGGGCGATCTTGCGGCCGGATGCTATGTCGCGCCGACCCTGTTCACCGGTGCCAGCCAGACCATGCGGGTGGCGCGCGAGGAGATTTTCGGGCCTGTCCTGACGGCGATCCCGTTTGACAGCGAGGATGAGGCGCTTGGGTTTGCCAATGATGTGGCCTACGGTCTTGCCGGATATCTGTGGACGAATGACGTGACGCGCGCGCTGCGGTTCAGCGATGGGATGGATGCCGGTATGATCTGGGTGAATTCGGACAATGTCAGGCATCTGCCAACCCCGTTCGGCGGCACCAAGGAATCGGGGATCGGGCGTGATGGCGGTGACTGGTCATTCGATTTCTACATGGAAACCCGCAATGTTGCCTTTGCCACCGCGCCGCGCAACGTCCCGAAACTCGGCCTCTAGGAGCGCGCCATGCCCGTCCCCGCGCCAAACCTCTATCCGGACTTCAATATCGTTCGCGTCTCGCATGCCGAGCTGATTGTCACCGACCTTGCCGCCAGCCGCGCTTTTTATGCCGATACGCTTGGCCTTCAGGTCAGCTTCGAGGATTCCGAGATCATCTGCCTGCGGGCTATGGAAGAACGCGGTCATCATTGCCTTGTGCTGCGCCGCGGTGTGGAGCCGTCATGCAGCTATATGGCGTTCCGCCTGTTCTCGGAAGAGGATGTCGATCGCGCCGCCGCCCATTTTGCCGCGAAGGGGCATGATGTCGAATGGGTCGAGCGCCCGTTTCAGGGCCGCACGATCCGCGTTCGCGACCCGCATGGCATCCCGCTGGAATTCTATTTCGAGATGGAGCGCCTGCCGACCATCCATCAGCAATATGCGCTTTACAAAGGCGTGAAACCCCTGCGGATCGACCATTTCAACTGTTTTTCACCGCATGTCGATGACAGCGTCGCCTTCTATAACGACATCGGCTTCCGGACCACCGAATATACCGAAGATCAGGAGACAGGCCGGCTCTGGGCGGCCTGGATGCACCGCAAGGGCGGTGTTCATGACATTGCCTTCACCAACGGTGTCGGTCCGCGCCTTCACCATGTCGCCTTCTGGGTGCCGACGCCGATGAACATCATCGATCTTCTGGATGTCATGGCGACAACCGGCTATGTCGGCAATATCGAACGCGGCCCCGGCCGGCATGGCATCGCCAACGCCTTCTTCCTCTATATCCTCGACCCCGATGGCCACCGGACCGAGATCTATTGTTCGGACTACCAGACCGTCGATCCGGACCATGAGCCGATCCACTGGGATCTGAAGGACCCGCAACGCCAGACATTATGGGGCGCGCCGGCACCGAAATCCTGGTTTGAGCATGGCACGACCTTTACCGGCACCGAGTCGCAGGCGCCGGACCTGCGCGCGCAGCCCATCGTCGCCCCCTAGGGCGCACCGACCCCGGCAGGAGATATTTCAATGACAGGCCTTATCAGCTTCCTCCATCAGGGACAGACCCGCTTCGGGCGGCTTGACGGTGACACGGTCACCGACCTGACAGATCTGTTCGCCGACCGGTTCGACAGCCTTGCCGCCGCCGCCAATGCCGGCGCGCTGGCCGCGCTGTTCGCCGCCGAAGGCAATGCCGGTCCGGCGCTTGCCGATGTCACGCTGCTGGCGCCATTGAGCGTCCCCGGCAAGGCCACCCCCGGCAAGATCGTCTGCGTCGGGGTGAATTTTCCGGATCGCAATGACGAATATAAGGACGGGCAGGCATCACAGCTGAACCCGTCGCTTTTCGTGCGCTTTCCGTCCGGGTTCGTCGGCCATGGTGATGACCTTGTCCGCCCGCCGGAATCCGAACAGCTTGATTATGAGGGCGAGATCGCCATCGTCATCGGGCGTGGCGGGCGGCGCATCGCCGAATCCGATGCCTGGGACCATATCGCCGCGGTGACGCTGTGCAATGAAGGGACGATCCGCGACTGGGTGCGGCATGCCAAATTCAATGTCACGCAGGGCAAGAACTGGGACCGCTCGGCGGCGATGGGGCCGTCACTATTGCCTTTCACCGGACCGGATATGCTGGCCGATATCGAGCTGACGACGCGGGTCAATGGCGAGCTGCGCCAGCAGGACCGCACCGGCCGCATGATCTTCGGCTTCACGAAGATCATCAATTACGTCTCGACCTTCACCGCGCTGGCGCCCGGCGATGTGCTGATCTGCGGCACGCCGACCGGGGCCGGGGCGCGTTTTGACCCGCCGAAATGGCTCCGTCCCGGCGACATCGTCGAAATCTCCGCCGAGGGGCTTGGCACGCTTCGCAACGGCGTGCGTGACGAGGAGGTCTAGTAGATGCCGGTGATGGATGAGGATCAGGTCGCGGCCGCCGGCGAGGCGCTGTTCGCGGCCGAGCGTGACCGCAGCCAGACACGGCTGATCTCGGCGGCACATCCCGGCATGGATATGGATGATGCCTATGCCGTGCAGGCCGCCTTTGTCAGGCGCAAGCTTGCCGCCGGCGGGGTTGTCCGCGGCTGGAAGATCGGCCTGACATCGAAAGCCATGCAATACGCGCTGAATATCGACATTCCGGACAGCGGCATCCTGTTCGCCGACATGTTCTTCGATCATGGCGGCACCGTGCCGGCCGGCCGCTTCATCGAGCCGCGGATCGAGGCCGAGATCGCCTTCATCATGAAAACCGACCTTGCCGGCGGGGAGGTCACACCGGCCGATGTCATCGCCGCCACCGACCATGTCGCGCCGGCGCTGGAGATTCTCGATACGCGGATTTACCGGGCCGATCCGGACACCGGGGCGCAGCGCAGCGTTCTCGACACCATTTCCGACAATGCGGCGAATGCCGGCATCGTTCTTGGCGACAGCACACACGCCATTGATCAGACCGATCTTCGCTGGGTCGGCGCCATCGTGGCGCGCAATGACGAGGTCGAGGAAACCGGGCTTGGTGCCGGCGTCCTGAATGATCCGGTTCTCAGCATGGCTTGGCTTGTTCACCGGCTGGCCCGATATGGGGACGGCCTTCGTGCCGGCGATGTCGTGCTGTCGGGAAGCTTCATCCGGCCGATCGAGGCGCGTCACGGCGACAGCTTCCTTGCCGATTATGGATCTTTTGGTACGGTCAGGGTGAAGTTCGAATAGCCGGCTGGCCATCCCGCCGGATCAACATCGCAGATGAAAAGGAGAGGCCGCCATGGCAGCCCCGGTCAACATATTCAAACAGTCATTGAAGGAAGGCCGTCAGACCGTCGGTTGCTGGCTGACCCAGGGCACCGCCATCGCCGCCGAGATCGCCGCCACCGCCGATTTCGACTGGCTGCTGGTTGATACCGAACATTCGCCGAACGACCTGCCATCGGTGCTGGCCCAGCTTCAGGCGATTGCCGGCTATGGCGTGCCGGCGGCGGTCCGCCCACCCATCGGCGAGACGCATGTCATCAAGCAGATCCTCGATCTGGGATGCCAGACGCTGATCGTGCCGATGGTCGAGAGCGGTGACCAGGCCGAAGAGCTGGTGCGCGCCATGCGTTATCCGCCACAGGGCGTTCGCGGTGTTGGCGGGGCCGGTGCGCGCGCCACCGGATTTTCCGCGCATGCCGATTATCTGACCACGGCGAATGATGAGATGTGCCTTGTCGTGCAGGTCGAAAACAGGGCCGGCCTTGACGCCATCGACGATCTGATCGCGGTGGAGGGTGTCGATGCCATCTTCATCGGCCCGTCCGATCTCAGCGCCAATCTTGGCCATATCGGCAATCCCGGCGCGCCGGAGGTGGTTGCCGAGATCGAGGCAGCCCTGGACAGGATCGCCGCCTCGGACAAGGCCTCGGGGATCATGGCGCTCGACCCGGTGGTGGCGCGCGGCTATATCGACCGGGGCGTGGATTTCGTGGCTGTCGCGATCGACGCCGTGACACTGGCGCGCGGCCTTCGCGCCATCGCCAGCGAAATGAAGCCGCGCTAGCCAACTCACCGACAAAAAGCACACCGTCAGAATGGCATATCGTGACCTGTGCGGCATTTGGTCCGCCGGAGCGATGTCTTCATTGACCCGCGCCCCATGCCCCTCTATCTGCTGAAGGGCAGGTACAGAAGGGGAACATCGTGGAAATTGTCTGGTTCAAGCGCGACCTGCGGATTCACGACCACGCGCCGCTGGCCGCGGCGGCGGCGAAGGGGCCCGTCATCCCGCTCTATATCCTTGAGCGTGAATTGTGGCGGCAGCCTGACATGGCTGGCCGGCATTATGATTTTCTCGCCGAATCCCTTGGTGAGCTTGACCGCGACCTGACGGCGCTTGGCCAGCCCCTGGTGCTGCGTGTCGGTGATGCCGTCGAGATCCTGTCCACGCTGTGCGCCGAACATGGTGTGACCACCATCCGGATGCATCAGGAAACCTGGAATGGCTGGACCTATGACCGTGACCGGCGGGTGCGCGCCTGGGCGCGGTCGGCCGGCGTGCGGATTGTCGAGGAGATGCAGTTCGGCATCCATCGGCGGATGGGCTCGCGGCGCGGTTGGGCCGGCAAGTGGGACGCGATGATGGCAAAGCCGGCCATCCCGGCACCTCGCAGCCTGATGGCTGTTCATGTCAGCGCTGATGACTGGCCCGACCCGCGCCGGCTTGGCCTTGCCGGCGACCATTGTCCACAGCGCCAGCCGGGAGGACGGCAGGCCGGTCTGGAACGCCTGTCGAGCTTTCTGTCGCATCGCGCGCAGGCCTATCGTTTCAGCATGTCGTCACCGGTGACGGCGCCGACGGCATGTTCGCGGCTGTCCCCCTATCTTGCCTTTGGTGCCTTGTCCATGCGTGAGGTATGGCAGGCGCAGCAGCAGACGCGGGACGAGATCGATCACCGGCCGGCCATGGCGCAACGTGGTTGGAAACAGTCGCTGAAGAGCTTCAACAGCCGTCTTCACTGGCATTGTCATTTCATGCAGAAGCTGGAGGATGAACCGGCGGCCGAATTCCGGCCCTTTCATTCCGCCTATCATGATCTGGACAAGTCACATGGCGATGCGGCGGCGTGGCTGGCGGCGTGGCAGGCCGGGCGGACAGGCTATCCGCTTGTCGATGCCTGCATGCGCCATCTTGATGCCACCGGCTGGCTGACCTTCCGCATGCGGGCCATGGTGATGAGCTTTGCCGCCTATCATCTGTGGCTCGACTGGCGGGGGCCGGCGCTGCATCTGGCGCGCCGATTTACCGATTACGAACCGGGAATCCATTACAGCCAGTGCCAGATGCAGTCCGGCATCACCGGCATCAACACCATCCGCATCTATAACCCGGTCAAACAGTCACAGGATCAGGACCCGCAGGGAATCTTCATCCGCGCGTGGGTGCCGGAACTTGCCGCGATGCCGGACATGCTGATCCACACGCCCTGGCTGAAGCCCGCGGCAGCGCCGGACTATCCATCACCGCTTGTCGATGAAAGGCGGGCCAGACGCGCCGCCGCGGCCGCCATGTTTGCTATCCGCAAATCGGGCGTGCATGCAAGCGAGGCCGCTGCGGTGGTGGAAAAGCATGGCAGCCGGGGCGGACGCCATTTCATTTCCGACCGCACATCGGGACGGCGCGTCCCATCAGGCCGGATGGCAAGGAATCAGTTGGAACTCGACCTCTAGCCGCCTAGACTGCGCCGCCTGACCGGAGCGCGCCATGATTTCACCCGACAATTTGACAATAGATCAGATGACTGACCTGCTGACCGTCCTCACACCGGCGGTGCTGGAGGCTGGCGAGGTGATCATGGAGATTCACCGGCGCGGCGTTGTCGCCCGCACAAAATCCGACGGCTCGCCGGTCAGCGAGGCCGACGAGGCGGCCGAGGCGATCCTGCTCGCCGCCCTGGCGGAACACGTCCCCGGTATCGCGGTGGTGTCCGAGGAAAACGCGGCAAGCCACGCCATCGACCCGCCACGGATGTTCTTCCTTGTCGATCCGATCGACGGCACGCGGGAATTCCTGCGCGCCGACGGCAATGGCGCCTTCACGGTGAATATCGGGCTTGTTCTTGACCGTCGGCCGGTCTTCGGCATTGTCCATGCGCCGGCGCTGGACCGGTTTTTTGCTGGTATGGTCGGTGGCGGTGCGTGGGAAACATCGGGCGGCGAGACACGGGCGATCCGGGTCAGGGACATTCCGGAAACCGGCCCGCTGGCGGTGGCCAGCCGGTCGCACCGCGACCCGCAGACCAATGGCTGGCTGGACGAGCATGGGATCACCGACACCATCGCCACCGGATCAAGCGTGAAATTCGGCCTTCTGGCCGCTGGCGAGGCCGATGTCTATCCGCGGTTCGGCCCGACCATGGAATGGGATACGGCGGCGGGCGAGGCGGTGTTGCGGGCGGCAGGCGGGCGCGTTGCCTGTCTTGACGGCAGCGATTTCGCCTATGGCAAGCCGGAATTTCGCAACACGCCCTTCATCGCCTGCGCCGGCTATGATATCGGGGCCGGGTGACGCCGCCGGTATCCGCCGCTAGCCGCGCCCGATAAAGGGCATTTTCGGCGCCATCACGGTCATGAACTGGACATTCGCATCAAGCGGCATTTCGGCCATATGCAGCACCGACGACGCGACATGCGCGACATCCATGGTGGCTTCGGCCCGGATCGACCCGTCAGGTTGCGGCACGCCCTTGGTCATCGGCATCGCCATTTCGGTCAGCGCGTTGCCGATATCGATTTGTCCGCAGACAATATCAAACGGGCGGCCGTCAAGCGACAGCGTGCGGGTCAGTCCGGTGATGCCATGTTTGGTCGATGTGTAGGGGGATGATCCCGGGCGCGGCACATGCGCCGAGATCGACCCGTTATTGATGATCCGCCCGCCCTGCGGTGTCTGGGTGCGCATGATACCAAAGGCGGCGCGGGCGCACAGGAACGATCCCGTCAGGTTGATCCGCACGACATCCAGCCAGTCATCGATATCCGTCTCGTCGATGGTGCGGGCCGGACTGCCGCGCCCGGCATTGTTGAACAGCACGTCAAGCCGCCCCCAGGCCGCCACCGCCTTGCCAAAGCTGGCCTCGACCTCCTCCGGCACACCGACATCGCATGGCAGCACCAGCGCGTTCGGGTGCCCGTCCGCCGTCGCCGCCAGCGTGTCCCCGTTCCGCCCGATCAGTCCGACCCGATAGCCGGCGTCGAGAAAGGCCGTCGCGGTGGCGGCGCCAATGCCGCGCCCGGC
>JAYQDX010000044.1:0-17537 GCA_038138545.1 Rhodobiaceae bacterium | reverse complement strand
TGGCGGCGATGGCGTTGTTGATCAGCAGGATCTGGAAGACATCCTCTCGCAAGGACAGCATCTTGATGACGACGATCTCAAGCCCGATGATCGCCGCGCCGCCAAGACACAGCAGCGCGACAGGGTTCATTCCGGCGCTCTCCGGGCGAATCAGCAGCACGCCGCCACAAAAGGCGATGATCGCCGCGGTCCACCGATGTTTTCCAACACGCTCATGCAGGATCAGTACAGCCAGCATCATCGCGAAGATCGGGTTCAGGAAGGTCAGGGCGACAGCATCCGGGGCCGGTATGTAGATCACGCCGGTGAAGAGAATCGCGATGCCGAGCCAGCCCAGGGTCGAGCGCAGCAGATGAAGCCGCCAATGCGGCCTGATAACATGAGGACGGCAGGCAAGAAACAGCAGCATCGCGGTCAGCAGCCCGAAGGCGAACCGGCCGTGCGCCACCTGCAGCGGATGTAGGGCGGCACCGTAAAATCCACTGCCAAGAAGCTTCGACAGAAAGGTGCTGCCGGCAAAACAGAGGGATGCGGTGACGGCAAGAAGGATGGGTTGCCCTGGCATGTTCTGCCCTGATTGTGGAATTGTGGATGAAAAGCCTGGTCAAGGCCACTATCCTGTCCGGCGTCAGGGAAATTTGTCAATGTGACTGCCGGGCGAATAACAAACAGGCCTGTTCATCCATCGGAAATTTCACCTTGGCTGGCGGCATGCCGAGATGCCGCGATTGTGGGAAGATATAGGTAGGCGCCCCTGCCTGAGTGACGTCATGGAGACTGTTCATGCTGCACCCGAAGACCGATATCCTGTTCGGACCAACTCCCCTCGAGCCGGCAGGCGAGCTGTCGAAACAGCTCGGTATCGACCTGCATATCAAGCGTGATGATCTGGCCGGCCCGTCATTTGGCGGCAACAAATCGCGACAGCTTGAATATTATTTCGGCGCGGCCCTGGCACAGGATGCCGATACCATTCTGATCACCGGTGCCGTGCAGTCGAATTTCACCCGCACCGCTGTGGCGGTGGCGCGCGCGCGTGGCATGCGGGCAATCGTGCAGTTTGAAGACCGGGTGAAGAGCCAGTCGGACCGCTACCGACAATCTGGAAATGTGTTGCTGTCCCGCCTTATGGGAGCGGAAATCGAATTCTACCCGGATGGCGAGGATGAAACCGGCGCGGATGCGGCGCTGGAGGTGCGAGCGGACGAGCTTCGGGCGGCCGGTCGTCGTCCCTATATCATCCACCTGTCCGAGACATACCCGCCGCTTGGCGCTCTTGGCTATGTCGATGCCGCCACGGAGATTCTCGGCCAGCGTGACGATTTCGATTTCTTTGTCGTGGCATCGGGAAGCGGCGCCACCCATGCCGGGCTGCTGGCCGGGCTTCGCGGCGGTGGATCGCAGGCGCGCGTCATCGGCAGCTGCGTCAGACGCGGCGCCGATCTGCAGGGCCCGCGAATCGAACGGGTGGTGAAAAGGCTTGGCGCCCTGTATCCGGCGGCCAGTGATGTCACCGCCGAGGATGTCTGTGTGTGGGACGGGGCGCTGGCCCCGGGATATGGCCAGATTGGTGACAGGAGCCTTGGCGCCATCCGGATGATGGCCTCGACCGAAGGCCTGTTTCTTGATCCGGTCTATACGGCAAAGAGCTTCGCGGCGGTGCCGTCACTCGTCGAATCCGGTACCATCCCAAAGGCAAGCAAGGTCTGTTTCGTGCATACCGGCGGGTTGGCGGCGCTTTATGCCTATGAAGACCAGCTCTCAAAACTGCTTGACCATGCCAGCGGGTAACCATCTCCAGAAATTGAAGAAATAGTTAACGCATCTCATTTTTTTTACTTGAGGTTGTGAGGGGATTCAGGCTTTGATTGCTCGGTCGGGGAAAGCATCGATAGGTCTGCAACCAATCCGTCTTAAATCACGGCACGAGCCATGTTTTGAGCGGATCGTGAGGATCGCAGGCATATCGATTTCACATGTCCCCGGGTTTCAACATGGCCAAGCCAGGGAGATATATGATGAAAAGATGGGTTAAAGCAGTCGCAACCCTGTTGACGGCAAGCTTTGCTTTCGCAGGCGTCGCTTCCGCACAGGAGATGCGGTTCTTCAAAATCGGCACCGGTGGTACCGGCGGCACCTATTACCCGATCGGTGGTTTGATCGCGAACGCGATTTCCAACCCTCCGGGGTCGCGCCCCTGTGACAAGGGTGGCAGTTGCGGCGTTCCCGGTCTCGTAGCCATCGCGGTTTCGACGACAGCGTCCGTATTCAACGCAAACGCCATTCAGGCAGGCTCGCTTGATGCCGGTCTGGCCGGTGCCCAGACCGTTGTGCAGAGCTACAATGGTGAAGGCAAGTTCGTTGACAACAAGAAGGACAAGATCCGTGTCATCGCCAACCTGTATCCGGAAAGCATGCACCTCGTCCTGAAAAAGGGCACCAAGCTGAACAGCCTGAAGGACCTGAACGGCATGAAGGTCGGTGTGGCCGCGGCAGGTTCGGGAACGCAGGTTTCCGTTCGCATGATCCTGAAGCATTACGACATCAAGGCTGACGAGTATGAGCTGAATGTCGGGCAGAGTGCGCAGCGTCTTGCCGACGGCCAGATCGACGCCTTCTTCTATGCTGCCGGCACACCGCTGTCGGCGTTGATCCAGCTTGGTTCGACAAAGGGCTTTGATCTCTACAGCTTCTCTGCCGATGAGCAGAAGGCGATCAACGAGATCATCCCCTATTATGTCGAGGATGTGATTACTTCAGGCGTCTACGAAAACATCGGTTATGATGTGAACACCGTGGCGGTGAATGGCCAGCTCATCACCTCCATCGACCAGCCGGAAGACCTGATCTACGACATCACCAAGGCGTTGTGGAACGATAACACCCGCAAGCTGCTGGACAAGGGTCACCCGAAGGGTAAGGCCATCCAGCCTTCGACCGCTCTGAAGGGCGTTCTCATCCCGCTTCATCCGGGCGCGGAGCGCTTCTACAAGGAAGCAGGCTTGATGTAATCATCATGAGTGGGGGCGCCTTTCGGGCGCCCTCATTTTTTTTGTGCGGGGGTTATTATGGAAAAGTTCAGTCTTGAACGGGCGCTCTCTCTGGAGAGTAAATATGACGATTCATTACAAACACGCCCTATCGGCGACTGGCTTGCCAAATTTGTTCTTTGGTTCAGTGTTCTTTTTGCCCTTTATCACTATGTGACCGCCGGTATTGGTGTGCCGGTGGATTACTGGCATATGGGCGCCCATATGTCGGGCGTCATCATCCTGATTTTCATTTCCTTTCCGGCTTTCAAGCGGTTGAAACGAAATGACGAGGCCTCGAGCGTCACCGGCATGCTGTCGGGTGTGCCGTTCTATGACTGGCTGTTCATGGTCGTTGGTGTGGCCTCATCGCTCTATGTCGGGGTGACATGGTACGGCGTTGACCTGAATTTCCTCGGCTTCAGCTATTCCATTCCCGAGCAGGTTCTGCGGATGGGCGTGCCACTGCCCGTCGATGTCGTGTTCGGCACTCTGCTGATCCTGGTGCTGCTGGAGGCGGTGCGGCGAACAATCGGCATTGTTGTTCCTATCATTATCCTGTTCTTCATCGGTTATGCCGTTCTCGGGCCCTATATCCCGCTCCAGATATTGAAACATCCGGGCCTGAGCTGGTCGCTCTTCGTCAACAATATGTATTTCCCCGATCTGGGGATCTACGGCGTCACGCTGTGGATTGTCTCGACGGTGGTGTTCCATTTCGTGCTGTTCGGCGTGTTGGCGCAGCGTATTGGCCTTGGCCAGTTCTTTGTCGATCTGGCGACGGTTGCCGCCGGCCGCTACACCGGCGGACTTGCCAAGGTGTCGGTGGTGTCATCGGCGCTGTTTGGAACCATTTCCGGCTCCTCGATCGCGAACACCGTCTCGACCGGGTCGCTGACCATCCCGAACATGAAGAAAAGCGGCTATCCGGGACATTTCGCCGGCGGCGTTGAATCGGCCGCCAGCGCGGGCGGGCAGATCACCCCGCCAATTATGGGGGCGGCGGCATTCGTGCTGGCCGAATTTCTGGAAATTCCCTACAGCACCGTGGTGATCGCCGCGGCCGTGCCGGCCGCGATGCACTATATCGGCGTGATGTCCATCGTCCATTTCAAGGCCAAGAAACTTGGCCTGAAGGGCCTGTCGGCAGAGCAGATCCCGCAATTCATCGAAGTCATCAGGCGTGGCTGGATGACGGCGATTCCGCTGGTGGTGCTGATCTATGTGCTGTTCTCGGGCTATTCACCGCATATGGCGGCTTTCTGGGGAATTACCGCGGTTCTGATTGTCGGCTTCATCAATCCTCGCCATCGGATTGGTCTTGGCGATCTGATCGCCGGCGCATCGCAGGGCGTGAAATACGCGCTCTCGGTTGGCGCGGTCTGTGCGGCGATCGGCATCGTCGTGGGCGTGGTCAACGCCACCGGGCTCGGCTTCCGGCTTGGCTTCATGGTCACCAACAGCGCGCTTGGCATGGGTGAATCCATCCTGCCGCTGTTTTCCCTGATTCCGTTTGCCGATTTCACGCTCAACGACATTACCCTGTTCATATCGCTTGTCCTGATTGCGGTGACATGCATCCTGATGGGGGCCGGGCTGCCAACGACGGCGCTCTATGTGATGCTGGCGACGGTCGCCCAGCCGGCGCTGGCGAATCTCGGCATTCCGCCGCTGGCCTCGCATCTGTTCGTTCTCTATTACGGGGTGATATCCGAGATCACGCCGCCGGTCTGCGCCTCGGCCTATGCCGCCGCCGGCATCGCCGGATCGAACCCGTTCAGGACCGGACTGTCCGCCTTCTCGCTGGGCATTGGCAAGCTTCTTGTGCCGATGGTGTTTGTCTATTCACCGGCCATGCTGATCGTTCTCGATGACTATTTCACCTGGCAGGAATTTCTGCACACCGTGATCACCTGTGGCCTTGGCGTGTTCCTGCTGTCGGCCTCGGTGGCCGGATATTTCCTGGCGAACATGAACGGGCCAAGCCGCGCCCTGTTTGGCATTGCCGGCATTTTCCTGGTCGCGCCATCATTCAGTTCAACCTTGTATGCGGCATTTTTCGCGGCACCGGTTCTGGTGATGCAGGTTCTTGCCTATCGTCGCCGGACGGTGCCGGAACCGGCCGAATGAAGCCGCGCGGGTGAATGTCCCTGATGGCTGAATGGCCGGCACGCAGACGCGCGCACTCACAGAGGGGCACTGACGGGGGCAGGAACAGGCGATGACGGGGCAGGGCAAGCGGAACAGGGACGATGTTGTCGTCATCGGTGCCGGCATTGTCGGTGTTTGCTGCGCCCTGCAGCTTGCTGAACGTGGACTTTCCGTCACCGTCATTGACCGGAAGCCGCCATGCGAGGAAACAAGTTTCGGCAATGCGGGTGTGATCTCGCCCTGGAGCTGTGTGCCACAATCGGTGCCGGGTCTGTGGCGCAAACTCCCGAAATGGCTTCTCGACCCGCAGGGCCCGGTTTTCATTCGCAAGCGCCATGCGCCGGTGTTTCTGCCCTGGGCGTTGAAATTCCTCGCCGCCGGCAGGCCGGACCGGGTGGACGTTGTCGGCGATGCGATGATGGCGTTGAGCCGGAATTCGCCGGCCAACTATCGCGCGCTTCTTCAGGACACGCCGGCGCTTGAGCTGGTTCAGGATTCTGTCTACGTCTTTGTCTACAGACAGGCGGCGCAGGCGAATCTGGATCAGCTTGGCTGGCGGATGCGCAAGATGCGCGACGTGCCGCTGAGCCTGATCGGTGCCGCCGAACTGCGTGAGCGAGAGCCTGATATCTCACCCGCATACGAGGCTGCCATCCTCATTCATGATCAGGGGCGCGCCCTGAACCCGGCGGCGATTGGCAAGGCGATCGCCGACAAGGCAAAGGCACTCGGGGTTCGCTTCATTCTGTCCGAAACAAGGGCCATTTCGCGTCATGGAGATGGCTGGGCGGCGATCTGCGGCGACAGGCAATATGACGCCAGACACATGGTGCTGGCGGCCGGCGTCTGGTCGGCCTCGCTGCTGAAACCGCTTGGATTCAACCTGCCGCTCGAGGCGGAGCGCGGGTACCATCTTCTGTGCCGCAATCCGGGAATCCGGATCAACAATTCCATCATGGATGTCGAGCATATGTGTGTCGCCAGCCAGATGGCGGCCGGCGTCCGGATTGCCGGCACGGCGGAATTTGCCGGCATTCAGGCGGCGCCGGATCACCGTCGTGCCTTTGTCTTCAGGAACGCGCTGGAAAGCCTGTTCCCCGGCATCAACACGGATCAGGCGGAACCCTGGATGGGGCGACGGCCGACCTTTCCCGACAGCCTGCCCTGTATCGGTCCGGTGGCGGGGCAGGATGGCCTGTTCGCGGCGTTTGGCCACTCCCATTACGGGTTGGGTCAGGCGCCGACCACGGGCAGGATCATCGCCGACTGTGTGACCGGTCACCCATCCGACATAAATCTGCAGCCCTACAGAACAGGCAGGTTCACATAAAACAGAATTATGAAACCATTATTGTCGGTGGCGGCCTTGTCGGTTTCAGTATCGCCTACGGGCTGGCAAGGCGTGGTCTCGACTGTGTCCTGCTTGACGCGTCCGATACCGATTTCAGAGCGGCGCGGGGAAATTTCGGGCTGGTATGGGTGCAGGGCAAGGGGTCCGGCTTTTCGGCCTATGCCGACTGGACGATGCGATCCGCCGAATTGTGGCCGTCACTCTGTTCGGAGCTGCAGGAGCTGACCGGTCGCGACCTCGGGCTTGAGCAGGAGGGCGGCATTCATATCTGCCTGAGCCAGGCCGAATATGATGACCGCAAGGCAAAGCTCGATGCACTGAGATCGCACCAGAATGGCCGGTTTCACTATGAAATGCTGGACCGGCAGGCGCTGCTCGATCTGCAGCCCGATCTGGGTCCGGATGTTGTTGGCGGGTCATGGTGCCCGGCCGATGGCCATGTCAATCCGCTCTATCTGTTGCGAAGCCTTCATGACGGGTTCCTGCGTCATGGCGGGACAGTTCATTCCGACGCCGAAGTCAGCGATATCGCCTTCGGGACCGGCATATTCACCGTGACCAGCAGGCAGGGTGTCCTGCGAGCGCCGCGCCTGGTCCTGGCCGCCGGCCTTGGCAACCGGAGGCTGGCCCCGCTGGTGGGTCTCACACAGCCGGTTCGCCCGCAGAAGGGTCAGATACTGGTCACGCAGAAAACCGAGAGGATGATCAGGCTGCCGATGACATTGCTTCGCCAGACCGCCGAGGGCAGCATCATGATCGGTGACAGCAAGGAGGAGGTCGGGTTTGATATCTCGTCCACGGCCGATGTGATGGCGCAGATCGCGAATCGGGCCGAACGGACGATCCCGGCCCTGAGACACCAGCAGATCATCCGCAGCTGGGCCGCCTTGCGGGTGATGTCACCGGATGGCTATCCGGTTTATGATCAGTCGCTCACGCACCCGGGGGCGTTCGCCATCACCTGCCATAGCGGGGTGACGCTGGCGGCGGCGCATGCCCTTGATCTTGCCGGCGATATCGCCTCTGGCGGGCTGGCGCATCATGTCAGTGAATTCACGGAAAGACGGTTCCATGTTTCGTCAGGTTAGAACGCAGTCCCAGGACATCACCATCTATATTGACGACCGGCCCTGCGCGGCGAGGGCCGGTGACTTGCTTGCCAACATTCTGCTGCATGAGGGCATCAGCGCGGTGCACGCCGCGCCGAACGGTGCGCCGCGAGGCCCCTATTGCATGATGGGTGTCTGTTTCGATTGCATGATCACACTTGAGGATGGACGGGTTGAACAGGCCTGCCAGACATATGCCGAGGACGGCATGCGGATCTTTCTGCCGGTAACCCGCGCGGATGAGGCCGGCCAATGACAGCCGGATCGCATTACGACCTTGTCATCATCGGCGCCGGGCCGGCCGGCATGGCCGCCGCCATCGAGGCCTCCGCAGGCGGGTTGCGGGCGCTGATTCTCGATGACCAGCCGGCGCCGGGAGGCCAGGTCTATCGGCATGTCCTGCAGAACGCCGTCCGGCGCGAGGCCAGTTCCTATCTTGGCGGCGATTACTGGTCGGGACAGGCGCTTGCCGATGCGTTCGCCGCCTCGTCGGCCGAATTATGGTCGCAAAGCCGGGTCTGGCAGATTACCGGCGACAGGGAGGTGTTCTTTTCCCGCCACGGTGCGGCGCAGAGCGTCAGCGCCGGGGCGATCCTGATCGCGACAGGCGCGATGGAGCGCCCGATGCCGGTGCGCGGCTGGACATTGCCCGGGGTGATGAGTGTCGGCGCGGCGCAGACCATGCTGAAAACCAATGGCAGCGGTGCCGACGGGGCGGTGTTCGCCGGCTCGGGCCCGCTATTCTATCTGACGATCTGGCAGTATCTGCAGGCAGGCCTTGCCGTCAGGGCGGTGGTCGATACCGCCCCGGCCAGAATGACGCTGGCGCAGTATTGGCTGGCGGTGCCGGCGTTGCTGCAACCGGAGCTGTTGCTGAAGGGGCTTCGCTGGCGCGCCGCGATCCGCCGGAAGACGGATTATTTTGCGCAGGCCACATCGGTCGCGATCAATGGCGAGGACCGGGTGACGGGCCTGTCCTTCACGGATGCCAGCGGGCAGCGTCAGACAATCCCGGCCGAGCATCTGTTCATCCATCAGGGCGTTGTCCCCAATACAAGCCTGACCATGGCGAGCGACCTTGCCCACAGATGGTGCCCGCGCCAGCTGTGCTGGCATCCCAGGACCGACATGTTTGGCGAGAGTTCGGTTGCCGGTCTGTTTGTCGCCGGCGACGGCATGGGCATCGCCGGTGCGGCGGCGGCGGTCTCATCCGGCAGGCTGGCCGCCCGGCGGATTATCGCCAGGGCAAGGGGACGCGCCCTTCCCATGGCCCCTGTCTGGCGGTTCCTGAAATGGCGGCAGGCGGCGATCAGGCCCTTTCTCGACAGCCTGTTCAGACCGCCTGACGAATGGCGCGTTCCGCAGGATGACAAGGCGATCGTCTGCCGCTGCGAAGCGCTGACAAAGGCGGATGTCGCCGCCGCCATCGCGTTGGGCGTATCCGGCCCGAATCAGCTGAAAGGCTATTGCCGGGCCGGCATGGGCCGGTGCCAGGGCCGCATGTGCGCGCTGACCATCCAGAAGATGATCCATGATCATGGTGGCCTGCCGGAGGACCGGGTCGGCCATCTGAGGATACGTCCGCCGATCCGGCCGCTGACGGTGGGTGAGCTGGCGGCGCTGGCGAATGACGATGCCGGCGCATAGGGAGCGGATCATCGTCATCGGTGGTGGCATCCAGGGCTGCGCGACTGCCTGTTTTCTGGCGAAGCGGGGGCAGAAGGTGACCCTGATCGAGAAGGACCATATCGGCCGCCATGCGTCCGGGGTCAATGCCGGTGGTGTACGACGCCTTGGTCGTGATCCTTGCGAAATTCCGCTCAGCCTTGCCGCTATGGATATCTGGAACGCGCTCGATGAGGAAATCGGCGACCATGCCGATGCCTTTCACCCGTGCTTCTATGTCAAGGTCGCGCTTGACGAGGACGGGCAGGCACTTGGCCTTGAGCGGGTGGAGGCGCTGCGGCGGGCCGGCTTCCGGCACGAGGTCTGGCTGGAGGAGTCCGAGATCCGCGCGAGGCTCCCGCATCTGTCCGGCCGCACCTGTGGCGGCATTCTTGTTGAGGGTGACGGATGGGCCGTGCCATGGCGAATCGTTCAGGGTTTTGCCAGAGCGGCTGTCAGGCACGGCGCCACACTGATCGAGGGATGCCGCGTTCTGGGCCTGAAGTGGGATGGCGAGCGTTGGCAGGTGAACACATCAAAGGGGACATTCGAGGGTGACCAGGTGGTGAATTGTGCCGGTGCCTGGGCCGCCGAGCTTGCCCGTCTGGCAGGCGAGCCGGTCTTCCCGTTGTCACCCTACGCGCCGATGCTGGCGGTGACCGACCGGCGGCCGCCGATCCTGCCGGCGGTGATGGGGGTGCTGGGGCACACATTGTCGCTGAAACAGCTTGATACCGGGCAGTTCGTCATTGGTGGTGGGGTCAGGGCGCGGGCGGATCTTGACAAGAACAGGGGTGAGGTCGCCATTCCCGAACTGGCCGCATCGATGCGGCTCGCAACGACGCTGTTTGCCGATATTGCCAACACGCAGATCATCCGGTGCTGGTCGGGGATCGAGGGCTATATGCCGGACAATCTGCCGGTGATCGGCCGTGGCAGGCAGCCGGGACTGGTGCATGGGTTCGGCTTTTCCGCGCATGGTTTTCAACTGGGCCCGGCGGTCGGCGAGGCGCTGGCCGATCTTGTCATGGGGCGGCAGCCGCGTATCCCGCTCGAGGCGTTCGACCCCGACCGGTTCGAAAGAGCCGCCTGAGCCGTCCTATTTCGTGCTGGCGGCAAGCCTGTCACGAAGCCGGTAATAGGTCATCGCCAGCGGCATGAACCACGGGTCACCGGTATAGAAGGGAAGCGTGTGCATCGGCAGATCGCTGAACACGCTGTTGCCGTCCTTGCCAAGGATCATCAGGGCCGCCTTCTGGCCAAGCCAGCGCGCCCAGACGGTTCCGGACCCGCAGAATCCGGCTGGATAGATGACCCCGTCCCTGACAACAAGTTTCGGCAACTGGTCAAAGGGGAAGGCGACAAATCCCTGCCAATGGGCGTCGATCCGGGTGTCGCCAAGCGCCGGAAAAATGGTCGCCAGGGCGTCATGAAGCTGGCGTTTCGCGCGTGCGGTGTCCTTGTGCCCCCGCCGGCCGCCAAGCAGGATCCGCTCGCCGTCCGGCGAGGGCCGGTAATAATAGCCAAGCTGTTTTGACTCACCGAACATTGTCAGTTTCGGCATCAGCGACTGAACGCGGTTCCGGCCGATTTTCTCGGTCGCGATCATCTCGGATATTACCGGCACGAGGCGGCGGCGCAGCCAGGGCTGGGCCTGATCCGTATAGGCATTGGTCGCCGAGATGACATGTTGCGCTGCGATCTCGCCGCGATCTGTCAGAACGACGAAATCGGATTGCTGCCTTTTTATTTGCCGGACCGGCGTCTCGGAAAAGACCTTCACCCCGGCCGCCAGCGCCAGGCGCAGCATTTCATGCATCAGCTTTGCCGGATGAATGCCGCCGATATCGGGCCGAAGAACGCCGCCTTCATAGATCGATGATTCGGTATAGTCGGCCATCTCGTGCTTTTCGATGAAGACCGGGCCAATGCCGTACCGGGCCTGAAAGGCGTCATTGTCCCGCTTGATCCTGTCGGCGGAAAACTGGCCTGTCAGGCCGACAACCCGCCCGACCGGCTGAAAGTCACAATCAATCTTCTCGTCGTGGATGAACCTGGCCAGATCAGCCCGCGCCGCGACAGCCTCATCAAGGAAGTGCTGCGCCCTCTCGGCCCCGAAACGTTTCCTGAGCTGCTGCGTCGAAAGCCGGATATTGCCGCTGGTGATACCACCATTGCGGGTGGATGCGCCCTCGCCGATCAGGCCCTTTTCCAGAATGACGACGTTTTTGCCTGCCCGGGCGAGCGTCAGGCCTGCTGACAGCCCGGTGAAGCCGCATCCGATGATGGCGATATCGGCATGCTGTTGCCATTCGCTCGGCGGGGCCGCGCGCGGTGGCCGTTCCTGCCACCAGTAGCAGTTGAAATCCTGATTTGTAGTCATCGAATGACGATGTCAAATTGCAGGTAGGCAGTCAAATTCATTCGGCGAAAAGCTGGTGCCGGCGCACAGGGCGATGCGGCGATGGCAAGGTGGATGTGTCAGCGCTCCATGTCATGCTTGGCTGCTGATCAACTCAGCGTGGAATCCGGCGCGCCGCCTGTTAGAAAAGTGCCGGCATCAGGCGCGCCGCGGCCATGATCGGATCAACCAGAACCGCCATGTGCCGAGCCTGGAGTTGGCCATGAATGCTGGTCATGCCGGCGCACCCCAGAATGACGGTCGGGCTCGCATCATTCTGTTCAATGGTGGCTATGTGATCCGAGATAATGGCGGCGGCCTGATCGGGATTATGTTCAAGCTCCAGCACTGGCACGCCGCTGGCCAGCACACCAAGGCAGCTCTCGGCAAAGCCTTGTCTGGCTATATTCTCTTCAATCACCGGGATTGACACGGCTAGCGTTGTCAGAACATGAAACGGGCCATGGCGTAACGCTGCAAGATGAAAAGATGCCTGTCCAATGCCGATAACCGGCTTTCGGGTCATGGCGCGGGCGTCAAAAAGCCCGGTGTCGTCGAAACAGCCAATGATGAATCCATCACAATCGGCGTTCTGGTCAAGTCGATCCAGCATGCCGGGAACAGCAGCTTTTCCATCATCCTCGCCCTGAATGGCTGGCGGGCCATCATGGTTGGTGACCGCGCGCACCTCGACTCGATCGCCAATCACAGTCTGCAGGCTTGTCGTACAACTCTGCGTCATGGCCTCGGTGGCATTCGGATTTATGAACGCGATCCGTTTCATGGTTTGGCCACCTCAGGCACTGCGGTGAACAACCGTACGGCGTCGCAAGGTAAAATACAGAAGCAGGGCGATACCAATGACCGCGAAACTGATCGCGGTGGTCAATGTACCAAGGGCGTAAATGGTCGGGTCCGTTACCGTTGTAGTTAGCCCACGCAATTCCAGCGGCAGGGTGTTCAGGCCGCCAATGGCCTGGGACGACCGCGCTAGCTCATCGTAGCTCAGCGTGAAGCCGAACAAGGCCACGCCAATCAACGACGGCGCGATAATGGGAAGCACTGCTTCGGTGAAGGTTTTCCAGGGCCCTGCGCCAAGATCGCGCGCAGCTTCCTCATAGGACGGGTCGAACCTGTTGAAAACGGCAAACATGATCAACAAGCCGAATGGGAGGGTCCAGGTCAGTTGTGCACCAAGACCCGAGCTGAACAGCCCCATGGTTGTCCGGAAATCCTCGATGATCCAGGTGATCTGATGGCTGTCACCAAAGGCCTTGATGATGTCGTCGAGGATTCGGAACTCCAGCGCCACGCCAAGGCTGATGACGATTGATGGCACAATCAGGCTGGACACGGTGGCGTAGAACAGCGCGCCTGCCAGCATGAATTTTCGCCGGAAGGCCATACCGGCCATAAGACTGAGAATGACGGTCAGCACCATGACAACAAGGCCAAGTCGGATGGACCGGCCAAAGGCACTCCAGATATCGATCACGCCAACGCCATCGAACAGCGATTCGAACCAGAATGTCGAGAAGCCACGCATCGGAAAGGTCAGCCCGCCGTCTGGGCCCTGAAATGACAGTACTAGAATGCAAATCATCGGTCCGTACAGGAACAGGATGAACAGACAGAAAATGGACGTCATTATCAGTCGGAAGCGGGCCCCAAACATTTAAAGCTCCTTGCGGACATCGACGATACGCGTCATGCCGAAAATGATCATCAGCGTTGTGATAATCAGGATCACGGCATTCGCAGCTGCCGCTGGGAATTGCAGATATTGCATTTCCACATTGATGATCTTGCCGACAGAGGCGATTTGTTGCCCTCCCATAACACCAATCGTCAGGAAGTCGCCCATCACGATGGTGATCACGAAAATGGACCCGATGATCATGCCTGGGCGGCATAGAGGGATAACAACATTGGTCAGCGCCTGCCATGTCGAGGCACCGGAATCATAGGCGGCTTCGAGAAGCGACCTGTCGATCCGCATCATCGAGTTGAAGATCGGCACAACCATGAACAGCGTATAGAGATGGACAAAGGCGACAATCACCGCGAATTCGGAATAGAGAAGCCATTCCAGGGGTGAGTCGATGAGCCCGACATCCATAAGGCCGGCATTCACAAGTCCATTACGGCCTAGAAGCGGGATCCAGGAAATCATCCGGATGACGTTGGATGTCCAGAAAGGGATCGTGCAGAGCAGGAACAGCGCCACCTGCATTGGCAGGGAGCGCACACAGAATGCGAGGAACAGCGCCACCAGAAAGCCGATGACCAGCGTTATCAGCCAGGTGATGAAGACAAATTTTATTGTGGAAAGATATGTCGAAAAGGCTGTGCAGAGGTCCGGCAACTTGCCGATGCAGCCATAAAAAATATCTTCATAGTTGGTGAAGATGAAATCGGGGATGATGCTGTAGGAGGTATAGTCCCAGAAGCTGACCATCACCACCAGAAGCAATGGCAGAACGAAAAACAGCGCAATGACCAGCGTAAAAGGCAGGGCAAGTAATGTGGCGCTGTATTTTTCGAGCCGATTCAAATTTTAGTCCTCTAAAACATGACTACGGCACCCGCGAGAGTGCCGTAGATATTGTTGCTGCGTCCCCGGCTTACGCCGCGACAAACTCGTTCCATTTGCGAACCATGTAGCGGTTTTCGTCCATAGTTGCATTCCAGCACGCAACGCCACCCATCCGCTCTTCGAATGAGCCACCATCGCGCACCTCGCCAGCACCTGCCAGCTTCTTGCCATCGGGTGCCATGATGTCCTGGGTGGCTGCCTTGCCAAGCATCCAGTAATCCCACTCGTAAGGAGCCATATATTCCTTCGCCGTCGACGGCACCGCCGAGTAATAACCTTGACGGTTCAGATATCCGCCGACAAAGCCGGACAGGTACCAGTTGATGAACTCGTAACAGACATCGGCCTGATAGCCCTTAGTGGCTGCAGAAAGTGCAAAGCCGACGGCCCAGGCGCGATAACCTTCCTTCAGCGGCTGATAGACACATGGGATACCCTGGGTGCGAACAGCCGTAATAGCAGGCGACCACATCGACTGGATCACTACCTCGCCGGAGGCCATCAAGTTCACACTTTCGTTGAAGTCTGACCACAGCGCGCGGAACTGTCCCTGCTTCTTGGCGTCGATGAGGATGCCAATCGTCAGATCGATTTCCTCACGGGTCATGTTGCCCTTGTCGGGGTATTTGTACTCGCCCATGGCCTCGACCACCATCGCAGCATCCATGATTCCGATCGATGGGATGTTCAGGATCGATGCCTTGCCCTTGAACTCAGGGTTCAGAAGCTCGGCCCAGGTGTTGATCGGGCGCCCGATCAGGTCTGGCCTGATCCCTAGTGTGTCGGCGTTGAATACGGTCGGGATCAGCGTCGCCCAGCGGGTTGGCTCATCAGAGAACTCACTCGACTTCTCGTCTTTCAGATAGAAGACCTTTTTCGGTGCTGTGCCCTGGTCGCCAATCTTCTTACCACCGATTTCCCCTAGAGTGTGGGTGGTGCTGATGTTGTCGAATTCCTTGATACGCTTGGAATCCATGCCAAGGATATTGCCCGATGGCACCAGCTTGGGAAGGCTGAAATATTCGGTATCAACGATGTCAAAGCTGTTCGGTTGGGTCAGAACCCGCTTTGTCACTTCGTCCGTGGTCACCGGTATGTACTGCACCTTGATGCCGGTATCATCGAACAGCCGTTTGTCGATTTCGCTGCCCATTGTCGTGGCGGTGCCAAGGTAGCGAACGACCTTGTCATTGGCGCGGATCACATTCGGAGCACTGAGGCCAAATCCGGTGAAGGCGGCGGCCGCGCCGGCTGATTTCAGCAGGGTCCGTCTCTTGAAGCTCTTTGTCATGATATAGTCCTTTCTAGGATGTCAGTTCGAGTTGGTCCTTCTTTTTCCAGCTGACATCAACGGTATCGCCCAGCTCAAGCCTGAGTTTGGCGAATTCCTCGTCAGTCTGGCTTACGGTCAGATTTCCTCCAGCTCCATCAGACACCTTTATTCTGACGTTGGCCCCCATAAATTCGATGGCGCCAATCTGACTGCTTCCCTTCGGTGTTATTTTTATCCGGTCCTCACGAACGGCATAGGTCGTGTGACCGTCTTCTATGACGTTGTGGCCACCGATAAAATTCGCCACAAACGCATTCCTTGGTTTATTGAATATTTCCATCGGTGTGCCGGTCTGCTCGACAATTCCGTCATTCATCACAAGCACAAGGTCGGCAAGTGCCATGGCTTCATCCTGGCTGTGCGTCACATGGATGAAAGATATGCCGAGCTTGCGCTGCAGAGTCTTCAACTCGGCGCGCATCTCTATGCGAAGAAACGGGTCAAGCGCTGACAGGGGTTCGTCAAGCAGCAGGATCTTTGGCTCGGTGATCAGCGCTCGCGCAAGCGCGACGCGCTGCTGTTGACCGCCAGACAGCTGGTTCGGATACCGGCCAGCGAGTGACTTGAGTTGCACGCTTGCCAGCATGGAGAGCGCCTGCTCATGCCGCTCGGCCTTGCCGATTCCCATGATCTTCAGCGCAAAGGCGACATTGTCGAGGACCGTCAGATGCGGGAACAACGCATAGTTCTGGAACATCATCGAGGTAGGCCGCGCAGCGGGTGTCATGTTCGAGACATCCACCCCGTCGATCCGCACTGATCCGGAAGTTATGGTTTCGTGCCCGGCGATCATCCGGAGAAGTGATGTCTTGCCACAGCCCGATGGCCCCAGAAGACAACAATATCGGGATTCAGTCAGCGAAAGATCCACATGGCGCACCGCCAACGTCTGTCCGTAGGCTTTCTGGAGGGCGGTCAGTTCGAGGTTGAAGGCATTCGTTTGGGTAGTCATGTCTGGTGCGCGGCTGTTTTTACTCAATCAATGCATAATAGGACGCAAGGCTACATAGAAGCGTCGAGGACACCAAGAAAATTCTTTGCATCATGCCGATGCCTATCTTTGCTTGGCGCGCCGGGTTACAGGCCCAGATCGTAGAAGCTGTTGGCTGTCTGCCCGTGAATCGCCGCGGTTTCGGCCTCGCTCATGGAACGGGTCAGTTCCGGTGCGGCGGCGCGCCATCGCGCGCCCAGACCATCAGCGAGACCTTGCACGCGAAAATTCTGCGCGCTTATGTGCCGACCCCGGTGGTCGAGCCAAGGGATACGGTCTGGTGGCATCCCGATGTCATCCATGGTGCCGAGGACCGGCACACGGGCACCGGCTACAGCGACGTGATGCATATCGGTGCGGCGCCGGCCTGTGCCAAGAACGAACGGTTTCCTGTCGACCAGAGGCGCGCCTTTGAGGCTGGCGAGTGTTCCCCCGATTTCGCCGTTGAGAATTATGGGGTGGATTTCGAAAGCAGGTTCACCGCCGACATGCTATCACCTCTGATGACGGGTCCAGACGGGATATGAGGCCTGATGTTCAAAATCCCGCAGCACCGGGACCAGAAACGCCAGAAGGAGGACGTGAATGATTTCTGTAGGCGGTGAAAACCTTATTGATCTGGTGTCCGGCGAGGCGGCCGCGAACGGTCTGCCGCAATATGTCGCCAATCCCGGAGGCTCACCCTTCAATGTCGCCATGGCGGTTGGCCGGCAGGGCCGGGAGGTTGCCTATCTGACACCGGTTTCCAAGGACGCGCTTGGCGATCTTCTTGCCGAACGTCTGGTACAAAGCCATGTGAAGCTTGTCGCGCCACGACTGCCGCACCCGACATCGCTGGCCGTTGTGTCGATCACCAACGGCATCCCGTCCTATGCCTTTCACCGCAATGGCACGGCCGAACGCGAGGTCAG
>JAYQDX010000043.1:8277-17798 GCA_038138545.1 Rhodobiaceae bacterium | reverse complement strand
GCGCTTGTGATGAGCTTCGTCTTCGGTCTCGCGCACAGCATCTCAACCGGTTTCGCCGGCTTGCGGGGCGGGCTGCCCTTCTGGATCATCGCCATCACCGTGATGTCGATGGCGGCCTATGATTTCTGGGACGAGACCATCCGCAGGAAGGATTAGCGGCCGGGACGACCGGGTAAGGCGAGCTGCTACTTCCCGCTCAGGGCGTTCAGGATCGGGCAGTCGGGGCGGTTGTCGCCGTCGCAGGCCGAGGCCAGGCCCGACAATTCATCCTTCAGTGACTGCAGTTCGGCAAGCCGCCGGTCGATCTCGTCGATCTTCTTCAGCGTCATCGCCTTGACCTCGCGGCTTGGCCGGTTGCGGTCCTCATACAGCCCCAGCAATTCGCGGCATTCCTCGACCGAAAAATCGAACTTGCGGGCCTTGCCGACGAATTGCAGCTTCGCCACATCGCCCTCCGCGTAGTCGCGATAGCCGGTCACCATGTTCTGGCGCGGCGTCACCATGCCGATATTCGCGTAATAGCGCACCGTCTTCACCGTCAGCCCGGCGCGGCGCGCCGCTTCGCCAATCTGCATCTCCTGGCTCCGATTCATCTGTGATGTTCCGGGTGATGGCCCTTTACCTTCCCCTTGGGGGAAGGCTTACATAGAGAGTGTATGGAGGTCAAGATGACGGCGATCACATCATCACTTGGTATCAGCTGGCGCTGCCGCCACACCTGGCGGCGGGCGTCATACAACACCTCATGGTGTCTTCTCGGCTGCGCCATCGGCGATCTCGGCACCATCCTGTTCTTTCAGGTGACAGGCATTCCCTGGCCGGTCTGGGCGATCATGGCGCTTGCGGTGATGAACGGGCTGTTGACATCCATCGCGCTGGAAACGGTGATCCTGTCGCGCCAGATGCCGCTTCGCCCGGCGCTGAAAACGGCGCTTGGCATGTCGCTGATCTCGATGATCGGCATGGAGGTGGCGATGAATATCACCGATGTGGTGCTGACCGGCGGCGCGATGCTGACCTGGTGGGTGGTGCCGATCATGCTGCTGGCCGGGTTCCTCGCCCCGCTTCCCTATAATTACTGGCGTCTGAAGGCGCTTGGCAAGGCCTGCCACTAGGGTGAAATACGCCATGCCGTTTCGTCATATCCATCATGCCGTGCTGGCCATCATCATGCTGCTGTCAACGGCCGTGATGGCGCATTCGCCGCTGATTGCGGTGACGCCGGTGGACGGGGCGCGGCTCGCCACCGCGCCGCAAACCATCGAGATGCAATTTCGCGACCCGTCGCGGCTGATCAGGTTCACCCTTGCCGCCGAGGCTGATGGCGCCAGCGTCGCACTCGACGATTCACATCTGATGATCGAGGCCGTCGACCACACCGTCAGCCTGCCGGTGCTGGCCGCCGGTGACTATACAGCCAACTGGCGCGCCATGGGCGCCGATGGCCATGTGATCAGGGGGCGTTTCTCCTTCACCATAGCGCCGGAGTGACCGGGCGATGTTCGAAATCTGGGACATCCTGCGGCCTCTGACGAAATTCTGCCTGTATCTGGCGATGTTCATGGCCGCTGGCGGGGTGATCTTCGAGGTTTTGTTTCGCCGGTTTGTGCCGGAGGTAACACAACGCCATGTCAGCCGCCTGATCGGTATCGCCGCCTGGGCCGGACTTGTCCTTGTCGGGGCGCGTCTCGTGGTGGCGGCCGGCAGCCTTGGCGGCGATCTGGCCAGCATGACCGATCCGGTGCTTCTCGGCCTGGTGATGAAATCGCCGCTGGGACTGTCAAGCGTGGTGGCCGGGATCGGCCTTGCGATGATCACCGTCATCGGGCGGGTCAAGGCGCGCGGCGAGCAGGCGGCGCGCATCGTCGCCGCGGCGACAGTGCTGCTGTCACTGACGCTTGTCGGCCATGCCACAACGCTTGGTGCCGTCACCGGTGTGTTGCTGGCGCTGCATCTTGGCGGGGTCGCCTTCTGGCTTGGCGCGTTGCTGCCGTTGCGGCAGATGTGCGGCGGTGCGGGTGATGCGGATTCCATGGCGATGCTCGCCGATGTCGCGGACCGGTTTGGCCGAAACGCGCAACGGGTGGTCCCGGTGCTGATTGTCGCCGGGGTCGCCTATGCCGCGATCCTCACCGGATCGGTGGCGGCGATGCTGACAAGCGGGTACGGGCTGGCGCTGCTGGTCAAGATCGGGCTTGTCGCCGGCCTGTTGGGGCTGGCGGCGCGGAACAGGTTCCGGATCGTGCCGGCGCTTCAGGCGGGCGATCTGTCGGCGGCGCTGCGGCTTCGCCGGACAATAGACTGGGAAATCCTTGTCGCGATGGCCGTTCTGGTGATGAGCAGCCTTCTGACAAGCTCGCTCACCCTGCCGATGAGAGGTATGGAATGAAACGACGAAGCTTTATCAGCGCCGGTATCCATGCGGGCGCGATGACGGCCATGATCTCGGCGCTGCCGCTGCCATCACTGGCGGCCGGGGTCAGGCGCTATGCCATCACCGCCGCGCCGGCGGCGCAGCATCTTGGCCCGCCGGACCGGCCGGCAACCAGCCTGTGGCTTTATGGCGGCACCTCGCCGGGACCGCTGATCGAGGCCTGGCGCGGTGAGGAGCTTGAGGTGGAGTTCCTGAACAATCTCGATGTGCCGACGACGATGCATTGGCACGGGATCCGGAACCTGAACGAGATGGACGGTGTTCCCGATCTGACGCAGGCCGCCATCGAGCCGGGTGAGCGTTTCACCTACCGGTTTCCGCTGCAGGACGCCGGGAGTTTTTGGTACCACGCCCATAACAAGGGGTGGGAGCAGCTGGCGCGGGGGCTGTACGGGCCACTGATCGTTCGCGAGCCTGATGAGGTTTCCGGCCCGCGCGACATCACACTTGTTGCGGATGACTGGCGCCTTGATGAGGATTACCGGCTTCACGAGGACAGTTTCGGCTCGCTCATGGACTGGTCGCATCAGGGGCGGCTTGGCAACTGGCTGACGGTGAACGGGACTACAGACCCCGAAATTCCGGTCGCCAGCGGGACGGTAAGACTGCGCCTGATCAATGCGGCCAATGCACGGACACTTACGTTCCGGCTTGGGAATGGCGCGCCGATGCGGATTGTCGCGCTTGACGGGGCACCCTGCACGGCTTTTGAGGCGGAATCGGTTCGCCTGGCGCCGGCGCAGCGTGTCGATGTGCTGGCCAGTTTCGACGATGGCCAGACCGTGCTGGAGGAAATCAGCACCGGCGAGCCGATCGACGCCGTCCGCCTTGTTGGTACGCCGGATGCCACAATGCCTGCTCCGGCCCTGGCAGACCGGCCCTTGTCTGATCGGCCCTGGTACAATCGCCCCGATACCGCCGGCGCGCGTGTGATCGACATTCATATGCAGGGTGGGGCGATGGGCAATCTGGAATCGGCCCTTTTTCGGGGCGAGACAATGCCGTTGCGCGAGCTGGCCCGTGAGCATTCAAAATTATGGGCCTTCAACGGCATCGTTGGCGGATATGACCATATGCTCGCCGAGCTTGCGCTTGGCGAGGTGGCGGTGCTGCGGGTCCGCAACGACACGCGCTGGGAACATGCGATGCATCTTCATGGGCATCATTTCTGGGTGAATTCGCGCGAATTCGGCGCGGCCGGCCGGGATGTCCTGCGTGACACCTATCTGATGGCCCCCGGCGAGATCGCTGACCTTGTCTTCATCGCCGACAATCCCGGTCTGTGGCTGTTTCACTGCCACATGATGGAACATCATGCCGCCGGCATGGGCGGTGTCATCAGCATTTCCTGACCTGGCCATCCGCCGCCGCGCATGGCACATGCGTCAACGAAGGCAGGCAAGCGCGGCAAGGCAGTTTGCGGTAAAAGCGGTGCTGTCGATCACGCCTGTCCCGGGCTGCCCGCCCGGCATCGCCGCGATCTGCGCCGCGCCGGTCAGGATGGTGTAATAGGCTCTGGCAAGATCATCCGCGGTCTCGGCATCGGCATAGCCGTAATGCAGCAGCAGCGCCCGCAGCCCGGCAAGCTGTTCGGCAGTCTCGGTCCGCAGATGTTCGGCTGTCGCCGCTGTCAGCTTCGGCGCCACTGTCGCTGTCAGATGATTGGTGAGGTGGCACAGAAGTGGCCGCTCGGCAAAGCTCGACACAAACAGGCTGTCGAAGCTGGCGCGGGGCAGGGGGTGGCCGGCCGCCAGCAGTGACCGGTTGAAGGCCGCCATGCAATCATTCAGCAATGTCCGGTAGACCGCGAGGATGATCTCTTCACGCGCGGCGAAATAGCTGTAAAGCGCCGGTTTCGTCAGGGCGCAGGTGGTGGCGATGTCCTGCATCGACACCGCATTGAGACCGTGCGCGTCAAGAAGCCCTATCGCCGCCTCGATGATATCGCGGCGCCGCGCCGCCTTCGCGCTGTCTGTTCTTGCCCGTCTCGTCGTCATTTAATTACCGTAAGTTAATTAATAATATATCACTGGTAAATTAAGGGATAATCAGGATGCTGTAAAGGCACGTCGGCGGCGCTTGCGGGGAAGCGGTTGTGGATGATCGGGCGCGCGTCGCAGCCTTCACCGCCCGGACCCCGCACCACGTCTCAGAACAGAGGTTCGCGGTCTTCCTTGAGGCAGCGGTATCTTTCGACCACCAGTGCGGATTTCTCGTCTGATGTCTGGGTATACCCCTCAAAGACGGCGTCGCCGCTTGTGCGCGAAATGAACATCTGGCGGTGATGCCCGTCATCGCTGGTCTCGCAGGTCAGCCTCATCGCCGAGACCCGGCATTGCGACGCCGCGAACAGCACTTCACCCGACGGGATGTCGAGGACCGATGCGCGTTTGCCGTTGCGAATTTCGATCCTGATCCGGCGTTCGGCGTCACGTAGTGCCTCGGTTCGGATGTCGCCGGCAACAAAGGCCAGCAGGTGCGATCGCGTTTCACCATTACATTGAAGGTGCGTGCTCTTCGTGTCAGCCATGACGGCTGTGGCGGGCATTCCGGTGACACCGGGCAGCAGGACGAAGGTTATCAGCAAGGCAAGTCTGGCGTGAGACATCATGAGCAGAGTAGATCAGTTTCGATTATGGCGTGGGGAGGTCGGAGTTCTTGGAAATTTGGCGTTCTGGGAAATTCGAAATCCCTGCTTTCATGATCGAAATTCCAACCCCTTCCTTTCTTTTCACTGCAGATCGCGCGAAACGGGTGAACCGGCATCCCTGCCAGCACCGCATTATCGCAGTTTTCATTATATTTACTCTTATAAGCAACATTTAATGCAATGATTAGATGCAATATTCCTATTAAAGTTGAATATTGTCCAGAATTCCGCCGGACTTGTCTTGACAGTGGAACCTGCGCTACCACAGAGGGATGCTGTCCTTCATCGAGAAAACGCTGGCCGAACAAGGTTTTGCCACCTGCTGGCGCCTTGAAGTCGCGCCGTTGATCGAGCGATTTGGCGTGAGTCGTCGCCGGCGCCTCATATCCGCCAGTTTGATTACCGGCATTGCGGCAGGCATTGCTATTGTTGTTCTGGCCCTGCACACGCAGATTGACAGCGCCGGTTTTCTGGATCAGCCGATGAACCGGGCACTCGTTCTGGCGCTGGTGGGGTTGGTGGTAATCTGCGTCTGGATGGCGCTGTTGCCGGCACAACCGGCCTTTGGTGATGCGGTGCGGCGGGCCGTTGAACTGCATTTCGCCAGCCTGTTGACGGCTGACGACAACACCGCCTTTGGCGAGGTCGTGTTGCAGGATCTCGTCACCGATGGTGTTTTGCCCGGGCGCGAATACCGGCTGACCGCCCATTATGCCGGCACCTATGGTGATTGCCGCCTGCGGATGATCGAGGCGGTTGCCGGCGGTCATCGACATAACCGGGTCGAGCTTCTGGTCTTCCGGGTCAGCCTGCCAACCGCTGCCAGCGGTGAGGTTTATGCTGACAGCCGGGCCGACCGATTGGAGTCGCGCATGAAGGCTGCCCCGGCCCTGCGTCCCTGGCATGTCAAAAATGACCAGTTCGACGGTATCTTCTCCATTGTCACAAGCGATATCGACACCGCGAAACGCCTGGTCACTGATAGTCTGGTCGAGACGATGCTGCGGGTTCAGGAACATCTTGCCAACCCCTTGGCTAAGCGGCGCGGAGGGGCGCCGCGCATTGCCATGCAGGCAGCACAGGGTAGTCTTCTGATGGTGATCGAAATGCCGGTGTCAGGCCGGCATGCGGCCAGCCTGTCGCCGACTGCCGCCAGCGCGAGCGCGCGTGAACTGATTGTGCGGTTCGCAACGCTGCCGGCGCTTGTTGATGATCTCCACGGGCGGGTGGACACGCCGCCGGCCTTCGCGCCCTTGTCGGTCACCGATGATCCGCAACAAACCGTCACCATATAGCCCGCGCGGAGAACATGATCATGAAACTGTCCGATTTCTCGGTCCTGACCTTTGACTGCTACGGCACCCTGATTGACTGGGAGTCCGGTATGATCGCCGGCCTGAAGCCGTTGACCGACCGCATCGCGGCGCGCGATGGCCGGCCGCCGGACCGCAACATGATCCTCGAGGCGCATGCCAGGCAGGAATCAACGCATCAGCGCCAGACACCGGCGAAGCGCTATAGCGATCTGCTGGCCGCTGTCTATCGGCGGCTTGCCGAGGAATGGGGCCTCTGCGTCGGCTGGGATGAGGCGATGGCCTATGGCCGGTCGGTCGAACATTGGCCTGCCTTCGCCGATTCAGCGGCGGCGCTTGCCTATCTGAAACAACATTTCAAGCTGGTCATCCTGTCGAATGTGGACAATGCCAGCTTCGCGCACAGCAATGACAGGCTGGGCGTGGCATTTGATGCCATCTACACGGCGGAGGATATCGGCAGCTACAAGCCCGACGATGCGAATTTCACCTATATGCTGGCTCAACTCGAGACGCTTGGCTTTGGCAAGCGGGACATCCTGCACACGGCCGAAAGCATGTTTCACGACCACGCGCCGGCGAACCGGTACGGGCTGGCCAATTGCTGGATCTATCGGCGTCACGAGGATGAGGGGTTCGGTGCCACCATGCATCCCGGGGATATGCCAAGCTTTGATTTCCGCTTCACCGGCATGGCGGCGATGGTCGAGGCCCATAAGGCAGAGCTGGCTGGCGTCTAGAGGTCGTCTAGAGGGCGTCAATAACCCTGATTTCACGCTCCGCCGCATCGCCGAGTGTGGCCAGCGCGTCGGTATAGGCCTCGCTGTTATAGGCATCGATGGCGGCCTGCGCGCTGGGGAATTCGATGAGCACCGTGCGTGTTGCCTCGTCACCCTCAAGCATCGCCACCGGCATGCCGCGTGACAGGAAAGTCCCGCCGCCGGCGGCAATCGCCACCGATGCCTTGGCGGCATAGGCCGCGAGTTGATCTGCGTCGTGAATGGCCTTGTAGACGGCCAGCCAGTAACCCTTGCTCATATTCATCTCCTGTTGCCCGCATGAGGCGTGGCGGGTGGCTTGTATCGACAAGAATGGATGTCATTAGAAACCGCCATCGCCGGGGCGTCAATGCGCAGGGGGTGGCACTAGCGCTGACGATAGGCGTTGGATGTGCGGCGCCGGTTCAGCATCGCCTCGCGCCAGAAGACAATCAGGCCACTTGCCAGGATCAGTCCGATACCCGTCCAGGCGACCATGTCCGGCCAGCTGCCGAAGATCGTGACACCCCAGATGATCGACATAACCAGCGCGACATATTCAAAGGGCGCGATCACCGCCGCCTCGCTGACCCGGTAGGCCTGGCTGACACAGAAACCGCCAACGGCGCTGCTAAGCCCGATCAACAGCAGAAGCGGGATATCCTCGCGCGGCGGCAGCACCCAGGCGCGCAGCAGGAAATCCAGCGCGCCGCCATCACCGGGGGCATGACTGCCATCACCGAACAGCAATCCCATGCCAAGGCAGACAACAAGGAACACGCACTGGATATAGACCGACAGGGTGCTGGCCCGCTCGGTGCCACCCATATGCCGCGCCAGCATGTGGATGCCGGCATAGCACACCGCCGCCATCAGCGGCAGGATGGCAAGCGGCTGGAATCCGGCCGAGGTCGGACGCAGCATGATGATGGCGCCGACAAGACCGATCGCCGTGGCCGACCATCGGAATTTGCCAACTGTCTCGCCAAGAAAGATGACCGAGAACATGGTGATGACCACAGGCGCGACGAAGAACAGCGCCGTGGCCTCGGAGAGCGGCATCACCGCCAGCCCGAGGAAGAAGAAGGAGTTGGCGAGAACGACAAGGAGGCCCCGAAGACAATGCAGCCCCAGCCGCGATGTCTGTAGATTACGATAGCCACCATCAAGCGGGACCAGCACCGCCAGGCTGAAAATCAGCGAGATGACGGCCCGAAAACACACGATCTCATGCAGTGGATAGTCGGTGCTGATGAATTTGATGCTGACATCATTGATCGAAAAGGCGAAGGCGGCGGTGATGGCGCAGATGATCCCGAGCCTGACCTGTGAGGAAGCTGTCATTCCCGCACTCCCCTGATGACGGTCAGTTTGCCAGCGATATGAAACTGCGCCCAATCAGCCGTTCGCGCAAGCCCGCATCGGGCACCCGGAAAGTCGGCTTGGTGGTTGAGCCTGGCTGGCATCACGGCTATCGTCATGATCTCCATCGACTTGCGCAAGGATCGCGTCATGATTCTCTATTCCGCCCCGGCCTCGCCCTTTGGCCGCATGGTCAAGCTGACCGCCCGGTGCCTTGGCCAGATCGATGAGATCGAGGTGCGCGCCACCAATACCGGCGATCCGGATGACGGGATCCGCGAGGTCAATCCGCTTGGCAAGATCCCGGCACTTGTCATTGCCGGGCAGGATGGCGGTGATCCCCAGACGCTCTATGACAGCCGGGTGATTGTCGAATATCTGGACTCGCTGGCCGGTGGCGGCAAGGTCATTCCGGCCAGCGGGGCGGCGCGGTTCGAGGTGCTGACGCGGATGGCGCGGATGATCGGCGTGCTGGATGCCGCCATTCTGGTGGTCTATGAGGGACGATTCCGGCCGGCCGAGATGCGGGTCGAGAGCTTTGTCGATTATCAGCGCGACAAGATCATCCGTGTGCTGCAAACGGTGGGCAGCCCGTCCTATGGCAATGGCGCGATGCCGGATGCCGGCGAGATCACCCTTGCCTGCGCGCTGGATTATCTCGATTTTCGGCAACAGGTGAACTGGCGCGACCACGCCCCGCAGCTTCAGGACTGGCTGACCGGATTTGCGGCTGCGGTGCCGGGCTATGAGGCGACCCTGCCCCACGACTAGGCATCACGCGCCGACACCCGTATGGTCGGCATTGCCGCTGTCGGACGCCTGCTGGCGTTTGAGGATGGCAATGGCGCCGAGAATGACAAGACAGCCGAACAATTGGATCGGTGACAGCCGTTCACCGAGAACCAGCCACGCCAGGCCAATACTGAAAACAGGAACAAGATACAGCATCATCCCGGGCGTCAAAAGCCCGAATTCGACCGTCGGAAGCAAAAGTGGAACTGACA
>JAYQDX010000043.1:2349-8177 GCA_038138545.1 Rhodobiaceae bacterium | reverse complement strand
ATCCCGGGCGTCAAAAGCCCGAATTCGACCGTCGGAAGCAAAAGTGGAACTGACAGCAGGCAACAGGTGAGAAGCTGACCTGTCAACAGCGTAACCGGTGCGATTTTGTGCACCAGTCGCGAGGAAATGACAACGTAGAGAGCGGCGAAGAACACGCCTGCGAAGACAGCCATATAGCCGCTCATCGAGGGTGATGTCACACCCCGAAGATCGGGAGCCATGACCATGATGACGCCCAGAAAGGCGATAAGGATCAGTGCTGTGACTGAACCGGGTTTCCTGATGACCGTGCCAAGCAGCAACAGCGACAGAACCAGTATCATGATTGATTCGGTTGCAAAGATCACCGACACGATGCTGGCGGAGACAAGCGACAGACCATAAAGCGACAATGTGTAGGCAAGGAACGGCTCGAACAGGCCTGTGCTATAGGCCAGAAGATGCGCACGTGACCACCCCGGACGTTCGCGGCGGAACATCATGACGGTTCCGGCTGCCATGGTTGCCGCGACAAGCTGCACGACGAACACCGTATTCGAGGGAATCGCCTCAAGCGTGATCTTGCTCAGAATGATGGCGACGGCCCACATGAATGCCGCCAGCATCGCCAGTGCCAGCCCCGCCCATAAGCGCGTCATGGAGTATGCCATCTGTCATTCCTCGTCTGATCCGGCGTTGACGAAACCTGGCGGCAAGATGCAGCGCAAATTCAGGCAAACGGAAACGGTGAGATGCCTTCATGGGCACGGGCAAAAGCGCTTCAGCCGCCCGCAAGCGCGGCACTATGGTCGAAGAATACGAACATTAACCAGTGACGACAGAGGCCGGATTGCAAGCCGGCCGATCCATGCAGTGAAGCAACGTTCCTGCGAAACCTGCATGACGATACAGAGCGCGACCGGAACGGTGATGCTGGCAAGGATGGTGGTGATCAGGATGGCCGAGGCGCTGCGCCCGCTATAGCCGCCATAATGGCCCCACAGCACGAACACATTCGCCGCCTCCGGCAGGCAGGTTGACAGCAGCGCCGCCGCGATTCTGGAATTCCGCAATTCGGCAGGTTTGTCACCCGATGCAACGCCATTTCGGCGCATCTCGGGGCGGCAATGCGACATGATCATCGCTGGGGGCCGGTCTTGTAACGGGCATCCCGCGCGTTCAGATGGCGTGATGCTCACCCGCCAGCGGACATCTCCAGCAAAGACGTCATCGCCCGGTGGCCTGACATGAAGGCATCCTCGACCCGCGCGCCGGCCATCCAGTCTCCGGCGATGGTGATCATGCCGTCGGCTGTCTGGCGGGGGGCGTCGGCATCCGCCGGCCGCACGACCCTGGCATAGCGCCATCGGTGCGCCTTGGCATAGGTTGGTGTCGGCAGCGAGGCACCGACCAGGTCCTGCCAGGCCGCGAGCAGCACCTCGCCGATTGAACCGGCATCACGTTCCAGTTGTGCCTCGCTCCAGTCCGGCGCAGCCTGGACAACCAGCGCCGCCGCGCCCGCATCGGCACCCGGTCGGCCGGATTCCCAGCACGCCCATCCGACCGGCCCGCTGTCGGTGCTGACCGGACCGGTGATGTCCGGCATGTCCTGATCCGCAAAGCCGTACATGCCGGTCCAGCAGGGGGCATAGGCGGCACTTCGCGCGGTGGCGGCAAGCTCAGGGGCGACCGGTTCAAGCAGGCGCGCCGCCTGCGGTGCCGGGGCCGTTATCAGGGCCTGCCGTCCCCGCGCCACCGGCCCGGTCACATCATGAAGCGTGATCAGCCCGTCATCGCGGGTGATGCCGGTAATCTCGACCTGTTGCCGGATGACCAGCCCCTCACCGAGAAACACTGGAAAATCGCGCATCGTTGGCGCGCCGCAGAAGGCATCGCGGCCGGCGACACGCCATGGTCTGAGCGCGCCGGCACCCTGCGCGGAATTGCAGGCGGAGATGAAATCCGGCTGTCGCGCTGTTAGGAACTGCGCGCCATGGTTGAAGATGAATCCGTCGGCGCGGCGCGTTGATACGCGCCCGCCAATGCGCCGCCCCTTGTCGAGGATGCAGACCGAGCGGCCGGCCGCATGGGCATGGCGGGCCGCCGCCAGCCCCGCCATGCCGCTGCCGATGATGACGATATCGACAATTTGGGGGTCGAGAGTTTCGCGTGAGGACATGATCTTGTTCCGTGAATTGTCGGTGGGCATCCTTGCCCCGCTGGCGCGCTGCCCCGGATATGGGTATGGTGACGCCGATTCACCAGCCGGGATGAGAGGACATGCTGTCAACAAACGCCGCCGCCACGCTGCGGGACGAAGCTGCGACGCTGCAGGACACCCATCTTCGTGACCTGCTGGCGGATCAGCGGCGATCGCGCGGACTGGTGTATGAGATGGATGATCTGCGGGTCGATCTGTCACGCCAGAAGGTGACAGAGCGGACGCTGCGGAGGCTTCTCGATCTGGCGGCGGAAACCGGGCTGGCGGATCGCATCGCCGCCCTGTTCGCCGGCGAGAACATCAACAAATCCGAGGATCGCGCCGTCGTCCATATGACGCAGCGCGGCGCGGACCGACGCCAGAGCGCGGAATTCGCCAGCCTGTCATCCTTTGCCGAGACGGTTCGCGGTGATGGTGTTGCGGATGTGGTGAATATCGGCATTGGCGGCTCCGACCTTGGCCCGGCGATGGTCAGCGCCGCGCTGGCCGGCCATGCCAGCGGGCCTCGGATGCATTATGTGTCGAATGTCGATCCAAGCCACCTTCACGACGTGCTGGCGGCCTGCGCTCCGGCGCACACACTGGTCATTGTCACCTCGAAGACCTTCACAACCGCCGAGACGATGCGCAACGCGGCGCTGGCGCGTGGCTGGCTTGGCGCGCATGCCGGCAGCATGGCGGCCGTCACCGCGGCGCCGCGGGTGGCGCGCGACTGGGGGATCGCGGCGGACCGGATTTTTGATTTCGATCAGGGTGTTGGTGGGCGTTATTCGCTGTGGTCGGCTGTTGGCCTGCCGGTGATGATCGATGTGGGGCCGGCCGCCTTCACCGATCTGCTGGCCGGCGCGGCGGCGATGGATGACCATTTCCGCACCGCGCCGCATCAGGCGAACCTGCCGGTGCTGATGGGGCTGCTTCGCGTCTGGAACCGCAATTTCATGGGCCTGGCGACACACGGGATCATGCCCTACGACCAGCGGCTCCATCTGTTGCCGGCCTGGGCGCAGCAGCTGGAGATGGAATCGAACGGCAAGTCCGTCTCGGTCGACGGCGCACCGCTGGAACATGCGACGACACCGGTGATCTGGGGCACTGCCGGTACCGGCTGCCAGCACAGTTTCTTTCAGGCGCTGCATCAGGGAAGCGAGGTGGTGCCGCTGGATATTCTGGTGCCGATGCGCCCGACCGGGCTGCATCTTGCCGGTAATTGGGCGGACAGCCACCGGGTGCTGGTCGCGAACGCGGTGGCGCAGGCCGAGGCGCTTGCCATCGGCAGCCCGAACGACGCCGAACCGCACCGTCATTTTGCCGGCGACCGGCCATCGACCATCATCAGCTGGGATGCCAGCACGCCCTTTGCGGTTGGCCGGCTGCTGGCGCTCTATGAACATGTGACGGTGGTCAGTGGCTTTGTCTGGGGCGTCAACAGTTTCGACCAGTGGGGAGTCGAGCTTGGCAAGGTGATGGCAAAGCAGGCCGAAGCGGTGCTGGCCGGCGCGGCGAGCGCCGACGGGATCAGCGCGACAGCGGCGGATCTGCTGGCACGGATGCCACGATCCGGCGACAGCTAGCCGGTGTTCAGCGCCTTTATCGGCATTGACTGGTCCGGTGCGCGCGGGCCGCGCCAGCCGGGAATCCAGATCGCCGTGGCCAGCCCCGGCCGCGCTGCCCCTGAAACGGTCCTCGCCGCCGACGGGCGGCATTGGGGCCGCGAGGGGGTTCATGACTGGCTTCTCGCCACTGCGGTGGCGACAACCGCCGGATCGCCGGTTCTGGTCGGAATCGATTTTGCCTTTGCGCATCCCTTTGTTGATGAGGATGCCTATTACCCGGGCCTTGATGACTCGCCGTCCGATCCGGCCGCGTTGTGGGCGCGGGTCGAGGCGGAATGCGCCGGTGACGCGCATCTCTATGGCGGGGCGATGTTCGCGGCGCCGCGGCTTGGCGATTACTATTTGTCACCACGCAACCATGGCGCTCCGCATTATCGCAGCCGCCGCCGCCTGACCGAACTGGCGGCGCGGGCCTCGGCGCGCGCGCCGTCGCCGACTTTCAAGGCCATCGGGGCCGACAATGTCGCCACCGGGTCGATGGCGGGTATGCGGCTGATCCATGCGCTCCGCGCCGCGCTGGGCGCGCGACTGGCGATCTGGCCGTTTGATGAGGTGACGCCGGCGCGCGCGCTGTCGATGGTCTTGGTGGAGATTTTCCCAAGCTATTATTTCCACCGCGCCGGGTTCAACCCGGCAAGGAACGCCGCCGCCGACCCGGCCTTCATGAATGCCGCGCTGGCGGCCTATGACAGCCGCGGTGTCGGGCCGGATTTCACCCCGCGCGGGGCCGATGCCGACGAGGCGGATGCGATCATCGCGGCCGCCGCGCTGCGCCGGTTCGCCGGGCAGGGCGCGTCATGGACGCCGCCGCCCGCCGCCGCCCTCGAAGGCTGGATCTTCGGTGTGCCCGCCATGTCGTCGGAATAACGCAAGCCAGCCACGGGCCGACACCCGTCGTCGGTCTGAAACTCAGGCGCTGGCGGCCAGATAGACGGCGCGGTGCCAGTGGAAAATGCTGATCGTCAGCGCGATCAGCGCACCGAGCAGCGCATAGATGACCAGCCGCTTCCGGCGCTCCGCCATCTGTGATTTGCCGATTTTGTCGATGGCGAGAAACACCGCGCCAGCCGCCAGAAGAAAGCCGCCGCCGCCAACCAGTACCGTATCCATACCATCACTCCGTGTTTCATTCGGCGGCCCATGCCACGCCAGCATCCCTAAGGTCATCACATTTGTGGCGGAATGTCACGGGCGAAGCATGGCATGACAGCGCCGGCACGACAATGTCGATGCCGGGTCGATGCCGGGTCGATGCTGGGTTAGTGCCGGTATGATCCGTCAGAAAATTCAGACAGTCTTGCTGACCGGTGCGAACTCGGTACCGTTGTAATAGAACAGGCTGCCTTCGCCGATGTCATTCCAAAGCCCGTGGATTGACAGTGTTTCCGCCTCCACCGCCTCGCGAACAAAGGGAAAGCCCATCAGATTATGCATCGATTCGATGATGCCCTCGCGTTCCAGGGCGGCGATCTGGTCGGCCTCGCTTCCAGTGCCGACAATACGCTCATAGGCCGGCTTGAGGATATCCATCCAGCGGCCGACAAAGCTCGACCGTTCCTCCAGTTCCGGCGCGTCGCCATGGCACATCCGGTAGCAGCCATTGATCCCGCCGCAACTGGAATGGCCGAGAATGATGACATGCGAGACTTTCAGCGCGCAGACGGCATATTCCAGCGCCGCCGAGGTACCGTGATGGTCGCCATCCGGCTTGTAGGGTGGCACCAGATTGGCAACGTTGCGATGGATGAAGAACTCGCCGGTGTCGGACCCGAAGATCGAGGTGACATGAACACGGCTGTCACAGCAGGAGATGACCATGGCGCGCGGATGCTGCCCGTCCTCTGCAAGATGCTTGTACCACACCTTGTTCTCGACGAACTTCGTCGCCTTCCATCCTTCATAGCGCTGCACGAAATAGGGGGGCAGCGGCAAACCGATAGTCATGACTGTCCTCGTTGTTGATCGCCATCTTCTACAGTGGACCGGCGCGAAAATCTACTGGTCGATATCCATGG
>JAYQDX010000043.1:0-2249 GCA_038138545.1 Rhodobiaceae bacterium | reverse complement strand
CATGGGCCGATATCCATGGGCCGATATCCACGGGCTTCTGTCTACTGGTCCACATCGTCGGGATAGGTGTCACGCAGCGTGGTGATGATGTCATCAAGGAACTTCGCCGCCGCGACCGGCAGCACGCGCCCTTTGAGGTAACAGATATGAAGTGTCCCGGGGGCGACATCGGCCGGATCCATTGGCCGCGCGACAAGCAGCGGGTCGAATCCATCTGCCTGCCCGGCATCCTGCCGCCCGCCGCCGGCCCCGATGGCGATCGGAATCTGGAAGAACAGCGAGGATTCGAAATGCAGGAAGTTCTGCATGAATTCGAAACTGTCCGATTCGAGAATCACATCCATATCGACCTGCCGCCGCAACAGGCCGGTATCCAGAAGCTGGCGAACGCCGCTTTGTGCGGTCGGCAGGACAAGGCGCTCGCCGGCAAGATCGCGAAGCTTGATCTGCTCGCGCCCGGCAAGCCGGTGATCGGCCGGCATGACACACTGGATCTGCTGGCGCAGCGTGGCGGCGACATGAACATGCGCCGCCCGGATCGGCGCAAAGATCAGCGCGATGTCGGCATCCAGCGAGAACAGTCTTGCCTCGGCTTCCTCGCCATAGCAGCGGGCAAGATCGAAACTGACCGCCGGGTGTGCGGCACGATAGGTGGCGATGGTTTCGGGCAGCAGGCGGCGCAGCGCATCGGCGCCGCTGGCGATCTGCACATGGCCGCGGCGAATGCCGCTGAGATCGGCGATCTGCGACTGTACCCGCGCCAGATCGGCGAATTGCGACCGGATATGCTGGACAAAGATTTCGCCGGCGGTGTTCAGCCGTACCCCGCCCGGCAGCCTTTCAAACAGCGGCTGGCCGATTTCGTCCTCGATCTGCAGGATTCGCCGGTTCAGCGCCGTCGAGGTGATGGCAAGCTTGTCGGCCGCCTTGCGGATCGACCCCTCGCGCGCAACGACATCAATAAATTTCAGGCTGGTCATGAACCGCATGATCACATTCTCCAGAACGACCGGCCGAAACGGCCCGCTTGCTGCTCCATATAGCAAGGCGATGCAAAAATTGCACTGCTTGCCTGCAAAATTAGCAGAATTACAACACGCCCGCTCCTGATAACACCGCATTACCACAGATGGCGGGGACCGCTCCTCCCGCGTTTCACGCCGTCAAAGACCTGTCGCTCAGCACCGTGGTGGCGACAGTGCAAAGGAAGGACTGACTATGAAGTACATTGTGGCAATCATTCAGCCCAGTCGCCTTGCCGCCGTGCATGAAGCATTGGTGGCCATTGGCATTGAAGGGCTGACCACCTCGGAAGTGCAGGGATATGGGCGTCAGAAAGGTAAGACCGAGGTCTATCGCGGCACCGAATACACCGTGAATTTTCTGCCGAAAGTGAAAATCGAGATCGCCGTTGGAGCGGACATGGCCGAGAAGGCCTGTGACGCCATCAAGGGCGCTGCCGAGTCGGGCAAGATCGGCGACGGCAAGGTTTTCGTTCTGGATCTCGAATCAGCCCTGCGTATCCGCACGGGCGAAGCTGGCGTTGCGGCGCTGTAATACCAAGGAGTTTCCCAAAATGTTGAAATCCGTTTCCTCAGTTCTGGCAATCGCCGCCGCAGGCGCGATGCTGGCGACACCGGCGCTGGCGCAAGAAGTGCCCGAGCATGGTGTCTTCATCCTGAATTCACTGTTGTTCCTTGTTGGTGGCGTGCTGGTCATGTTCATGGCCTGCGGCTTCTGTATGCTCGAAGTCGGGCTTGTCCGCGCCAAGAACACCACCATGCAGCTGACCAAGAATGTGGCGCTCTTCTCGATTGCCGCGATCGGTTATTATGTGATCGGCTACAACCTCATGTATCCGCTGGGGTCATGGTCGGTTGAAGGAATCCTGTCCGGCGTCATCGGCGTCGCGGCGATGGAGGCTGTCGGCATCGCGCCTGACGCGGCCGACGATCTGGCCTATGCCTCGACCGCATCGGATTATTTCTTCCAGCTGATGTTCTGTGCGGCCACCGCCTCGATCGTATCGGGCACGGTTGCCGAGAGGATCAAGCTGTGGCCGTTTCTTCTCTTCACGCTCATTCTGACAGCGCTGATCTACCCGTTCCAGGCAAGCTGGAAGTGGGGTGGCGGCTTCCTCGATGAGATGGGCTTTCTCGATTTCGCGGGGTCGACTGTCGTCCACTCCGTCGGAGGTTGGGCGGCGCTGGCCGGTGCCCTGGTTCTCGGTGCACGGACCGGGAAATACA
>JAYQDX010000042.1:15081-18007 GCA_038138545.1 Rhodobiaceae bacterium | reverse complement strand
TGATGTTGCAGAATGTGATGGGCTGCCTTTTCGCCAATCATCAGCGATGGCGCATTGGTATTGGCGGATGTGATCTTCGGCATTACCGACGCGTCAGCAACATACAGCCCCTTAACGCCCTTCACCCGCAATTCAGAATCGACAACCGCGCCCGCATCATCGCCCATCCGGCAGGTTCCCACAGGATGGAAAACGGTGCCCCCATTGTTGCGGATGCAATCGAGGATCTTTTCATCATTGTCGATATCGGCCCCGGGAACAATCTCGGTGTCCCACAAATCCCTGAAGGAAGCCATGTGATAGATTTCACGCATCATTTTAACGCCTTCAATCATGACTTTCTGGTCATGTTCCTCAGAGATATAATTTGGCTGTATCTTCGGATCTTCGGCAGGATCGGCAGACCGTATTTCAACGAACCCCCGGGATTTCGGATGACATTGCCAGACGGTTGCGGTGAAGCCGGGATAATCGTGCAGGGGCTCCCCCGGTTTATCAACAGACAGTGGCATCACAAGAAGCTGTATGTCGGGCCGGCCATTTTCAGCATATTTCGTGCATGCGCCGGCACCCGCCTGGCCGGCGCCGACGGACAAAACCCCGGACCCGTCCTTCAGCCATTTAAGGCCATGAAGAGCCATTTTCAACGGATTGCGGCTGTCCTTGTTCAGCGACAGGCCATTACGCATCTGCACGATGGTTCGCATCTGGTAGTGGTCCTGAAGATTTTGTCCGACCTGACCGGCATTATGGATCACCGGGATGCCGTGCTTGCGCAGCAGCGCCGTCGGGCCAATGCCGGACAATTGCAATATCTGCGGTGATTGAAGGGCGCCGGCGCTCACTATGATCTTGTCGGCCTCATAGGTTTCCCGGACGCCGTCGCGCCGGGCGATGATGCCCGTTACCTGTTTGTCTGAAAAAAGAATTTTTTCAACAAGGGCGCTGGAAATGACGGTCAGATTTTGCCGGTGGGTGATGGGGTGCAGGAACGCGCGAGCGGAACTTGATCGCCATCTCCCGTCGAGGGTGAGCTGGTATCTGCTCGCCCCAAACGAGTCATTGCCATTGAAATCGTCAATCGGAGGCAGGCCCCATTCACACGCCGCCTTCAGCCACGCCTCGCAGGCGGGATGGCGTAACCGAAGGTCATCTACCTTCAGCTCCCCAAGGCTGCCCCGGAATTGACTTTCGCCGCCCTTGTAGCCCTCCAGTTTCCTGAAAAAGGGCAACACGGTCTGATAATCCCATCCGCGGGCTCCAAGGGATTGCCAATCGTCGAAATCTTCTTTTTGACCACGAATAAAGATCAGGCCGTTTATGCTGCTGGAGCCGCCAATGATCCGCCCGCGTGGCCATTTTATCGCGCGGCCGCCGCTGCCCTCGCATGGCTCTGTCTGGAAAATGCGTGAAAATGTCTGATTGTAGATGGTTTTATAATAGCCGATCGGCAGGCGTGACCAAAGGCGGCGATCCGAACCTCCAGCCTCAACCAATAGAACGTTATGGGCAGGATCAGCGGATAGTCTGTTGGCAAGAAGGCACCCCGCAGAACCGGCACCGATAATTATGAAATCGTATTTTTTCTTCATGTCGACCAACTTCTGCATCCCAACGGATATCGTTGACTTTTCAAAAATACGTTGGAATGATACCGATGTCATTATGTTTCTGAAATGCTCCGCCAACATGTCGACATGAAGATAAATATGAAGAATGCCGGTCAAGTTGGAGTGCTTGACGAAGTGGCGCGTCGGCTTGCTGGTCAGAGGCATGAGATCAGGCATGTCGAGGCAATTCTTCTCCGCGCCAAGATTGATGTGCCGGTGCAGACGTCATTTGGCACGATGTATGACCGCCCCGCGTTGCTTGTCCGGATTACCGACGCTGACGGCTGTGTCGGGCATGGCGAGATATGGTGCAATTTTCCGTCGCGTGGCGCTGAATATAAAGCCGGCCTGCTGGTCAATGAATTCGCCTATTGGCTCAAGGGGCGTCATTTCAGTTCCCCGGCAGAGATTTTTGATGGTCTGACCGCCGCCTTTGCGGTGCTTGGCTTGCAGACGGCCGACCCCGGCACCTTGTTGCAGGTGATTGCCGGTGTGGATCAGGCCTTGTGGGATATGGTGGCGCGCCGACAGGGGATGAGGCTTTGCGCCCTGTTCGGTGCGCCGGGTGATGCGGTGAGGGCCTATGCCAGTGGCATTCATCCCAAAGAGGCGAGAGAACGCGTGCAGCTCGCAAGAGAACGCGGATTTACAGCGTTCAAGGTCAAAGTGGGGTTTGGTGAAGATGTTGACCGGGATGGTCTTGCTGTCGCCCGTCAATTGATCGATGACGATCATCAGTTGATGATTGATGCCAATCAGGCATGGATGTCGCCGCAGCAGGCCGCCGACAACATCAACGCCTTGAGCCGGTTTGATCTGAAGTGGATTGAGGAGCCGCTGCGGGCCAGTGCGGCGCCGGCGCAGTGGCAAGAACTGGCCAATATGATCAGCGTGCCGCTCGCAGGCGGTGAAAATCTGCCGACATTGGATGCTGTCGACGCCTATCAGGCACAGGCATTATTTGCCTTCGTGCAACCGGATATCGGGAAAATTGGCGGGTTTACAGGGCTGCTCCGCATTTTTGGCGGCCGTGATGCCGTGCAGTCGCCGCCGGAATCTGTCTATTGTCCGCACTGGCTTGGCGGGATGGTTGGTCTTGCTGCATCGGCACATCTGTTGACTGTTATTGGCGACGCTGGTTTGCTGGAAGTTGACGTGAATGATAACCCGATCAGGGAAAGTCTGGCGGATTGGGATTTGCGGCCATCGAATGGCGGGCGCATAGAATTGCCCGAGGATGATGGCATTGGCATCGTCCCGGATTTGCCAGCGATGAAAGAGCATGGTGTGCAAGTCACGATAATGCCGGGGTAATG
>JAYQDX010000042.1:0-14981 GCA_038138545.1 Rhodobiaceae bacterium | reverse complement strand
TAATGCCGGGGTAATGGACGACCAGGGGGGTAGGTGCAGTCATGAATTTGGCAATCAGATGTCTGTCAGCCATTAATGTGGTGCAGCTGGGCGCATTCCGATGGGGCGCCATGTTCCTTGTGCTGGCGGTTGCGGCGATTGTTTCGGCTGGCGTGTTCTTTCGTTATGTCCTCAATGACAGCCTGTCCTGGTCGGAGGAGCTGGCCAAATATGCGATGCTCTGGCTGGTGTTTCTGGGCGCGCCGATTGCTCTTCGCCTTGGCGTCCACCCCAATATCGAAATTGTCATTTCCAGATTTCCGTCACGGGTGACGCGGTTCATTCTTGCGGTCATGCATCTGGCCGTATGCGTTTTTTGCAGTTTCCTTGCCATGAAGAGCCATGACTTCGCCTGGAATGGCAGAACGCAGGTGGCCATTTCGGTGGGTGATGTCTCGATGTACTGGTTCTTTGTGTCGATTCCCCTTGGCATGGCCAGCATGGCGCTCGTGTCATTGCAGCAATTTTTGGAAGACATGTCCTTTCTGATTGCCGGCAAGCCGGCCCAGCAGGATGCTTTCGTTACCAAACATCGCCCGGTTCTGGACGAGTTCTAGTGGTTGGTCATTTTAGGGATTTTTGTGGGGGCGTGAGATGATACCCGTGACATTTATCTGGATCTTGCTGGGCTTGATCAGTGTTGGCATGCCGATAGTCTTCGCCCTGGGCGCGGCGCCGATGCTCGGCCTGGTGCTGGCTGACAAAGAGGTCTTTCTGGCGATCATTGCCCAGAAGCTCTATATCGGGATCAATCAATTTCCCCTGCTTGCCATACCCATGTTCATCCTTGCCGGGGAAATCATGAATGTGGGTGGTATCACCGAACGGCTTGTATATTTCGCGCGCGTACTTGTCGGGCATCTTCGGGGTGGCCTTGCACATGTGAACATCATCTCGTCGATTTTCTTTGCCGGCCTGAGTGGCTCGGCCGTTGCCGACACATCGGCACTTGGTTCAATGCTGATACCGGCAATGGAAAAACAGGGTTATTCCCGGAAATTTTCCGCCGCGGTAACAGCGGCGTCATCGGTGATCGGGCCGATCATCCCACCAAGCATCATCATGGTGGTCTATGCCTATATCATGGAGATATCGGTTGCCGCGCTGTTCCTTGCGGGTGTTGTTCCGGGCCTGCTTACCGGTATCGGCCTCATGACAGTGGTGTCGATCATCGCGCGGCGCCGCAAATATCCGGTTGCCGACCGGTTTCCGGGAATGCGCGTGGCGGCGCGCGCCGGTCTCGATGCCTTCTGGCCGCTTCTCACACCCATTATCATCATGGGGGGAATCCTGTCCGGGGTGTTCACCCCGACCGAGGCGGCCGGTGCCGCTGTGGTCTATGCCATAATATTGTGCGTCTTCATGAAAAGCCTGCCGTTGACACGGGTGAAGAACATGCTGTTCCGCACAGCGGTTTCATCCAGTGTGATATTGCTGGCTGTCGGCATGGCCAGCGTCTTTGCCTGGATCGCCACCCTGTCCGGTGTGCCGAAACTGCTGACGGCCTTTCTGTTTGAATATACCGACAACAAATATGTTGTGCTGCTGCTGATCAATCTGCTGCTCGTGGTTGTCGGCATGTTTCTCGATGCGGGCCCGGCGATCCTGATCCTCGGGCCGATCCTGACTCCGACAGCGATGGCTGTCGGTGTGGACCCGTTACATTTTGCCATCATCATGTGCGTCAATCTGACGATTGGCCTGGCGACGCCGCCAATGGGGCTGATCCTGTTTGTTGCCTCGGCGGTCAGCCGCGAGAGGATCGAATCGGTGGTGTCGGAAATGTTGCCTTTTTATATCGTCCATATCGCGATTATCGCGCTTGTCACCTACGTGCCCGCGATCTCGATGACGGTGCCGAGGCTGCTCGGATTTGGATAGTGGCCCGGTAAGCTCTGAATTCCGTTTACAAGCAATGATACCGATGTCATTATTTTTGCAACCTAGAAAAGTCGGAGGAAAATCATGAAGTCTATCATTAGCAAAACCATTATGGCGGGCCTTTTGGCTGTGTGTCTGCCGGCGGCCTCGTTCGCGGCTGAATTCACGCTGAAATATGGCCATGTTGGCCCGGTGACATCAGATGATCAGGTGCCCGGTGAATTCCTCAAATCATTCCTTGAGAGCCGTTCGAATGGGCGCATCACTGTGGAGATTTATCCCGGCGCCCAGCTTGGCAACTTCCGCGATCAGATCGAACAGGTGCAGCTGAACACGCTGGAGCTGACCCACACGACAGTTGGTGGTATCGCCAGCTTCTGGCCCGAGTTGCAGGTCACGGACATCCCCTACATGATGAATGGTGACTCGATTGCCGAGCGCATCGCGCAAAGCTCATTCTTTGATGAGGTTCGCGACGAGATTTTGACGGCGACCGGCAATGTACGGCTTGTGGCTGTTGGCAACACCGGTCGGTGGCGGAATTTCTTCACCACCAACAAGCTGATCAAGTCGGCTGCTGACATGAAGGGCGTGAAGATGAGAACCATCAACTCGCCATTGCAGATCGAATTCATCAAGTCTCTTGGTGGCAACCCGACACCGGTTGCCTGGGGTGAGCTGTATACCTCGCTGCAAACAGGCGTCGTCGAAGGCACGAAGAACGCGGCAACCGACATCGTCCCGACGAAGATGTATGAAGCCGTGAAATATGTCACGCTTGACGAGCATGCATATCTCTTTGCTTTCTGGTGGATGTCGGATGCGTGGTTGCAGAGCTTGCCTGCCGACCTCCAGGATTTGGTGATCGACGGTGTTCAGCAGGCATCGATGATCCAGTCCGACTGGAACAAGGAGTATGACGCACGAGCCTTGAAGGAGTTTGTTGGCTTCGGCGGTGAGATTTATGTGCCGTCAGCCGAAGAAAAGGCAACTTTCGTAGAGGCGCGCGACAAGATGAAGGTCTGGTTCGCCGATAAATATGGTGACAAATGGCTGAAGAAATTCGAAAAGGCCGTTGCCGAGGCGGAAGCCGACCTTGCCGACAGGAACAACCGCGTCATAGGCCGCTAATCCTCCCAAGGCAATCATAACCATGGATTGTTGGCGGGCCTGTGGAACCATGGGCCCGCCTTTTGTTTTTGTATGTCTTGGCGTTGCAACCTGCTTGTTGGTGGTTCTCTATGTTTGATGGAAAAACAATAATTGTTACGGGCGCATCGGGTGGCATTGGACTCCCTCTTGTCAACCGCCTGATCGATCTGGGCGCGCGGGTTATCGCCATAGATGTCAATCCCCGGGGTGCCGAGATTCTGGAAGCCTCGATATCCGACACCAGCCGCCTTGTCTATCACTGCTCCGGACTGGAGGATGAGGCGGCATGCCGTGCAATTCTGGGGAAGGAAGACCATCTGTATGGACTGGTTCATCTGGCCGGCATTTTCGTGCCTGATGATATGGCTTCAGGTGATGTCGAGACGGTCTATGATCCCGTCATGGCGGCAAATATCCGCAATGTCTATGCGCTATACGCGACCGTTCGTCAGGCCCTGTTGAATGAAACCGGAGCGCGCGTCGTGCTGGTCAGCTCGCTGGCCTACAGACGAGGCGCGCCGGGGCATACCGCCTATAGCGCAGCCAAGGGAGCCTTGGTCGGGATGGCGCGATCCCTGGCAAGAAAGGAAGCGCCGCAGGTTCTGGTGAATGTTGTGGCTCCCGGATTTATCGACACAAGCATGCCGCAACAGATCATCGCCAAGCGCGGCATCGACAAAGTGCTGGGCGAGGTCCCGATGAAACGCCTTGGCACAGCGGACGAGGTGGCGAGCGTAATCCAGTTCCTGCTTGGTCCTGACTCTGCATATATCACCGGTCAGGTGATCAATGTGGACGGGGGGATCGTATGCAACTAGGAACGCAGCGTGGCAGGCGGTTTCTGGTCTTGAGTCCGGCTGACAATGTAGCAACCTTGATGGATGAGGATGCCGGGATCGCTTGCCTGAGCGATGGCATGACGATCGCGGACAAGGTGCCGTTCGGGCACAAGGTGAGTTTGCGGGCCATCGCCCGTGGCGAGGCGATTGTCAAATACGGCATAAGGATCGGCGTGGCGACGCATCCCATCGAACAGGGTGAGCATGTCCATGTCCATAACTGTGAGTAGCACTGACCTTTTTGACTTTGCTAGCAGTCTCGAATGGCATGGGTATCGCCGATCAGATGGCAGGGTGGGTATCCGAAATCATAGAATCGTGCTGTCCACCGTGGCGCTGACCGATCGCCTGGCCGCGGCCATTGCCGCCACCGATGCAGACTCGCTATGCGTCATGGGGGCGTTTTCCCGCGGGTTGCAGAAAATTGACGAGGTGATGGTCGAGCGCTTTATCCGGAGCGTGCTGACCCATCCGAATGTGGGAGCGGCGCTGGTACTGACACATGACCGCGCGACGGCCGAGCGGCTCGCCAAGGAAATCGACGCGGCCATCCCGATTGAATATCTCGCCTTCATGCAATGCGCCGGGCGGGCCCATGCCGTGGCTGAAGGCGGTGAAAAGTTGCAGATGCTCGCCAGCCGCCAAAACAAGCTTGAGCAGCGCCGGACCATGGTCGGGCAAGACGCTGTCGCGCTGGCGCTTGAATGTGGCGGCAGTGATGTTTCCAGCAGCATCTGCAGCAATCCGGTGATTGGTGATATCTGCGATCTCACCATAGCTGTCGGCGGGTCGGCTGTGGTCTCGGAGACAGCAGAATTCATCGGCGCGGAAGCCGTGTTTGAGGACCGGTGCCCCGACCCGGCGACAAGACAGGCGGTGCTGGATTTCATTGCCTACCGTGCCAGATTGATGGAACAGGACAGTGGCAAGGATTATCGTGGCACCAACCCCACCCGCGAGAATATCGACGGCGGGCTGACCACGTTGATCGAGAAATCAATGGGGGCGGTAAGCAAGACAGGCACAACCGATTTTGTTTCCGCTCTGGAATTTGGAATGCCTGCCGACGCACCTGGCCTGCATTTCATGGACACGCCTTTTTTCAGCCCGGTTTCGCTGACCGGCATGATGATGGCGGGATGCAACCTCGGGCTGTTTGCGATGGGTGTGTTCAATCCTTCCGGGAACCCCTTATGTCCGATTATTAAAATCTGCGGCAACCCACAGACATTGCGGCATTGGCGTGAGGATATCGACGTTGAACTGGATGGCTATTTTACCGGCGAGCTTGACCGTGGCGGGGCGCAACAGGCAGTGCTGGCGAGGATGAATGCGGTGTTCAATGGCGCGGAAACGGCGTCAGAGATATTCGGGGAGGGCCAGTTCATGCTGCCAAGATTGAAGGATGCGCTATGAGTGAAAGCAGGCTGTTAATCGTTACCGGGGGAAATAGGGGCATCGGCAGGCAAATTGCCCTGTCGGCCGTGGATGCTGGCTGGCGTGTGGCGATAAGTTATGGCAGCAACCGAAAAGCGGCAGATGATATGGTGGCGGCGTCCGATGGCCGGATAGAGGCATTTGCGCTGGATGTGGCTGCCCCCCGGAGTGTTGCGCATTTTTTCGAGGACATTGAGCTGTCGATGGGGCCGGCGCAGGCGCTGGTAACCGCTGCCGGAATCGACAATGGACCGCGTGCCATCACTGACGTTGATCATGATTTTGTGCATTCGACATTCGCGGTCAATGTCGTTGGCCTGATCATGTGTTGCCGGGAATTTGCCGCACGCGCCATGGCGAAAGGCAATGCCGGGGTGATCGTCAATATGTCCTCAATGGCAGCCACCATTGGCGGGCGGGCGCAAAAGAGCGTCTATGCCGCCAGTAAGGGGGCTGTTGATGTGTTCACCATCGGCGCCGCAAAGGAATTTGCGCCACATGGCATTTCGGTATTTTCGGTGCGGCCGGGGGTGACCCGCACCGATATGACCGGCACCATGCTTGCCGACCCTGCAACCAGGGCGGCAATTGAGGCCACAATCGCCTGTGGCGCGGTGGCGGACCCGGTGGATATCGCGATGCCGGTGATCGACCTGATTTCCGGAAAATTCAACTATGCAAGCGGGTCAATGCTTAACCTTGGCGGCGGCGGCTTTATCACATGAGGGGCGGGAGTGCGTGATGAGTGAGACGGACCAGCGTGTTTGGCTTGTGGTTGGCGCAAGCCTTGATGGCATTGGCGCTGCCATTGCGAGGGCAGCCGCCGCGCAAGGAGACAGGGTGATCATCACAGGCGTTGAAGCTGAACCGCTGTCGATGCCGGAGGGGGTGGCGGTTTATCATCAGCTTGATGTTTGTGACACCGGCGCGATTTCCGCGCTTGCCAGCCAGTTTTCGAGTCTGGATGTTCTGGTCAATTGCGCGGCGATATCGCGCCGTGACCTGGAAGATGATCTTGATGTGTTTCGTCAGGTCATCGACGTCAATCTGATCGGCAATTTCGATGTTGTGAGACATTTCGAAGGCGCGTTGATCGCGGCCGGGGGCGTGGTGATCAACATTGCCTCCATGTACAGCTTTTTTGGCAGTCCAAAAGTGCCAGCCTATGGGGCGAGCAAGGCGGCGATCCATCAGCTGACGAAATCATTGGCGCTGAAATATGCGCCGCATGGTGTCAGAGTCAATGCAATCGCCCCCGGCTTCGTCGTTACCGAACAGACCAGGCGAGGCCGCGCCGATACCGTGCATTATGATGCGGTCATTTCCCGCACGCCATTCGGGCGGTGGGGCCAGCCTGACGACATTGCCGGGCCGGCGTTGTTTCTGGCCAGTGAGCAGGCGGAGTTTGTCACCGGGCAAACACTCGTTGTTGACGGGGGATATTCAATTGGCTAGCGCGCCGCACTCTCCTGTTTGTTTGGAAGGAAGGGCATTTCGTCACCATAGGAAGGCCAGACCATGAAGGCGTCGACTGCCTTGATCAGGATCCTGAAGGGCGCGGGTGTGAGAACGATTTTCGCGCTCTCGGGCAATCAGATCATGCCGCTCTTCGATGCCTGTCTTGATGAGAATATCCGGATTGTTCATGTGCGCCATGAAGCAGCCGCGCTCTATATGGCAGAGGCCCATGCTCGCATTACCGGCGGCCTTGGCGTTGCCATGGTGACGGCGGGGGCCGGCCTGTGCAACGCCATTGCCCCGTTATTTACCGCAAGTCAGTCACAAACACCGGTGCTGCTGCTGAGTGGAGATTCCGAGGCAAGCCTTGATAATAAAGGCAGCTTCCAGGAAATGGACCAGGTACAGATTACCAGAGCGGTGACCAAATATTCGCAGCGGCTATGCAAGACCAGCGATCTTGCAGAATATACATTTGCCGCCATTGCGGCGGCCAGGACGGGGATGCCGGGCCCGGCGCATCTGGCACTTGCGGCGGATGTTCTGACCAGTGATCTGGATGACATGCCCCTGGCCAAACCGCAGGACCTTGCGATAACGACTGAACCGACCTCTCCTTCGGACCGGCTCGCAGCCATGCTGGCGGCGGCGAAAAGACCATTGATCATTGCGGGACCATCACTTGGCATGCCGCATCATGCCGCGACGTTACGAGCGCTTGAGCGGCGGTTGCAGGTGCCTGTCGTGCTGATGGACAGTCCACGGGGCCTGAACGATCCGCGACTTGGCAATTTCAAATCCATGGCGCGCCTTGCCGATGTGATCATCCTTGTCGGCAAGCCGGTGGATTTCTCACTCGCCTATGGGGCGGTCGGGCCATTCAGTGCCGAGGCCAAATGGTGTGCCTATATCGGTGATGAACGGATATTGGCGCAGGCGCGGGGCAATCTTGGTGATCGATTGCAGGAGATGGCCGACCTCTCTGCCGCAGAGGCCATCGCCATGCTGGAGCAGCTTGCACCCGCCAGCAATGTCGCCGCGAACTGGCACGCATCGCTGCAGGATGAAATCGCCCGCCGTGACATACCAGCGGCTGATCATGCGGACGACAGGCAGGAATTGAACTCCTTTTCCTTTGTCAGTGCCGTCAGTGACATTCTGGCCTCATATGAAAATATCGCCGCGGTGTCCGATGGTGCTGAGATTGGCCAATGGGTTCAGAGTATGCTGACACGTCATCTGGTGATGATAAATGGTGTGTCGGGGGCCATTGGCGGCAGTCTGAGTTATGCCATGGCGATAAAGCTGGCCCTTCCTGACAGGCATGTTCTGGCATTTATGGGTGATGGAACCGTCGGCTTTCATCTTGCCGAATTCGAGACGGCGGTGCGCGAGAAACTGCCGGTGGTGGTGGTCATTGGCAATGATTTGCAGTGGAATGCCGAGGTCAGGATCCAGGAGCGGGACTTCGGTCCGGACCGTGTTTTTGCCTGTGGATTGAGTGACGCCCGATATGACGAGGTGGCGTCGGCAATGGGGGGACATGGTGAATATGTCACCAGCCTTGCCGAACTTGCTCCGGCTTTTGAACGCGCGCTCGCCAGCGGCAGGCCGGCATGTATCAATGTCAGGATCCATGGGCTGGCCGCCCCGACCTTTGCCAATGAATAGCGCCGCCACAATAATCGTCGCCGGCCGCGCCACTGTCGATCTGATCATGGAAATCGATCAATTCTCGGCGCGGGGCGAAAAAATGCGCGCCCATGATTCGCGCTTTGTTGTTGGTGGCCCCGCGGCGAATGCAAGTATCGCCATAGCCAGATTTGGCGGTCGGCCGATGCTTGCGACCTATCTTGGTGACGATATGATGGGACGCTTTATCCATCAGGCGCTGAGCGACGAGTTGGTGGATATGTCGATGAGCCCGCTTGCCCCGCAAGCACAATCATCCGTCTCGGCTGCATTCGTGAATCATCAGGGGGAGCGCCAGACATTCAATTATGCGGGTCGGGGATTTTCCAGGATGCTCAAATCGACCAGACCGGCCTCGATACCCTGTGCCGTTCTGGCGGATAACCGGCATCCCGAATTGACGAGCTGGGCCATTGAACTTGGCGGTGAGCAACATGTTCCAATCATCATTGATGCCGAAGCGCCCTTTTCGGCTGACCATGCACGCGGTGCCACGCATCTGGCCTTTTCAAAACAGGGACTGGATTCATTCGCGCCCAATGGCGGCATCGAGGATGGATTGCTCCGCGCGCGTGAAGCCACGGGTTGCTGGGTATGTGTGACAGACGGTGAAAAGGGCGTCTGGCACCTGCATGACAATGAGTTGGTCAATGTTCCAGCGTTCGCCGTCGAGGCTGTCGACACCATCGGCGCTGGCGATGTCTGGCATGGTATTTTCGCTCTTTGTCTTGGCGAGGGAATGGATGAAACCTCGGCAATCACGACGGCAAACGCCGCTGCCGCGATGAAATGTTTGCAATTTGGCGGTATCAGCGCGTCGCCAGACCGACAAAGCTGCACCGCCTTTATGGAGGAATACTGATATGCAATTAACTCCCGGAAAGCTCTTGGGGATGCGCCGCATGGCGGATGAGAACGGGTTGTTCAAAATGGTCGCAGCCGATCAGCGCCCACCAATCAAGCACCCGATTGCGAGGCAATTGAATCTTCCCGAGGCGCCGTGGGCTGAAGTTGCCAGACTCAAATTGGAAATCGTGCGCCAGCTTCAGGGGCCGGGCTCCGCTGTTCTGCTGGATCCGCATTATGGCATTCCGGCGGCGTTCGATGCGCTGGCAGGGGACAAGGGCCTCGTTGTAACTCTTGAAGACTCGGTCTTCACCGAGACCGGCGAGGGGCGGTTTTCGGCCAGTATCGATGATTGGTCAGTCAGCAAGATCAAAAGGCTTGGTGGTGACGCGGTCAAGGTTCTTGCCTGGTACCGCCCGGACGCGTCGCCGGCAAATATTGCCTTCCAACAGGACTATGTGAAACGGATCGGGGATGAATGTGCCCAATATGACATTCCGTTTCTTCTCGAGCTGCTGCTATATCCGTTCGCCAACGAGGCAGCCGCGTCACGCGGTTATGTCGAAATGCAGGCAAAGGCGAGTGACCAGGTGCTGGCTTCCGTCGAGGAATTTGCCAGACCTGATTATGGTGTCGATGTTTTCAAACTGGAAAGTCCGGTGAATGCGGATGCCATAGACGGGTCAGCCAATCTGCAGGCATTGTTTGATGAAATGGGGCGGCTTGCCGGACGGCCCTGGGTGATGCTGTCTGCCGGGGCCGGCAAAGAGGCATTTCGTGATATTCTTGCGCATGCGTTCAAGGCGGGTGCATCAGGGTTTCTTGCCGGTCGGGCGATTTGGCAGGATGCCTTTACATCCTATCCGGATTGGGAGCGAATTGTTGAAGGGCTTGCCGGGGATGGGCTTGCCTATCTTCAGGATATCGCCGGCATGGCTGATAGCAGCGCCCATCCATGGCATCGCCACCCCTGCTATGCCGACAGTGGTGCGACCTTCCAGCCCGCCGATGAAACGTTTCGACACGGCTATGATGCCATGTGATCCTGCGGCTATCCTTCGGTGATTTTTGCGGGTGATGCAGGTGCCTGTCCTGCAAGGTCGAAATCAGGCTGGAAAATCCATCTCTGCCAGCATCGCAATAGTGGACCCGGAGCCTTGGCCGCTGCAAAAAACGCATCAAACAGATGAAAAGTTAGCAATTTCTTGGTTGTCGCTTTTGGGTGTATTGTAATGCTGTCCAGTTTTCCTGCCGCAGCATATTGAAGATCACATGTTTGACGAAATGCTAGATGGTCCGGGGCTAAATGAACCGGGGTCCGAAGGACGCGAACCCTACCGCGCATTGCTGGCCTGGCTTGACGATCAGGATTTCCGGAAACTCTCGAAACAGTCGCTTCAGGCCGAGGAACTCTTTCGGCGGATCGGGATCACCTTCAATGTCTATGGGGGGCGTGACGGTGAGGAGCGGATCATCCCGTTTGACCTGATCCCGCGGATCATCGCCGCCAGTGAATGGCGCCGGCTCGAGCGTGGCATTGTTCAGAGGGTGGCGGCGATCAATGCCTTCCTTGCCGACATCTATCATCGTCAGGAAATCATTCGCGCCGGTATCGTTCCATCGGCACTGGTCCACGGCAACCGGGCCTTCATGCCGCAAATGTGCGGGTTCACCCCGCCGGGCAATGTCTATACCCATGTGGTGGGGGTTGATATCGTCCGGACGGGTCCGGATGATTTCTATGTTCTGGAGGACAACGCCCGGGTGCCGTCCGGCGTTTCCTACATGATCGAGAACCGCGCCACGATGCTGCAGATGTTTCCCGAATTGTTCGCCAGCCACCGCGTTCAGCCGGTGAGTGACTACCCGAAGCAGCTGTTCAGGTCGCTCGCCGGATGTGCCAGCTCTTTCATCGACAATCCCAATATCGCCGTTCTCACGCCGGGAATTTACAATTCGGCCTATTATGAACATTCCTTTCTTGCCGACGAGATGGGTGTTGACCTGTTGCAGGGCTCGGACCTCGAGGTGCGTGATGAGCGTGTCATCATCCGCACCACCGAAGGCACCGCCCCGGTCGACGTGATCTACCGCAGGATCGATGATGAGTTTCTTGATCCGCTGTCATTCAACCCGGACAGCGTGCTTGGCACGCCGGGGCTTTTCGATGCCTATCGCAGCGGCGCGGTCATGCTTGCCAACGCCCCGGGCGCGGGTATCGCCGATGACAAGGCGATTTATTCCTATATGCCGGAAATCATCGAGTTCTATATGGGTGAGAAGCCGCTTCTCGATAACATCCCCACATGGCGTTGCTCCGAGCCGGACAACCTTGCCTATGTGCTGGCCCATCTTTGTGAACTCGTGGTCAAGGAAGTCCATGGCTCGGGCGGCTATGGCATGCTGGTCGGGCCAGCGGCAAGCAAGCGTGAGCTCGCCGCCTTTTCCCGCAAGCTGAAAGCCAACCCGGCGAATTATGTCGCGCAACCCACCCTGTCGCTGTCGACAGTGCCGATCCTGACAAAAAGCGGCCTCGCGCCGCGGCATGTTGATCTTCGCCCCTTTGTTCTGGTCTCGCCCGAGGGAATCAAGGTGACACAAGGCGGGTTGACCCGGGTGGCTCTCAAAAAAGGGTCGCTTGTCGTGAATTCAAGCCAGGGTGGCGGCACCAAGGACACATGGGTGCTGGAGGCTTAGGATGCTTGGTCGGCACGCTGACAATCTGTTCTGGATGGCGCGCTACCTTGAGCGTACCGAAAATTCGGCACGGCGAATCCAATCCGCTTTTCTGCATACGCTTACCCAGCGGGCTGATGGAAACGAGGAATGGGTCGCCATCATCCGCAGCACCGGCAAATCCGAAGCCTTTGCCGGGCGTCATGAATCGTTGACGATGACGAACGCGATCGATTATCTGCTGCGCGACAAGTCGAATGAGGACAGCGTCATCTCGCTTCTGGCGAACGCACGCCAGAATGCCCGTTCGGTTCGCACCGCGCTGACGCAGGAGGTCTGGCAGTCGTTGAATGAAAGCTGGATGACTGGCAATACGGCCCTGAAACGGCCGGTCAATATCCGTGACCTGCCGTCAATTCTGGAAAACATCATCAAGGGAAGCTCGGTGTTTCGTGGCGCCCTCTACGGGACCATGCTGCACAACGACATCTTCAATTTTCTCAGGCTCGGGACCTTCATAGAGCGGGCCGACAACACGGCGCGAATCATCGGCGCCAGATATCAACGCCTGTTGCCGACCGCAGCCGGCGCGCTTGGCGGCTCCGACCAGAGCCAGTGGGAGATCATGCTGCGCTCACTTGCGGCCTGGCGGTCCTATAATTGGCTGAATCGGGGGCATCTGGACCCGTCCGGCGTCGCCTCATTCCTGATTTTTGACGACAGGATGCCGCGGTCCCTGTCTTTCTGCTACCGCGAGATTTGTGCCAACCTTGCGGATCTGGAAACAGAATATGGCCGCACCCATGAGTCCGGCCGGCGCGCGCGGCTCATCCTGCAACAGCTGGAAGATGGCAGGAAAAAGGACATCCACCGGATTGGCCTTCGGGATTTCATAAACGGGTTTATTGTCGACAACAACAACCTCAGCCTGACGATTGCGTCGGACTTCAATCTGGCACCCTAGATGCGCTATTCGATAACCCACAAGACGAGTTTTGAATTTGACGAGGCCCCGGGTGCGGTCATCCAGCGGCTGCACCTGACGCCGCGCGACTGCCCCGGCCAGCGGGTTATTGAATGGCGCATCGATGTTGATGGCGGCTCTCTGGAACTCGAGACAACGGATTATCATGGCAACAGGGTCCATCTGTGCAGACACGACCCTCTCGCCGGCTCCATTGCGATCACATGCCGCGGCGTCGTGGAGGTCGATGATCTGGGCGGGATCGTCGGTCAGCATGAAGGTGCTGTGCCACTGGCGCAGTTTCTGCAGCCGACACCATTGTCAACGCCGGGTGCCCGGCTGCGCCCGCTGGTGCGTGAGATGGAGAGCTTGCAGAAGCCGGGCGATCTCAGCGAGCCCGCGCTGATGCATCAGCTGTCGGAGCGGATCCGCGGCTGCATCATCTATACAAGGGATGTCACCGATGTGACGACCACGGCAGAGCAGGCGATGGAATTGGGTGCCGGTGTTTGCCAGGATCACGTCCATGCGTTCATCGCCATCGCCAGGCGGCTTGGTTTTGCCGCACGCTATGTCAGCGGTTATCTGATGCTGGATGATACGAAGATACAGTCAGCAAGCCATGCCTGGGCGGAAGTTCATCTTGATGGCATTGGATGGGTTGGGTTTGATATTTCCAATGCGATCTCGCCTGATCAACGCTATATCAAGCTTGCCACCGGCTTCGATTATGCCGATGTGATTCCGGTTTCGGGCGTTCGTTTTGGGACCGGTGGCGAGCGGATATCCACAATGATCACTATTGAACAATGATCTTCGAGGCATTTGTAACATGTCCTACTGCGTAGCGCTGAAGCTGACCCGAGGCCTGATTTTCATGTCGGACACCCTCACCAATGGCGGGGTGGACAATATTTCCTGTTATCCGAAGACCTTCAGCTGGGGCATCCCCGGAAAGCGGCAGATATTTCTTGCCACGGCGGGAAATCTGGCCACCACACAGGCGGTGGTCAGCACCCTGTCGGAGCAGTCCAAGAAATCGAGCGAGCGCAATCCGTCGATCCTTCACGCGCCAACCATGTTCCAGGTGGCCCGCATTGTCAGCCGGACGCTTTCCGAAGTGATCGGCAGCTCCGCGCCCGGCCAGCAGGTGGCGGACAGCGCCTTTTCCGCGACGATGATTCTGGGTGGGCAGATTGAGGGTGGCGAGATGCGCCTGTATCTGATCTATCCGGAGGGCAACTTCATAGAGGTCTCCCAGAGCAATCCATTCTTTCAGATTGGTGAGACAAAATATGGGCGGCCCATTCTGGTGCGGGCCTTCGATGCGGAGATGGAATTCAGTGATGCCATCAAACTCCTGATGGTGTCGTTCGACTCGACGATAAAAGCCAATCTGTCAGTCGGGCTGCCCCTGGATATCCGGATTTATGACATAGACAGTCTGCAACCCGGTCGTGAACTGACGATCGTCGAGGACGACCCCTATTATCAGATGATATCGAATGCCTGGGGCGAGGCGCTGAAAACCAGCCTGTCACAGCTTCCCAACTTTGTACTTGATGGTGACTGACATCGCGCAACCCGGGTGCGGGTGAGACCGTGCAGGCGGTTTTCACAGACTGACAATGTCCGGTGACGGGTCAGGATGTTCCCCGTTGGTGCTCCCGAATGGCGATATAGCTGCCGCAGGTGATGATGATCCCCGCGCCGGCAAGCGATATCAGATCCGGAACAACCCCCAGCACGCCGAAATCGAACAGCATCACGAAGACCAGCGTTGCGTAGATGAAGGGTGCGACAAGGCTGGCATCACTTGACCGCATGGCGAACAGAAACAGCATCTGGCCGGTCACCATCACAATGCCGACGGCGGCGAGCGCCCCCCATTGCGCGGCATTGGGCATCTCGAAGGTGAAGAACAGCGGAACCGTCGCCACGATGGCGGCGATGGCGTTGTTGATCAGCAGGATCTGGAAGACATCCTCTCGCAAGGA
>JAYQDX010000041.1:0-18054 GCA_038138545.1 Rhodobiaceae bacterium | reverse complement strand
GTCACATGCATCAGCCCGAAAGACCATTGCCGTGGGGTGCGCGCGATCTCTACTTCAAAATCGAGAATCATCCCGTCGCCGCGGTCGAGCCGCACCATGCCGATCTCGAAACTCGGCCGGTCCGCGGCATTTGGGGATGTGAACGGACTGACAAGCATCAGCCCCAGCAGCAGAAGCGCCGCAAGCCGCCAACGACGCTCAGCCGGCAACGAGATAACCGATCGCAAGAATGACGATGAGAACCAGTGTCTGAACCATCACCGCCCGCCCCGGCACTGTGGGGCCGGTAATGGGGGCGTGCATCAGGCGCTCCACCGCCTCGAGGATGGCGTCACGATAGCCGGCGATGGCAGCGGTGAAACTGCGCCACACCACCATGACCGCCGACAGGATCGGCCGTCCGATGGCCGGCGCCACACGCCGATACAGCCAGTCCGTGTTCAGCACCGTCGAACGCAGCTCGGGCGGGTAGAATTTGAACGTCATCAGGAAGGTGAAGGCGAGAATCGAGAAGATCAGCAGCTGCAATTGGCCAACGACATGGCTGGCATCATAGGGGTTGTAAGCGATGCTGTAGGGCAACAGCTGGTAGAACAATCCCGGGAATGACCCGATACCGATACACAACGCGCTGGCAAGCCCCATCGCCACCAGCATGCCGAACGGGGCTTCCTTGACCTTGTGACCGCCATCATGGCCGAAGAAGGCGAAATACGGGATCTTGATCCCCGAATGATGAAGCACGCCTGCCGACGCCGCCAACAGCACCAGATAGGCGGCGACAAGCCCCTTATAGCCGAGCGCCGACATGATCAGCGACTTCGCGGCGAAGCCGCTGAACAGCGGAAAGGCCGAAATCGACATCGCCCCGACAATACAGAACACGGTGGTCCAGGGCATACAACGATAGAGCCCGCCAAGCTCCGACGCCTTGATCGTGCCGACGCGGTACAGCACCGCGCCCATGCTCATGAACAGCAGGCCCTTATAGATGATATGCGCGAATGCATGCGCCACCGCGCCATTGATCGCCAGTTCTGTACCGATGCCGATGGCAACCACCATGAAGCCAAGCTGGTTGTTGAGGCTGTAGGCAAGAACGCGGCGCATGTCATTCTCGATAACGGCAAAGAACACCGGGAACGCCGTCATCAGACAGCCGATGACAATCAGCAGGTCGGTACCGGCGAAACCGCGCGCCAGCGCGTAGATGGCAAGTTTGGTCGTAAAGGCGGACAACACCACGGTCCCGACGACGGTGGCTTCCGGATAGGCGTCCTGAAGCCACCCGTTGAGCAGCGGAAAGGCCGCCTTGAAGCCGAAGGCGATGAAGACAAGCCAGGTGGCGAGCGACCCCAACTCCATCGCCGTAAAGGCCATCGAGCCGGTCTCGCTATAGATCATCGCCGCGCCGGACAGCAGCAGCACGCCCGACAACACCTGAACGATGAGATAGCGCATCGCGGCATGGCGCGCGCGCTGTGTGCCCGAGGCCAGAATCAGGAAGACAGAAGTGACGGCGGTCGCCTCCCACCAGATGAACAGTGTCAGCAGGTCACCGGCATGAAGCGCGGCAATGGCGGCGCCGGCATAGGCGATGCCGGCGGCATGGTCGGTCACCCGCCGTTCATGCCAGCCATAGAAGACATTCAGCGCCGCCGCGATATGAAAGACGATGGCGAAAGGCAGGCTGAGATGATCAGCCCGGTAAAGCACCAGTTCCAGCCCCATCAAACTGGCAACCCAATGGTCGCCGGCACCGGCCGTCAGGCTCCATGCCGACATGCCGATGACCGCCAGCATGAACAGCTGGCGCAAATGATGCGGCACGAAGATCACCGGCAGTGCCGCAAGCATCATCACAAAGCCTGGTGGCATGCTGGTCAGGACATCACTCATCATCGTAATAATCCTCGTCCCGCATGGCGATCTTGCGCAGCCAGATACCGCCAACCACAATGGCAACACAGATCACAAAGGCATAGACGGCCGGGAACAGCGGTATATCCTCGGCAGCGATCTCGCCATGCCGGTGAATGACGAATTCGAGCACAACAAGCACCGCGCCGGCGGCAAGCAACACCCGCGTCGCCCATTTTCCCATCAGCGCCAGACGCGCCGATTCCTCGCTCTGTCCGCTCATCGCGTCACCATCGCCTCTGCCAGTTCAAGGAATGTGCCGGCGAAAAAGAACAACGCCACGCTGAGCGCGGCCGTCAGCACCGGCGGCAGGATCGTCAAAACATGCCGGTCGATCTTCACCTCCTTGACCTTTGGCTTGAAAAATCCACGCGCCACAGGATCAAGCAGATAATAGATGTTCAGAAGTGATGACAGGCTGAGAACGGCAAGCACCATCACCAGTCCGGCATCGGCCGCCCCCGCCATCAGATAGAATTTCGACCAGCTGCCGCCAAGCGGCGGGATGCCGATGATCGACAGCGCGCCAAGGAAAAACGCGCCGAACAGCCAGGGCATTTCGCGCCCCTGCCCGTCAAGTTCGGAAATCTTGGTGATATGCGCCTGCACATAAATGGCCCCGGCGACAAAGAACAGGGTGATCTTGCCGGCGGCGTGCATCACGATATGGAGTGCCGCTCCGGTGGCCGCCACCTGCGTCGCGATGGCGGCGCCAAGAACGACATAGGACAGCTGGCTGATGGTCGAATAGGCAAGCCGCGCCTTCAGATCATCCTTGGTGATGGCCACGCAGCTTGACGCCAGGATGGTGAAACAGGTCAACCAGACAAGCCAGGTCGCGGCACCGGTGTCGGCCAGGAAATCAATGCCGAAGACATAGACAACCACCATCAACAGCGTGAACACGCCGGCCTTCACGACCGCCACGGCGTGAAGCAGTGCCGAGACAGGTGTCGGCGCGACCATCGCCGCCGGAAGCCAGCGGTGAAGCGGCATCACCGCCGCCTTGCCGACCCCGAAGACAAACGCCGCCAGCAGCCACGGCGCGGCGGCGGCGGGAATGGCGTCTTTCAGAATACCGCCGGGAACAAAATCAAGCCGCCCGGTCATCAGCCACACATAGATTACCGCCGGCAGCAGCAGGATCACCGAACTGCCGACCAGAATGCTCATATAGAGCCGGCCGGCATCTCGCGCCGCCCGGCTGTCCTTGTGGGTGACAAGCGGAAAGGTCGAGAAGGTCAAGATTTCGTAGAAAATGAACAGCACCAGAAGATTGCCCGACCAGGCAATCGCCATCGCGGCATGCACCGCCACCGCATAGAAGGCGGCAAAGCGTGTCTGGTGCTTTTCATGATTGCCGCGCATATAGCCGACCGAATAGATAGCCGCCAGGATCCACAGGCCTGAGGCGACAAGTCCGAAAATGGCGCCAAGCGGTGTCACCCGGAAGGCAAGGTCAAGCCCGGGCGCGATTTCAGCCGCCACCCATGTCGGCGCGCCGCCGGCCAGTACATCTGCCGTCACCTCGACCGCGGCGACGAATGTCACCAGCGCGCCAACCGGCCCGGCGATATCACGCCAGTTCGACCTGACGGCCAGAAACGGCACCAGCAACGCGGTGACAAGCGGCGCGAAAATACCGACAAGCAAGGCTGTCTGGGGGTGCATCAGCATGGTCACATCCCCCCTGTGAACTGCATGGCGGCGCGCATCGCGGCGTCAACCAGCGGTGCCGGCGCGACACCGAACCAGAGATTGCCAAGCGCCAGAATCCACAAAGGCAGGTAGAGTGCCGGCGTCTCGCGCACCGGCGCTGCATCCTCGCCCGGTTTCCACAGAACCTCGATGATCTTCCACAGATAGGCGACCGACAGCGCGCTGCTGGCCAGAACCAACCCCACGACAATGATCATCTCGGCCTCGAGAAGTGCCCGTACAAGATAGAGTTTCGAGATAAAGCCGGCGGTCAGCGGCAGGCCAATCAGGCTCAGCCCGCAAATCAGGAACGCCGTGGTGGTGATCGGCATCCGTCTTCCCAGTCCGGCCATCTGTGTCAGGTTGATCCGCCGCCCCAGCAGCACCGCATAGGCACCGACGGCGAGAAACAACCCGCCCTTGATCAGCGCGTGATTGCCGATATGGATGAAACCGGCGGCAATGCCGGCGGTTGTCGACACACCGAAAGCAAGCGCGATGTAGCCGATCTGCGCCACCGAGCTGAAAGCCAGCAACTTCTTGATGTCATTCTCATAGATGGCGAGGATGGTGCCGACGAAAATACCGCCAAGCGCCAGTGGCACGAGAACGAATTCAAGCGCAAACCCGGTCATGTCCGGCATGCCGGCAAAAATATCAAAGACGATCCGCGCCATCACATAGAGCGCCGCCTTTGTCGCGATGGCGGCCAGCAGGGATGACACCGCCGACGGCGCGAAAGCGTAGGCCGCAGGTAGCCAGACATGAACCGGGAAGATCGCCGCCTTGACCAATATGCCGGCCATCATGAACCCGAATCCGACCATCACCACCGTTGTCTGCGGCACTTCGGGAATCCGCACCGCAAGGTCGGCCATATTCAGCGATCCGGTCACCGCATAGATAAAGCCCACGCCAATGACATAGAAGGTCGCGCCAACCGCGCCGATCACCAGATAGTTGTAGCCGGCGATCAATGCCCGCCTGTCGCGCCCGGCGCCAAGGGCGATCAGAATGACCGAAGACAGCGCCGAAATCTCGAGGAAGACAAACAGATTGAAGGCATCACCCGTCATCACCAGGCCGGACAGACCACCACAGGCAAGCAGCCAGGCGGCATAGGCCTTGCCGGCATCCGCCTCGGCGATCTCGGCAAGCAGCGCCGTGCGCGCGAAGAGAGTCGCGACGAAGGCCAGTCCGGACATCACAAGCACGGTGAAGGCCGACGGCGCATCGACAACGAACTCGATCCCCCAGGGCGGTGGCCAGTTGCCGAGGAAATAGCTGAAACTCTCACCGCCCGTTACCGCACCCTGAAGCAACAGGGCGCACAGGAAGGCGGCACCGCTGCCAATAACCGCCAGAAGCCACGCAAGTCCGGCCACCGGTGTCATCGCCGCAACGGGCGACAGCAGCAGCGGAATGGCGACAACAAGCGCCGGCAGATTGGCGATGATCTGGGCGAGGCTCATGCCGCCCCTCCTGCCGCATCATCGCCGCGGCGCGCCCGTGGTTCGGCCGCCTCGGCCTTCATCGCCAGCACCTCGTCATCCTCGATACTGCCGAACGCCGCATGGATCCGCAGGATCAGCGCAAGGCCAAGCGCCGTTGTCGCCACACCGACGACAATCGCGGTCAGGATCAGCACATGCGGAAGCGGGTTGGAATACAGCCTCTCGCCACCATCCATCAGGATCGGCGCGGTGCCGCCCGCCATCTTGCCAACGCTGATATAGAAGATGAAGACGGATGTCTGGAAAATAGCCAGCCCGACCAGCTTTTTCACCAGATTGTTCTGCGATATGACGATGAACAGGCCGCCCATCATCAGCGCGATGACAACAAGATAATTCCAGCTTTCCAGAATCTGCGCGACGGGGCCGGTCATCACTCGTCCTCCGTGGCGGCGTAGTCGGATTCAATGAAGCCGGCGAAGGCATGGAACAGCGCCAGCATCACGCCGGTGACCGTCAGACCAACGCCGAATTCGACCAGCAGGATGCCGTAATGCTGTCCCTTGGACGCATCAAGAGCCAGCACGTTATATTCCAGAAACAAACCGTCAAGCATCATGCCGGCCACCCCGACCCCGCCATAGATCAGCACGCCAAAAGCCAGCATCGCCAGATTCGCCCATGCCGGGACAAGCCGTCGTCCGGCCTCCAGCCCGAAAATCAGCGCATGCAGGATGAAGGCCGCCGCGATGATGACCCCGGCCTGAAATCCGCCACCGGGGCCATAATCACCGTGAAACTGGACATAGAGACCGAAAATGATGATGGGCGCGAAGAGGATTTTCGCCGTCACGCGCAGGATCGGGTTGTCACGCATCGCCGCCCTCCCCTGAATTGCCGTTGGACTTGTCGTCATGTGCCGCACCGGTTTTTACCACTCGCGCTGTACGGGTGAAGCCTGCCAGCAGTACCAGCACACCGAGACCTGCCGTGAAAACGACAACCACCTCGCCAAACGTATCGAATCCGCGATAGCTTGCCAGCACCGTCGTGACGACGTTGGGAATATGCAGGAATGACCCGCTTTCCTCGAGATAACGCGGCGCGACATGGACATGCGGCGGCGCCGTCGGATCGCCCAACGGCGGCAGTTCGATCGCCGCGGCGACAAGCAGCGCCCCGGCACAGACACAGATGATCAGCGCCGGCAGGATGTGCGAGATTCCCTTTGCCTCCGGCGGCGTCTTCTCGACTGCAGGAAGGTAAGCCATCGCGGCCAGAAACAGCACCGTGGAAATACCGGCACCGACGGCGGCCTCGGTAAAGGCGACATCGACCGCATCAAGATTGACGAACATGGCCGCCGAAACAAGCGAGTAGGCACCGGCAAGCACAACAACCGGGAACAGCCGCCGGGTGCGGATCACCAGCACGAGAATGAAGACAAGCAGCGCGAGAAGCAGAATGTTGGTGAGGTAGCCGGCCATCAGGACTGATCCTCCGGACTGTCCTCGGTCACCGGTTTCAGGCCGCTTCGATGCGCCACCTGCGCGACCGCATGCGTGGCGATCGGGCTGGTGAAGAACAGGAAAATTCCGACAAGGGCCAGCTTCACGCTGACCAACGTGAAGCCTTCATGGATGATCAGACCCAGAATGATGAACCCGACACCCGCCGTATCCATCATGCCGACAGCATGTGTCCGACTATAGAGATCAGGCAGGCGGATCAACCCCAGCGCGCCAACAAGCAGGGCGATCACGCCGGCGGCGATGCACAGGCCGGACAGGATATCGACAAGACCGGTCATGCGCCGCCATCCTCGCCCGGAGGCAGATCGGGCCGCGCGCGACCACCACGATCACCAAGCCCGCCGGTGTCGAACAGTTTCAGGACGGCGAAGGTGCCGATGAAATTGATGATGGCGTAAAGAATTGATATATCGACAAATTCCGGCCGCCCCATGACATAACCATGCAGGGCGATGCCGAGAATCACGACGGTGCCGGTGGCGTTCACGGCAAGCAGGCGGTCAAAGGCGGTCGGCCCCTTCATCGCCCGCACAAGCGCCATAACAAGCGCCACGGCACAGGCGGCCAGTCCAACAGCAAACATCATGCGCCGCCCCCGCCTTCAAGCGCCGTCACACGGCGATCCATCTCGCCACTCTCGACATCGGCGGCGAAGGAGGCATCGAGAGCATGGACAAGAAATTGCGGCGACCCGCCATCGGCATCTTCCACCTCGATGGTCACCGTCCCCGGGGTCAGGGTGATCGAATTGGCATAGGTGACGAGACCGCCGGCGGAACTCTGCGTCGCCGGCGTCATGAACAACACCGGCCGCGCCCGGCCCGCCAGGATCAAACGGCCGGTTGCGATATTCGAGGTGACGATTTCCCTGAGCAGCCAGCCGAGATAGGCCGGCAGGCGCGCCATGATATGAAGTGGCAGCCCTTCCTCGTCGGTGCCACCGACCCGGTCGGCAAGCCAGGTGGCCAGCGCACAGCTGGCAATGCCGAGGCCAATCAACAGCGGCGTGTAGTGACCCGACATCAGAAGCCAGGCGGCAAACAACACCACAAACAGCACAATATTACGAACAGGTCGGCCCACGCATGTCTCCCCAACTTGGTCGATATTAGAGTGCGGGGCGTGGCACTTCAATCCGAAAACAGGGTAAATTGAAAGAACCGCCGCGGTTGAACAACGCCAGCATTTTCGGTATTACATTCCCCCATGGCAGCGTCTTGGCTGCGGGTGTCAAAACAGGGGGGTCTCCATGGCTGCAAGCAAGCCGCGCCCGGATCATGTTCCGGAGGAAAATGTCTATAACGGAGTTCACTGGATGGTGCTGGTGACCTATCTTGCGGCTATCGGCGGCGTCGCCATGCTGCTTGTGAATGCCGGCTGACCAACAATAATCGCCGGACATAACAACGCATTGACCACGCCTGTTGCGGCCTGCTAGGCGTCAGCTATGGATCAGCTTTACCAGGAACGCATTTTGGGGTTTGCCAAGGCCGTTCGGCAAACAACCGAGCTTGGCGACGCAACCCATCATGCGGTGATATCGAATCCGACCTGTGGAGACCGGGTCGAGATCAGACTTCGTGTCGAGGCGGGAACCATTGCCGCGGTGTCAACAACGGTGCGCGGCTGCGCCCTGTGCGAGGCCGGAGCCGGGTTGTTGCTTGAACTGACGCCGGGACTGCCTGCCAGCGCCCTGACGTCACTTGGTGATGATCTTGGCAAATGGCTTGCCGGCGACGAGGCTGTCAACATTCCGGAGGAAATGACCGCCTTTGCGCCCGTTCGCGCGATCCGCAACAGACATAAATGTGTGACACTGGCCTTTGATGCCGGCAAGGTGGCGCTTGCCGAAAAGACCAACGGCTAGCCGACTTGTCCGCAACACCACGCGCCGGATTGGCTGGTCGAATTGGCTGGCCGGATCAATCGGGCTCAATCAATCGGGCCGTACGGATACCTTGCCGAACAGCCACAGCGTGAAGCACAGCGCCAGCGGAAAACCGATCACAAGTATCAATCCGATATTCGCATCCATGGTCAGATCCCCCCGTTGATGGATAATCGGGTTATACCCCGCCCCTTACGTCATGCAAGACCAAATCGCATCCCGGCCCTGTGGAATGATGCCGCAAGCGCAGGCGAGCCGCGGCAATGCCGACGTCAATCTGTGCCGCAGACAGCACCATCACAGCAGGGCATCACATTCATGTGGCAATGCGCGCACTGCCCATGGCCATGAACCCAGACAAGCTGTTCAGGCTGGCCGCAGGCCGGACAGCGCGGCATCACATGCGGCGTACCACTGGAAGACGGTTCCTGATGCGTCTCGACCTTGTCATTTGCCGCCTCGGTCATCTTGGGCCAAGCCTTTCCTTCAGCCGTTGCCGCGCCGCTTTACTGCCATCGTGAAAAGTGCCGAACCAGGCATCGAGCGGGAAATCGACGCTGCCATAATTGCACTCGAAATAGCGATGGTGAAGTTGATGGTGAAAGTGGCCGACCATCATCCGGCGGCTCTTGCCAAACAGTAATTCATGGAAACCGGTATGTCCGAATATCGCCGAAAGCGCCAGCATATAGCCATGGAACATTACGAGCACGGGATGAGACGGCACTATAAGATGAAATAACAACGAGCTGAAATATATAAAATGTTCAACGGGGTGCATGGATATTCCAGACCATGGCCCGATATTCACATTCCGATGGTGAAGCGCATGAACATGGCGGTAGAGCGGGCCGGTATGCAGAAACCGATGCCCCCAATAGAAATGAAACGCCACCCAAGGGCCGGTGGCAAGGATCAGGGCAATGAACAATACCGGGCTCCCGGCAAAGGAGACCGCCGGTGTCCCCCCGTTGGCATGCGCCCAGAGAAGCAGCACTTCATAGCCGGTCCAGATCGGCACACCGCTTGCCAGTGTCCAGAACATATTGTCGTGAACCTGCCTGCCAAAGGTGAAACGGGCACCGCCACGATGGCCGAACTGGGCGACATATTTGCGCTCATCCCCCTGCCGGCGAAGCGTGTAGAAGAACAGATGAAACCCGCCGGCAACCAGAATCACCAGCCCGTAATTCAGCGCGAGAATGCCGCCTACCCAGCCCCCCGACAGGGCTGTCATGTCACCAAGCCATGGCGCCAGCAGCCACCAGCCGCCAACAGCAATGATCAGGAACAGGCTGACCTCGGACAGGGTCAGCCAATAGTCACGATGATAGGCGACAATGCGGTGCCAGTCCCAGGGCCAGGCAAACAGAGGATTGTTCTCGATGGGCAGGTCCGGCGTGTAATGCCATTCCCCGGGGGCGGCGGTGGCACCCTGATCAAGCGTCTGGCCCTCGCCTTGGCGGGGATCGGTCGGGTTTGCAACTGTTTCCATGGCAGTGTTCTCACACCGGTCGATATCTGTCCTGACGGTGCCAAATTAAGCCACAGACAGCAATGATCAAATCAATCCACAGACGCCAAATCAGATGCCAGATCAGACAGCAACCCCCGGCACGGGCACCAGAGCTGTCGGAGGACATGTCAACGGAACATATCAAGGTAAAAGTCAGGTTAAAAAAAACCTCCGAAACCGCAGGGTTTCAGAGGTGTTGGCATCCCGTACGAGATTCGAACTCGTGTTGCCGCCGTGAAAGGGCGGTGTCCTAGACCCCTAGACGAACGGGACGCTGTGCTTGACACGTTATTTAGTCAAAAAGACGAGGCAAATCAACCCGATTTTTTCCAAGATAACACCACCGCAACATATCCCGACAGACAGGTCAGGACAGGCGCGGCGCGGCGTCCTCAATCTCCATTTGCATGGCCTGTCCACCACGGAAATGGTCGCGCCGTGCCCGCCCCAGAATGTGCAGTGGTGTGCCGTCACGCGCCGCCAGCAACGCCTCGCCAAGCGGCGTGCCGCCGGCCTGGAACGCGATCGCCGACAAGGTGCCGCCGCTGCCGTCATCGAGACGGCAGGAAATATGCGCCCCGTCGCGTCCCACCGCCTTGGCATAGCCGATCCGGCAGTCGGGAAGAGCAAATCGCGGTTCCGGATTGCCACTTCCGAACGGGCCCAACCGGTCAAGCCAGTCGGCAAGTTCAGGCAGGACCCCGGCGGTACTCAACAGGCCTGCCACCCGGCGCACCGGGCGCGGCACCTCGGTGCCAATCTCGGATTCAAAACGCTGGCAGAGAAAGTGATGAAACTCCGCCATGCGATCCGCCTCGACAGAAAATCCGGCCGCCATGTCATGCCCGCCCCCACCGGCAAGAATGCCGGCCTGCTGCGCCGCGATCACCGCGCTGCCAAGCCTGAACCCGGGGATCGACCGTCCGGACCCCTTGCCGATATTGCCGCCGGCGGCATCGCCGAGCGCGACAACACAGGCCGGCTTGCCAAGCGCCTCGCGAATCCGCCCGGCGACGATCCCGATGACGCCTTCATGCCAGGCATCGTGACCGACAAGAACCACCGGGCTGGTATCCTGCTGCGCCGCCAGATCCATCGCATGGGCGCGGATTTCCTGTTCGATCTCGCGGCGGCGGCTGTTCAGCTCATCAAGCGACGCGGCGATGGCCCCGGCCTCGTCGGCGGCGCGCGCCGACAACAGACGCACGCCAAGGTCGGATTGCCCAATGCGTCCGCCGGCATTGATTCGCGGCCCGAGAAGAAAACCGAATGTATGGCCGCTAGGCGGCGCGTTGAGGCCAGCCTGATCGGCAAGGCAAGCGAGGCCGATATTGCTGCGCTGCGCCAGCACTTTCAGCCCCTGCCCCACAAAGGCGCGGTTGACCCCGGTCAGGGGCACGACATCACAGACGGTGGCAAGCCCGACAATATCGAGCTGGCGAATCAGGTCCGGCGCCGGCCGCGCGTCTGTGAAAACGCCCCGGCCGCGCAATTCGCGCAACAGCGCCACCAGAAGGATGAAGGTGACACCTGCCGCGCAGAGATGGCCATAGGCGCCGTCCTCGTCCAGCCGGTTCGGATTGATCACGCTGTGCGCCGGCGGCAGTTCGGGCCCGGCCAGGTGATGATCGACGACGATCACATCGATGCCGGTCTCGGCAACGGCGGCAAGCGGCGCATGCGCGTTGATCCCGCAATCGACAGTGACAATCAGCCCGGCACCGCGTTCCTGCAGCGCTTGGAGGGCGGCCGCATTCGGGCCGTATCCCTCGCGCATCCGGTCGGGAATATGAACATCGACCGGCAGACCAAGCATGCCAAGAACATTGACCAGCAGCGCCGCCGCCGCCGCGCCGTCAACATCGTAATCCCCGAACACCCCGATCGGCGTGCCGGCCTCGACGGCATCGGCAAGCCGCGCCGCCGCCCGGTCCATATCGCGAAAGCGTGACGGGTTGGGCAACAGGTCGCGAAGCTTTGGTTCCAGAAACTGGTCAATCGTCAGATCGCCAAGATCACGGCCGGCGAGGATCCTGCTGACCGGCAGCGGCATGTCGGTGAATTGCTGGGAAATGGCGGCGGCGCGGCGGTCCAGATCATCTCCCTGCAGGATCGATTGCGCGGGCTCCCACCGCGCATTTGTCAGCGACGATTCAACTCCGAGAAAAGCCGTACTGCCGTCCAATCACCCCTCCTGATCGGCGATCAGAACCGGCATCGCCACCGGCGGTGCCTGGACACAGGACAGGGCCTCGATCTCCTCCAGCGCTTTCATCAACCGGTCAACCGACACTTCATGCGTCGTCATCACAAGCGCCACCACATCCTGTGGCGCGCGCCCCTGCTGCAGCAGCGATTCAACCGAGATGCCATGGGTCTGCAGAACCGAGGTCACATCGGCCAGAACCCCGGGCTTGTCGACCACCATCAGACGAACATAAAAAGGGGTATCAGGCCCACCGCCATTTTCCACCTTGCTGCCATCCAGCAGCGATCCGACCGGCCGGCCGAAACTATGGGGGATCCTGCCGGCGGCGATATCGACAAGATCGGACAGCACGGCCGACGAGGTCGGACCCGCCCCGGCACCGGGGCCGGTCAGGACAGTGGCGCCGACCGGTTCGCCCTCGAAGGCAACGGCATTGAGCACCCCGTCAACCTTGGCAAGCTGGGTCGAGATGGGAAGCAAGCAGGTCTGCATCCGCGGCATCCGTCCGGGTTCGGCGACCCCGACAAGCTTGATCCGGAAGCCAAGTTGCGCGGCATAGGCAAAATCCACCGAAGACACATCACGGATGCCGGAAATCGCCACATGACCGAATTGCGGTGTCTGGCCAAAGGCAATGGCGGCAAGAATGGTCAGCTTGTGGGCGGCGTCGATTCCGTCAACATCAAGCGATGGTTCGGCTTCGGCATAGCCAAGCTTTTGCGCGTCGGCAAGGACATCCGCGAACGCCTCGCCGGTCCGTTCCATGCGGGTCAGGATATAATTGCAGGTGCCGTTCAGAATGCCGGAAACGCGGCTGATGCTATTGGCGGCAAGCCCCTCGCGAAGCGCCTTCACGGCCGGGATCCCGCCGGCGACCGCGGCCTCGAACATCAGACCAACATGGTTCGCTTCGGCAAGCTCGGCAAGCTCGGCCCCGTGATGCGCCAGCAGCGCCTTGTTGGCGGTGACAACATGCTTGCCGGACGACAGCGCGCCGCGGACAAGCTCCAGCGCGACCCCCTCTTCGCCGCCGATCATCTCGACAACGATATCGACATCGTCCCGGGTCGCGATCTCGGCGGCATTCTCGACCCAGGCAATGCCGGTCATGTCAAAGCCGCGATCAGTATTACGGCTGCGGGCGCTGACGGCGGTGATGGCAAAGGGCCTGCCGGCGACAGCAGCGATATCGGCACCGCGATGGCTGAGCTGGCGTGCCACTTCGCCGCCAACGACGCCAAGGCCGGCAATGCCGACGCGCAGAGGTTGCTTGGGGTGTTTGTCAGAGGACATGCGTGTTATTTCCACGGATCAAGAAAGCCCGTCAGATGTAGCCTCTGGCGCGCGAATATACAAGCCGCTGCGGGACCGGCTAATCCATCGTCAGAATGACAGCACCGTTCCGGTTGCCGGCCTCGATCAGCTGATGCGCCCGCGCCGCCTGATGCAGTGGCAGGATTTCCTGCACCGGCACATCCAGAACCTGCCGGGTCAGCATATCGCCGATGATGCCGGCATAGGCGGCGGCTTCCTCGTCCCGCAGCAGATAGACAAGGATCGACGACAGGGTGATGTTCTTGAACATCATTTTCAGGAAGGGCAGCTCCGGCACCGGCTGCTGAACCGACCCGTAGCCGACAATGACGCCCCTTTCGGCAATGATGTCGAGGCTTGTCGCGATGTTCATGCCGCATTCGGGATCGATGATCCGCGTGACGCCGGGTGTTCCGGCCGCCCTCGTCGCCATCTGCACGAGATCAGGGTCGTGATAGTCGAAGACATGCGCCGCGCCGGCCTCGATAATCCTGTCGGCGCGCGCCATATCACCGGTTGTCGCGATCACAGTGGCACCGCATTCGACGGCAATCTGCACAGCCAGCCGCGCCACGCTGCCGTTTCCGCCATGGACAAGGATTGTCCGACCGGCAACCGGTCCGTCCTTCAGAACCGCGCAGGCCGCTGTCAGCGCCGGAATCCCGAGTGCGGCACCGGTCTCAAAACCGACAATATCGGGCAGTGGATGCACGCAGCCGGCCTCAACCGCGATGAACTGCGCCGCCGTCCCGAAGGCGCGCCGCCACTGCCCGTTGCGAACGAACACGCGCGAGCCAACCATCGCCGAATCAACACCGGCACCGACAGCCGCAACGATCCCGGCGCCGTCACTGTGCGGAATGACCCGGGGAAAGCCCATCGGCCGCGATCCGGCGCGCGCCTTGACATCCGACGGGTTGACGCCGGATGTGTGAAGCCGCACCAGCACCTCGCCGGCACCGGGTGCGGGAACAGGCATCTCGCCGCTGACAAGCACATCCTCGGCGGCGCCATTGGCCTCATACCAGACAGCCTGCATCATTCCGGTCATCCGCTTTCTCCCGCGATCACAGGTTGGTCGCGCTTCGTGCCGCCTGGTCATACAGCCCCGACAGCACGCGCAGCTGGCGTGCCAGTTCGGACAGGCTGTCGGCATCAACCTCGCCAAGCGCGGAAAAGGCGTCGACAAGGCAGGCCTCGCGAATCCTGCGATAACGCCGGATCAGGTCCTGCCCACGATCGGTTGTCGAATAGAGAACTTCCTTGCCGTGTTTCTCGCCGCTGATCAGCCCGGCCCTGATCAGTTTTTTCAGGGCATAATTGACGACATGCGTGTCCTCGACATTCAGCTTGAAGCAGATATCAGCGAGTTTCTTGGCGCGCCCACGGTGATTGACCGAATGCAGACACAGAATGTCGATCACGCCAAGATCGGCCATTTCCGGAAAATCCACCTGCGCCGCCGCGGTGCCGCGCACCATCCACAACCCGAAGGCATTGCTGGCGACGATCAGGCCATATTCGACCTCGCTCAGTTCGGCTGCCTTTTCGGACACCAGATGCGCCGAGGACACGATCCGCTGGTCATGCTTTTTGCCAGTGCCCATCTGTCCGCTCCCGCAATCAGTCTTCGGCACGGCCGAACCCGCCACCACCCGGCGTTTCGATGACGAAGACATCCCCTGGCGCCATCTGACGAAGATCGGTCGCCGTCAACTCTTCAACGCTGCCGTCGGTGCGTTCGACCCAGTTGCGGCCGACCGCCCCGTCGCCGCCACCGGCCATGCCGTAAGGCGGCACGATGCGGTGGTTGGCGAGAATGACCGCCTCCATCGCTTCAAGGAAGCGGGTGCGCCGCCGCACACCGTCACCGCCATGATGCCGGCCGTCACCGCCCGACCCGGTACGGATCTCAAAACTTTCAAGCAGTACCGGATAGCGCCATTCCAGCACCTCCGGGTCGGTCAGGCGGCTGTTCGTCATATGCGTATGGACGGCATCGCAGCCGTCGAAATCCGGCCCGGCGCCCGACCCGCCGCACAGCGTCTCGTAATATTGATAGGTGTCATTGCCATAGATGAAATTGTTCATCGTTCCCTGCGCCGCCGCCATCACGCCAAGCGCGCCATAAAGCGTGTCGGTGACAATCTGCGAGGTTTCGACATTGCCGGCAATCACCGCCGCCGGATACCGGGCCTGCAGCATGCAATCCTCGGGAAGGATGATGCTGACCGGCTTCAAGCACCCTTCATTCATCGGAATGTCATCATCGACAAGCGTCCGGAAGACATAGAGAACGGCCGCCCGGCAGACAGCGGCAGGCGCGTTGAAATTATTCGCGCCCTGCGCGCTGGTGCCAGTGAAATCAACCGTTGCGGCGCGGCGTTCGCGGTCGATGCTGATCTTCACCTTCACATGCTGGCCATTATCCATCGGATAGGTGAATTCGCCATCGCTGAGAACATCGATCACCCGCCGCACCGATTCCTCGGCGTTGTCCTGGACATGGGTCATATAGGCAAGCACCGTGTCGAGGCCAAACTGCGCGACCATCTTCTGGAGTTCCTGGACGCCTTTTTCATTCGCGGCAAGCTGCGCGCGCAGATCGGCGATATTCTGTTCGGCATTACGGGCCGGATACAGCGCCCCCTCAAGCACCTCGATCATCTCCGCCTCGCGATAGGTGCCCTGATCGACAAGCTTGAAATTGTCGATCAGCACGCCTTCCTCGTCGATATGCGCCGAATCCGGCGGGGCCGATCCCGGCGTCTTGCCACCAACATCCGGATGATGCCCGCGACAGGCGACGAAAAACAGGATCCCGTCATTCTCGAACACCGGCGTGATGATGGTGATGTCGGGAAGATGCGTGCCGCCATTATAGGGGTTGTTCAGCACATAGGCATCGCCCGGTCTGATGCTGCCCTCATTGTCGCGAAGCACCGCCCGCACCGATTCGCCCATCGAGCCGAGATGAACCGGCATATGGGGGGCGTTGGCGATTAGCGAACCGGTGGAATCGAAAATGGCGCACGAGAAATCGAGCCGCTCCTTCACATTGACCGAAAGTGCGGTGTTCTGGAGCGTATAGCCCATCTGCTCGGCGATCGACATGAACAGGTTGTTGAACACCTCCAGCATAACCGGATCACAGTCAGTGCCGATGGCGACCCGCTCCGGCCGAGCCACAACGCGCCGTAGCACCAGATTGCCGATCTCCGTCATCTCGGCCTGCCAGCCGGGCTCGACAATCGTCGTTGCCGTCGTCTCGATGATCAACGCCGGCCCGTCAACCCTGCCACCAACCGGAATGGCGTCGCGGTGATGGACAGGTGCGGTGACGCTCTGCCCGCCCATATAGGCCTCGACCATGATCTGCGGGCCGTCCGCATCGGTCTTCGCGATATGCGGCGCTGTTTCCAGATCAAAGGTCAGGCCAATTGTCTCGACCGAGATTGTCGCGGCAATCACCTTCTTGCCGGGCATGATGAAGCCGAAGCGCGATCTGTAGGCACTTTCGTAATCTGTCGCCATTCGGTCAACCGGCCCATAGGGAACCTCGAGCGCGGTGTCCGATCCGTCATAACGCAGATGTACATAGCGCCGTGTCTCGGTGCGGTCGGCGGCGATCCCCTGGCCGGCCACCTCGGCCTCGGAAATGGCGGCAAGCTCGTCAAGCTCGCGCTCAAGGCGCGGCACCAGATCATCGGTCAGTGGCGCCTCGACGGTCCGCTCGCGAAGCGCCCGCACATCGGCAAGCCCCATGCCATAGGCCGACAGCACGCCGGCAAAGGGATGTACAAGAACCGTGTTCATGCCAAGCACATCGGCGATCAGGCAGGCATGCTGGCCGCCGGCCCCACCAAAACATTGCAGCGCATAATCGGTGACATCATAGCCGCGCTGAACGGAAATTTTCTTGATGGCGTTGGCCATGTTCTCGACCGCGATCCGAAGAAACCCTTCGGCAAGCTCCTCGGGCGTGCGGCGGATGCCGGTCGCCGCCTCGACCTCATCGGCCATGACGGTGAATTTTGTCCGCACCGCCACCGCATCGAGCGGCGCGTCCTGATCCGGTCCGAAGACATGCGGAAAGAAATCCGGCTGCAGCTTGCCAAGCATGACATTGCAGTCGGTGACCGCCAGCGGCCCGCCGCGGCGATAACAGGCCGGCCCGGGATTGGCACCGGCACTTTCCGGCCCGACGCGAAAGCGCGCACCGTCAAACTGGCACAGCGACCCGCCACCGGCGGCAACCGTGTGGATCAGCAGCATCGGTGCCTGCATCCGCACGCCGGCGACAACGGTCTCGAACACGCGCTCATAACTGTTTTCATAATGCGCGACGTCGGTCGAGGTGCCGCCCATGTCAAATGTGATGACCTTGTCAAAACCGGCCTGTTCGGCGGTGCGTACCGCACCGACGATGCCGCCTGCCGGCCCCGACAGGATGGCGTCCTTGCCCTGGAACAGGCTGGCCCCCTTCAGGCCGCCATTCGACTGCATGAATTGCAGGTTCACGC
>JAYQDX010000040.1:0-19897 GCA_038138545.1 Rhodobiaceae bacterium | reverse complement strand
GGCCGAAATCATGCCCGCCATCAGGCCGGCGCCCCTGCCATCACCCGGCGGTTCGGGGCGCGGCGGTCCCGACGGGGAGACAAGTAAGGCACCCGGATCACGGACCTCCGCACCAAAGGGCCATTTTCCAGAGACTCCAGGGACAAGAGGAAGACGGTCAAGGAGAAGACGGTCACGGACGCGCGATGGTCGCGCAAATCCCGGTCGAAAACATGCAGTCATCTATGAAAACTCGCAAAAGGTTACCGGTCAGGTCACTTCCGCGAGGATAGGCCACGCCTACCTAATTTTTCGTAAAGATGGCATGTAGAAACAGCGAGTTTCGCGTCCGGGCCATCGCATTTGCGTGAGGATAGTTTTTTAAGTGTTAATTACTCAAAACTAATTAAAAGTTCCGCGTCATGGTGACGGAGTCGGCTTGATCACCGCCGCCATTGTCATCCTTGGTGATAGCTCTGATAGCCGTCTCGATGGCGTCAAAGGCCGGCAGCAGCGTCGCGCCCGCATCGGCAGGCAGCATGGCCATGATCCGCGATTCGAATGTCATCGCGAGACGTGACAGGTCGGCGGCGAGATCCCGTCCGGCCTGCGTCAGGGCGAGCCTGACAAGCCGCCGGTCGGTTTCATTGACAAGCTTCGAGACAAGCCCCCGCGCCTCGAGCCGCTGCACGGCGCGGGTCACGCGGGCGCGGTCCATATCGACGCGGGTGCATATATCGCGTACCGAAATCTCGCTTTCCTGCGTCAGATGGACGAGGACCCGCCATTCCGGCACGCTGATCCGGTAGCGTGTCTCATATTGTGCGGCCAGCCCGCGGCTGAGCGCTGTCGCCAGCCGCGCCGCCCGGTAAGGCAGGAACCCGTCAAGCTGCAGAGTGTCGGCCGATCCATCCATCCCGATCCATCTTTCCTATGTTGGGCCGTCGTCGCGGCTTTTTTTAGCGCCGCACAAATTCACAAATCTGCCGCGACCTCAAAAGAGCCGATATCCAGTGACCCGATATCGATTGACAATCATTTCATTTGAAATGATTGTGGAAAGGCCGTCAAGATGGAGGCTGACATGACGCTGGCGATGATGCCGGGATTCGGCAATGACTTCGAGACAGAGGCGCTGGAAGGCGCGCTGCCGCAGGGCCGCAATTCGCCCCAGAAATGCGCCTATGGCCTGTATGCCGAACAGCTGAGCGGCTCGCCCTTCACCGCGCCGCGGGCCACCAATGAGCGGTCGTGGCTGTACCGGATCCGGCCATCGGTGCGTCATACAGGACGGTTCGCGCGAATCGAGGTGCCGCTGTGGAAGACCGCGCCTGATGGCGATCCGGATGACCTGCCGCTTGGCCAGTATCGCTGGAACCCGTTGCCGGTTCCGTCCGGGGCTGTCGATTTCATCGACGGCGTCCGCACGATGACAAGCGCCGGCGACGCCCGCCAGCATGTTGGCATGACGGCCGGCATCTACACTGTCACCGCCGGCATGGCCGACCGTGTGCTGATCAATGCCGATGCCGAGATGCTGATTGTCCCGCAGCAGGGCGCAATCGAGATTTTCACCGAAATGGGCAGGATGCGGATCGGCCCGGGCCATATCGCCATCATCCCGCGCGGCATGTTGGCCAAATACAACCCGATCGACGGCACGGCACGTGGCTATCTGTGCGAGAATTACGGGGCCAAATTCACCCTCCCCGACCGCGGCCCGATTGGCGCCAACTGTCTTGCCAACCCGCGTGACTTCAAGACGCCGGTGGCGGCCTTCGAGGACAGCGAGACACCGCATCAGCTGGTGATCAAATGGTGTGGCGGCTTCCATGTGACCGAGCTTGGCCACTCGCCGCTCGACGTTGTCGCCTGGCACGGCAACTACGTTCCCTGCTGCTATGACCTGTCCACCTTCTCGCCGGTTGGCGCGATAGCCTTCGATCACCCCGACCCGTCGATCTTCACGGTGCTGACCGCGCCGTCAGAGACAGCCGGCACCGCGAATATCGATTTCGTGATCTTTCCCCCGCGCTGGATGGTGGCCGAGAACACCTTCCGCCCACCCTGGTATCATCGCAACATCATGTCCGAATTCATGGGACTGATCACCGGCCAGTACGACGCCAAGGAAGAAGGGTTTGTCCCCGGCGGGGCCAGCCTTCACAATATGATGCTGCCGCATGGCCCCGACCTCGACGCCTTTGAGAAGGCCTCGAACGCCGATCTGAAACCGGTCAAGCTGACCGACACGATGGCCTTCATGTTCGAGACCCGTTTCCCGCAGAAGGTCAGCCGTTTCGCCGCGACGACGGACCGGCTTCAGGATGATTACATCGATTGCTGGGGCGGGCTGAAAAAGCATTTTGACGGCACCCCGTAGGGCACCAGCCTGCCGACGCCACAGGAAAGGAAAACCGGATGAAACTCGCCACCCTTGATGACGGCACCCGCGACGGACAGCTTGTTGTCGTGACCCGCGATCTGACGCGCTGCGCGCCGGCCGGCGATATCGCACCGACGCTGCAGGCGGCGCTTGACGAGTGGGAGATGATCGCCCCGCGCCTGGCGATTCTGGCGGCGGCGCTTGAGGCAGGCGATGTCGGGGGCGCGTCTTTCGATCAGACGGCGGCACATTCGCCGCTGCCACGCGCCTATCAGTGGGCGGATGGATCGGCCTATGTCAATCACGTCGCCCTTGTCAGGCAGGCCCGCGGCGCCGAAATGCCGGACAGTTTCTGGACCGACCCGCTGATGTATCAGGGCGGCTCGGATGATTTCCTGCCGCCCCGCGCGCCAATCCCGATCCCCGACGAATCCTGGGGGATCGACATGGAGGCCGAGGTGGCGGTGATCACCGATGACGTGCCGATGGGCGTGTCGGAGGCGGACGCGGCAGCCCATATCAAACTGGTGATGCTGGTCAATGACGTGTCGCTGCGAAATCTGATCCCGGCCGAGCTTGGCAAGGGATTCGGGTTTTTCCAGTCAAAGCCGTCGACCGCCTTCTCGCCGGTGGCGGTGACGCCTGACGAGCTTGGCGATGCCTGGCAGGACTGCGTGCTGCACCGGACCATGGAGGTCGATCTGAACGAGGCCCCGCTTGGCCGCGCCGATGCCGGCACCGACGCCACCTTCAGTCTTGCACGGCTGGTCTCGCACGCCGCGAAATCGCGCAATCTGCGGGCCGGCGCCATTGTCGGATCGGGCACCGTGTCGAATCGTGACGCCGATGGTGGACCGGGCCGCCCTGTGGCGGATGGTGGCAGGGGCTATTCCTGCCTTGCCGAAATCCGTATGGTGGAGACAATCCGCGACGGCAAGCCGGCAACCCCGTTCATGAAATTCGGCGACCGCGTGGGAATCGAAATGCATGATGATGACGGCGCCAGCATTTTCGGCCGCATCGACCAGGTGGTGGAAGAATATCATGGCTAAGAGCTTTGCCTCGCAGGGAGACCTGAGCGAAAAGACGATCAGCTTTACCGAGATCGGGCGTGATCTGTGGGCCTTTACCGCCGAGGGCGACCCGAATACCGGGGTCATCATCGGCGATGACAGCGTGATGATCATCGACGCCCAGGCAACGCCGCGTCTGGCGAACAAGGTCGTGGAAAAAATCCGCTCGGTCACTGACAAACCGATCAAGCATGTCGTGCTCTCGCACTATCATGCGGTGCGCGTTCTTGGCGCCTCGGCCTATGGCGCATCGGAAATCATCGCCTCGCAGACCTGCCAGTCGATGATTCATGAGCGCGGGCAGGAAGACTGGGACAGCGAGTTCGCGCGCTTCCCGCGCCTGTTTGAAGGTCATGAAAGCATTCCCGGCCTGACCTGGCCGACGATCACCTTCACCGACCGGATGACGGTCAATCTCGGCCGCCGCCGGGTCGAGCTGATGTTCCTTGGCCGGGCGCATACCGCCGGCGACATTGTCGCCTTTGTGCCCGACGAGCAGGTGATGTTCACCGGCGATATCGTCGAATATCACTCGGCCTGCTATTGCGGTGACGGACATTTCAACGACTGGGGCGGCACGCTTGACAGGATCGCCGCCTTCCGGCCCGCCGCCATCGCGCCGGGGCGCGGCGATGCGCTTGTCGGCGACGAGATGGTGACGACGGCAATCGAGAACACCCGTGATTTCGTCGCCAGCACCTATCGGCCGGCGGCGATGGTCGCGGCGCGCGGCGGTACGCTGAAGGATGCCTGGGACGCGGTGCGCGAGGAATGCGATCCGAAATTCGCCGACTACGCCATCTATGAGCATTGCCTTCCCTTCAATGTCGCACGCGCCTTTGACGAGGCGAAGGGGATCGACACGCCGCGGATCTGGACGGCCGAGCGCGACATGGAAATGTGGAACGCGCTGCAGAACGGCTAGCGACGGAAAGGATCGTGTGAGCATGGCAAGATACCAGTTTGAGCCTTTCGACTACGTGACCCCGCCCGAACTGTCGGGCGCGGCCAGCGCCTCGGCGCCGGTGATCATCGTCGGCGCCGGTCCGATTGGCCTGGCGGCGGCGATCGACCTTGCAACGCATGGCGTCGCCAGCATCGTCGTCGATGACAACAATGTCGTGTCGGTCGGCAGCCGGGCGATCTGCTGGGCCAAGCGGAGCCTCGAGATCTTCGACCGGTTGGGTGTCGGTGAGAGGATGCTGGAAAAAGGCGTCACCTGGAAACTTGGCCGGGTCTATCGCGGCGACCGCGAGGTCTATAATTTCGATCTTCTTCCCGAGGACGGGCACAAATTCCCGGCCTTCATCAATCTCCAGCAATATTATGTCGAACAGTTTCTGGTCGAGCGTTGCGCCGATTTCCCTGATCTGATCGATCTGCGGTTCAAGAACCGGGTGCTGTCGGTCGGACAGGATGAAACCGGTGTCACAGCCGAGATCGACACGCCGGACGGTGCCTATACGCTGCGCGGCGAATATCTTCTTGCCTGCGACGGCGCCAACAGCCGGATCCGGCGGCAATTCGGGCTGGATTTCGAGGGCCGGCATTTCGAGGAACGCTTCCTCATCGCCGATGTCGAGATGGAGGCGGATTTCCCGTCCGAGCGCTGGTTCTGGTTCGCGCCGACCTTCCACCCCGGCCAGTCGGCGCTGCTTCACAAACAGCCTGACAATATCTACCGCATCGATCTTCAACTGGGACCCGATGCCGACCCGGAAGAAGAGAAAAAGCCGGAAAACGTCATCCCGCGTATCGAGAAAATCGTCGGCGGACGGCCCTTCAAGCTGGACTGGGTGTCGGTCTATTCCTTCAATTGCCGCCGCATCGACCGCTTTGTCCATGACCGGGTGATCTTTGTCGGTGATTCCGCGCATGTCGTGTCGCCCTTCGGCGCGCGGGGCGGCAATGGCGGCATGCATGATGTCGATAATCTGTGCTGGAAGCTGGCCGGGGTCGTGACCGGCGACGCCGCGCCCGAATTGCTGGAAAGCTACAATAACGAACGCGTCCACGGGGCTGACGAGAATATCCGGAATTCCAGCTGGACTTCGCGTTTCATGTCGCCGGAACCCGGGATCGAGATGGCGTTCCGCAATGCCGCGCTGAGCCTTGCCGTCGATACGACCTTCGCGCGGCGGGTTGTCAATGCCGGCCGGCTGTCGGTTCCCTGCCAGCTGGCGGACAGCCCGCTGAACGGCGATGATGCCGGCGGGCTGGAGGTGCCGCAGAAGGTCGGGATGGTCGCCCTCGACGCGCCGCTCAGCGATCGCGACGGCAGGCCGACCTGGCTGATGAACCAGCTTGGCGGACGCTTTGTCTGTCTTGTCACCGGCGATGCCGAGGCCCCGGCAGACCTTCCGGGCGGCGTCGAACTTGTCCGTATTGGCCGTGGCGGGTTTGGTGATGCCGAAGGCCACGTTCAGGAACGCTATGGCGATGCTGTCTATCTGGTCCGGCCGGACCAGCATGTCGCGGCACGCTGGGTGGCGCCGGGTGTGGATGATATCCGCGCCGCCCTCACCCGCTGCGCCGCCACCATCGCCGCGTGAGGGAGGCGGGCATGGCGCTGAACACCGAATTCAATCTTGGCACGGAAAGCGACGCCCTGTTCAATGAGCTGTTGCAGGCGCATGAGGGCCTTAGCCGCGAACAATCCGAACAGCTGAATGCCGGTCTGATCCTGATCCTGATGAACCATATCGGCGAGGCCGGGATCATTCGCGAGGCTGTGGCACGGGCCCGCGCCGCGCTCGATGCCTGACCCCGCCACGCGCCGTGACGGGACCGGCAGCAAAGACAAAGGCAAAGGCAAAGGCCATGACCGAAACCGTTCTCTATGATTACTGGCGATCCTCGGCCAGCTTTCGCGTGCGGATTGCCTTGCATCTGAAGGGCATCCCCTTCACCTCGGTCACGGTCAATCTGCTGGATGGCAGCCAGCGCAGCGAGTCGCATCTGGCACGCAACCCGCAGGGTCTCGTACCGGCTCTGGCGATTGACGGGTTGATGATGACGCAGTCGCTGGCGATCCTCGAATATCTGGATTCGCGCACGCCAAGGCCGCCGCTGATGCCGGATGACCCGGCCGAGGCGGCGCGATTGCGGGCCATCGCCCATGCCATCGCCATGGAGATTCACCCGATCTGCAACCCGAGCGTTGTCGCGCATCATGCTGCCGCCTTCGACGGTGATGCCGATGACAGGGCCGCCTGGATGCGGCATTTCATCGACAAGGGGCTGCGCGCTGTCGAATCCCTTGCCGACCAGTCCCCTGGGGGCGACTTTCTGCATGGCGATGCGCCGGGTCTTGCCGATTGTGTCCTCGTCCCGCAGCTCTACAACGCCCGCCGCTGGGGTGTCGATCTTGCCGCCATGCCGCGCCTTGTCGCCATCGACGCCGCCTGCATGGATCTGCCGGCCTTCCGCGCCGCAGCGCCGGACACGGTGAAGCCGGCGGACGGATGACCCACCGGATATGACAACAGACGATGTTTCACGTCATTCTTTTCAACCCGCAGATCCCGCCCAATACCGGCAATATCATCAGGCTGTGCGCGAATACCGGGGCAAGTCTGCATCTTGTCCATCCGCTCGGCTTCGCGCTCGACGCCAAATCCTGCCGGCGGGCCGGGCTCGACTATCATGACCTTGCCAGCGTCAGACAGCATGACAGCCTTGATGCCTGCCTTGCGGGTCTGCAACCGCAGCGGCTTTTCGCGGTGACGAAATTCGCCGCGCAGCGTTATGACAGACCGCGTTACGCCAGCGGCGATGCCTTCCTGTTCGGTGCCGAGACAACCGGCCTGCCGGCCGACATTCACGCCAGCCTTGCCGATGAGGCGAAAATCGGCCTTCCGATGAGTGGTGGCAACCGCAGCCTGAATCTGGCCAATGCGGTGTCCGTCGTGATCTACGAGGCGTGGCGCCAATGCGGCTTTGGCGGTATGGTGGACCCGATGAGCGGCAACGAGTTTTCCTGACGCATGACACCTTCCGATTTGCCCATTGGCGGCCCCGCCGACCTTCACCAGATCGACACCCTGCCGCCGGCCGACGGCGAGATCGTCCGGCTTGCCGAGGATCTGGTCTGGTACCGGTTCCGGATGCCGTTCCGGCTCAACCACATCAATTTGTTCGCGCTGGAGACCGAGGCCGGGTGGGTGCTGGTCGATTGCGGGATCAATACCGATGACACCGCCGGCCAGTGGGACGCGATCCTGCCGCAACTGACAGCGCAGCGGCCGATTGCCGGCATTCTGGTCACACATCACCATGGCGACCATATCGGCCATGCCGGCCCGCTGGCGGCGCGCACCGGCGCGCCCATCCTGATGGGGCAGGCCGAACATGACATGGCGCGCGCGGCGCTGACGATGAGTGATGCCGAATATGGCGCCATGACCGCCGATGCCTATGCCAATTATGGCCTGAGAACGGAGGTCGTCGAGCGCAACCGCGGAATCGGCAATTACTATCGCCAGCTTGTGGCGCCGCTTCCCGAGGTCACGATCATCGATCCGTCATGGCGTCTTCGCACCATCGCCGGCGAATGGACGCCCCGCTTTGACGCCGGTCATTCGCCGGGACATGTCGGGCTGGTCGACAGTGAGCGCAGGCTCTATCTTGCCATCGACTTCCTGCTTGGCCGTATTTCGCCAAACATCTCGGTCAGCCTGCGCGCACCGGACGGCGATGTGCTGGCCGATTATTATGACTATCTGAGCGGGCTCGACTGGCTGACGCCAGACTGGAAGATTTTCTGCGGCCATGACTGGCACTATTTCGACGGTGCGCGGCGGGCGCGGCAGCTGATCGCCCATCATGACCGGCGGCTTGACCAGCTTCGCGGCGCGCCCATGCCGCTGACAACGGATGATGCCATCGGCACGCTGTTCCCCATGGAACTGACCGACCATGAAATCTATTTTGCCAGCTGCGAGGCGCGCGCGCATCTGAACCATCTGGTGACACGCGGCGAAATGATGCGTGAGATAACCGGCGGCATCGCCCGGTTCATGCCGGTCTAGGCAAACCTTGTTGGCAATGTTGCGGCGCTTGCCGCAATTGACAGCCTTCGGCCAGTCCGGCACAACCGAACGCGACCGACGCAACGGAGCGCAGCGATGAGCGACGACTACAAATTCGATACTTTGAGTCTTCATGCAGGCCATGTTCCCGACCAGCAGCATGGCTCGCGCGCCGTGCCGATTCATCAGACAACCTCCTATGTCTTCCGTGACACCGAACATGCGGCGGCGCTCTATAATATGGAGCTTGGCGGCCACCTCTATACCCGCATCTCAAACCCGACCGTCGCCGTCCTTGAACAGCGGGTGGCCGCGCTCGATGGCGGGGTCGCAGCCACCGCCACAGCCTCCGGCATGGCGGCGCTGACCACCGCGGTGATGACCATCTGCTCGGCGGGCGACCATATCGTCGCCTCGTCGCGCATGTATGGCGCGAACATCAATCTTCTTGAAAATACGCTGCCGCGTTTCGGTATCACCACGACCTTTGTCGCGCCCGACGATCCCGACGCCATCGCCGCCGCTATCCAGCCCAACACAAAGATCATCTTCGGCGAGGTGATCGGAAATCCCGGCCTCGATGTGATGGATGTCGCCGCCGTCGCCGCGGTGGCGCGCGCGGCGCATGTCCCGCTGATGCTGGATTGTACCTTCAACACGCCCTGGCTTCTGAAGCCGATCGAGCTTGGCGCCAATATCATCATCCATTCGCTGACGAAGTGGATGGGCGGACATGGCGTTGCCATCGGTGGTGCGGTCGTCGATGGCGGCAATTTCGACTGGGGACGCGACGACCGCTTCCCGACAATCGCCGCACCGCATTACGCGATGAACGATATTAACTTCCATGAGGAGTTCGGCCCCGCCGCCTTCACCGCGAAATTCCGCGCCGAGGGCATGTATAATTTCGGGCCCTCGATGTCGCCGACGAACGCCTTCCATATTCTCCAGGGGCTGGAAACCCTGCCGCTTCGCATGCAGCGGCACATGGACAATACAGCGGCGATGCTGGACTTCCTGACCGGCCATGACGCGGTGGCATGGGTCAGGCATCCGACGCTTCCCGATCATCCAAGCCATGAGCTGGTCCAGCGGATGCTGCCACGCGGCGCCGGGTCGATCATCGTCTTCGGGCTGAAGGGCGGGCGCGATGCCGGCAAAGCCTTTATCGAGGCGGTCGAGCTGTCATCGCATCTGGCGAATGTCGGCGATGCCAAGACATTGGTCATCCACCCGGCCAGCACCACCCATTCACATATCTCCGCCGAGGCGATGGTCGAGGGCGGGCTGTCGGATGACATGATCAGACTGTCGGTCGGACTTGAGGATATCAGCGATATCACCGCCGATTTCGAGCTTGGATTCCGGGCAGCGGCGCGCGTCGCCGCCAAGGCGGCCGAGTAACCGCCGGCAGGAGAGCATCATGAAGCATGAATTGCATGGCGAGATGATCCATATCGCGACCGGCGGCGTGGATTTCGACAACCGCAAGCCTGTCCTGCTGTTCCTTCATGGCAGCGGACAGAGCCACCTGACCTGGGTGCTGCAAAGCCGCTATTTCGCACATCGCGGCCATGCCGTTCTGGCGCCCGATCTGCCGGGGCACGGCCTGTCAGGCGGCGCGCCTCTCGCCAGCATCGGCGAGATGGCCGACTGGAGCGTGGCGCTGCTGGAAAGCCTCGGTGTCGCCAGCGCAACCTATGTTGCGCATTCGCAAGGTGTCCTGATCGCCCTGGAGGCGGCCGCACGGCATGTGGACCGGGTGTCACGGTTGGCACTGATTGCCGGCGCGATGGCGATCCCGGTCAATGACATGCTGATAGACATGGCGCGCACAAAGCCCGAGAAGGCCTTTGCGATGATGACAAGCTGGGGTCACGGTCCGGCGGCGCATATGTTCGACAACACGCAGCCGGGCCATTCCTTCCTTGGCTATGGACGGCGGGTGATGGCGCAGAATGACGCCGCCGCCCTGCATGCCGATCTCGTGGCATGCAACAGCTATGATGGCGGGCCTGCGGCCGCGGCCGCGGTGACGCAGCCGAGCCTGTGCCTGATTGCCGGCCGTGATCGCATGACGCCGGCCAAGTTCGGACACAGGATGGCGGCGTCGATTGCCGGCGCTGAGACCCGCACCTTCGAGCGTGCCGGGCATTTTCTGCCGGCGGAATTCCCGCTTGAGGTGAATGAGGCGCTGGCCACCTTCCTCGCCCGCTGAACCAGGGCCGATTGCCGGCCGGAGGTAACCGTTATGTCCATGATGGAATCGAGCTTCAAGAAGATTGCCGTGATCGGTGCCGGCACGATGGGAAGCGGCATCGCCGCGCAGATCGCCAATGCCGGCCATGAGGTGATGCTGTTCGACCTTCCGGCGAAAGCGGCCGGCGAGGCGTCTCCGGCCGAACGCGCGATCCAGCGGCTTCTTGCCTCCGACCCGCCGCAATTGATGCATAAGCGGAACGCATCCCGCATCATCACCGGTACGATCACCGATGATTTCGACCAGCTTGCCGACTGCGACTGGATCATCGAGGCGGTGGTCGAGCGTCTGGACATCAAGAAAGAGCTGTATAAGCGGCTTGACGAGACCATCGGTCCGGATTGCATTGTCAGCTCCAACACCTCGACGATCCCGATCCGGCTTCTTGTCGAGGATATGCCGACAGCCTTTCGCCAGCGTTTCGCGATCACGCATTATTTCAACCCGGTCCGATATATGCGGCTTCTCGAACTGGTCCGTGGCATCGACACCTCCGAGGAGGTGATCGACCGGCTTGCCGATTTCAACGACCGGGTGCTTGGCAAGGGCGTGGTGCGATGCGCCGACACGCCGGGCTTTCTTGGCAACCGGGTCGGTGTCTTCGCCCTGCAGGTCGGGATCGATGAGGCCATGCGGTGCGGGCTTGATATCGAACAGGCCGATGCGCTGATGGGGCGGCCGATGGGTATCCCGAAAACCGGTGTGTTTGGCCTCTATGACCTTATCGGTATCGATCTGATGGTTGATGTTGTCGCCTCGCTTCGCAGCATCCTTCCCGATGGCGACGCCTTCCACGCTGTCGGCGGGCACAACGACATGATCATGGCGATGATCGCGGACGGCTTTACCGGCGACAAGGGACGCGGCGGTTTCTATCTCACCGGCGATGACGGCACCCAGATGGCGCGCCCGCTGACCGGTCCCGGCGACCCGCTCGCCACCCCGCGCGCCCGCGACAAGACCCTGCCCGACGCGGCGCTGCGCGCTGCCGAGGCCGGCGCCACACGCGGCGAACCGCTGCACGAGATCATTGACGGCGATGATGCGTGCGCGCATTTCTGCCGCCGGGTGCTGGCACGCGTCCTCGCCTACGCCGCGAGCCTTGTTCCCGACGTCACAGTCTCGCCGCAGGATATCGACGATGCGATGAAGCTCGGCTTCAACTGGCAGCGTGGCCCGTTCGAGATGATCGACGCCATCGGACCTGACAGAATGGCGGCGCTCTTCGCCGAGACCGGCATCACGCCCCCGCCGGTGCTGGTCAATGATGGTCCGGTCTACCGCGCCGACGCCGGCGCCCTGAATGTGCGGCATGCCGATGGCAAATACCGGCCGGTCAGCCTGCCTGCCGGCGTGATGCGCTTTCACATGACCCGTCAGACATTGACGCCGATTGCCGGCAACAACGCGGCCAGCCTGTTCGCCCTGGACGGCGATCTGCGGCTTGTCGAGTTCCACTCCAAGGCCAACGCGCTGACCGATGAATCGATGCAGATCGTCGCCGCAGCGGCCGAGGATCATGGTGCCGGGATCATCATCCATAATGATGCGCAGCATTTCTCCGCAGGTGTCGATCTGAACGCCTTCCGCGCCTATATCGAGGCCGGTGACTGGGACGGTATCGACGGTTTCCTGACCCGCTTCCAGCAGGCGGTCTGCAAACTCAAATACACGCCGGTACCGGTTGTCGGCGCGCCGTCCGGACTTGCTGCCGGCGGCGGGTACGAAGTGCTGGCGCATTGCGACAGGCTGGTCGTCCACACGAATTCGGTGATGGGGCTTGTCGAGGCCGGCGTCGGCGTTGTCCCCGGCGGCGGCGGCATCAAGGACACCTATTTCCGCTGGTTCGACGCCAAACAGAGCTGGGACGACGCCGCCTGGCAGACCTGGATGAATATCGGCTATGGCGCCACCGGATCATCGCCGCAGCTGTCGGCCCGCATGATGTATTTCCTGGAGTCGCGCGACGAAACGGTGATGAACCGCGACCGGCTATTGCCGCGCGCCATCGAGATGGTGAAAGCAATGCAGGACGGATATCAGGCGCCGCAACCACCGGTGGCCCGGCTTGCCGACGGGGCGCTGGCAGCGAAAATGGACGCCTTCATGCAGGAGGGAATAGACCGCGGTGATTTCATGCCGCATGACAAGACCGTGGCCATGGCCATCGCCAGCGTCATGCTGCGCGGTGCGGGTGATGGCGAGATGGCGGATGAACAGGAGCTCTATGCCCGTGAGCGTGCCGCCTTTATCAGGCTGGCGAAAACCCCGCAGACCCATGCCAGGATCACCAGCATGCTGGATGACGGGGCGGCGATCAGAAATTAGCGCCAGACAGCATCCTTACAGCCAGTCCGGGTCCATGCCAGCCAGCGCTTCGGGGCCGGCGGCAATCCGTGCCGCCATCTTGCCAACCTCGGGGAGGCTATAGGCCATATAGGCCCCGGCTGTCGCCTGTTTCGCCTTCATGAAGGCCGGATCGCCGTCACCGTCGGCCATTGCCCCGGCGGCAGCGGCGGCACCGCGCGCAAGCTGCCAGCCACCGGCCAGATAGCCGAGCATCATCAGGAAATCGGTTCCCGACGCGGCGGCGTCACGCGGGGCATTGGCGCGCGCCAGAACGGTATCGAGGACAGTTTCGGCGGTGTCGCAGGCGGCGGTGACAGACCCGGCGATACCGGCCACGCCATTGCCGCCTCCGGCGATCCGGCCCATATCATCGCGGATTTCTGCCAGCAGGATGCGGACCGCATCGCCATTGTCACGCAGCGTCTTGCGGAAAATCAGGTCATTCGCCTGTATCGCCGTTGTGCCTTCATAGATCGGCAGGATTCGCGCATCACGAAGATGCTGCGCCGCGCCTGTCTCCTCGATAAAGCCCATCCCGCCATGAACCTGCACGGCATCCGAGGTCAGTTGCAGTGACCGCTCGGTCATCCAGCCCTTGATCACCGGAATCAGAAGGTTGGCGCGGGTCTGCCAGAAGGCGGCATCATCCCCCGACAGCAGATGCGCCCGGTCAAGACTGGCCCCGCCGACAAGCAACAGAGCGCGCATCGCCTCGATCTCGGCCCGCATGCCGGTGAGCAGCCGCAACACATCCGGGTGATGGACAATGGCATCGCCGCGCGCACGTTCAAGCGGCGTTCCCTGCACCCGGTCGCGGGCATAGCCGACGGCCTGTTGATAGGCGCGTTCGGAAATCGCCAGCCCCTGAAGCCCGACATCAAAACGCGCGCTGTTCATCATCAGAAACATGCAGTCGAGGCCACGATTCTCCTCGCCGAGAAGATAGCCGATGGCGCCGCCATCCTGGCCATATTGCAGAACCGCCGTCGGTGATGACCTGATACCAAGCTTCTTTTCGATCGACAGGCAATGCACATCATTGCGCGCGCCAAGGCTGCCATCCTCATTGACCAGATATTTCGGCACGATGAACAGCGAGATACCCTTCACCCCGGGCGGTGCGTCCGGAAGACGCGCCAGAACGAGATGGATGATGTTCTCGCTCATGTCATGTTCGCCATAGGTGATATAGATCTTCTGGCCACGGATCAGATAATGATCCCCCTGCGGCGTCGCCGTCGTGCGAAGCGCTGCCAGATCGGTCCCCGCCTGCGGCTCGGTCAGATTCATCGTCCCCGACCATTCGCCGGCATTCAGACGCGGCAGATAGGTGTCCTTTTGCGCGTCACTGCCGACAATCTCCAGCGCATGGATCGCGCCCTGCGTCAGCAGCTGGCACAGCGCGAACCCCATGTTGGCGCCGTTCCACATTTCATTCACGGCCGCGCTGACGCATTGCGGCAGCCCCTGCCCGCCATGCTCGGGTGCCGCATTGAGACCGATCCAGCCTCCCTCGGACATCGACTTCCAGGCCTCGCCAAAGCCGGCGGGCGTTGTCACCCGGCCATCCTCATGGCGCACCGACCCGGCGATATCACCGGCATGGTTCAATGGCGCGATGACCTCATTGGCAAGCTTGCCAGCCTCGTCAAGAACCGCCTCGACAAGGTCGTCCGAGACCATGTCCATGCCATCCAGCGCCGCCACCCCGTCAAGCCCGACAAGGTGCCGCAGCACGAATTTCATGTCATCTACAGGTGCCTGATACATGCCCTGATCCCGTTCCCTGCCACCGTTACCGACCGGCGGTATCAGTCTTCATTCTTGACAATACCCGCCTTTTTGCGAGCCGCCAGCAATTCCGCCTCGTCCCAGAATCCCAGAACGATCCCGCCGCGAAGCTGCGCATTATTCTTCGCATAGGCCGCGACATCACTGTCGCTTCTTGTCACACGATATTTCGCGGTCAGCGCCCAGTCATTCAGATGCGCCGTCAGCCGCTCGATCACCGGCGCATATTCCGGATCCTCACCGCGATCGAAATATTCCTCCGGGTCGGTCTCCAGATCATGCAGAAGCGGGCGGTATCCCTGAAAATAAACCATCTTGTAGCGCCCGTCGAAGACCATGATCATCCGGCATTCGTCAGGTTCGCGATCAAGCAGCACACGCATGCGCTGATGGCCATAATCATATTCCGAGAACACCACCTGTCGCCAGTCGGGCACCGCCTCGCCGGCCAGCAACGGGGCCAGCGAACGCCCCTCGACGATATGGCTTGCCACCTCGCCACCACAGGCCTCGACAAAGGTCGGCAGCAGATCGACCCCCTCGACAAGGCGGGTCTCGACCGTGCCGCGTGTGGCGTCGGCCGATTGTCGGGGGTCGCAGATGATCAGCGGCACCCGCACCGACTGTTCGTGGAACATGTCCTTCTCACCCATCCAGTGGTCACCAAGATAGTCACCATGGTCGGAACAGAAGACAATCATCGTATTGTCGAGAAGACCGCGTTCCTCGAGAAACGCCATCAGATTGCCGATCTGGTCGTCGATCTGCTTGATCAGCCCCATATAGGCGGGAAGCACATGTTCGCGCACCCCGTCGCGCGAAAACACCTCGGCGGCGCGCTGCTGCATGAAGGCGTCATAGACCGGATGCGGATTCTGGCGTTCGATTTCGTGGCGCACCGCCGGGATCAGGTCATCAGCGCCATACATGTCGTGATAGGGTGCCGGCGCGACATAGGGCCAGTGCGGCTTGATATAGGACAGATGGCAGCACCATCGCTGGCCCTTGTCCTCGGCCTCGTCGATGAACTGCATCGCGCGCCTGGTCATATAAGGGGTTTCGGTGTCTTCCTCGGCGGCGCGCACCGGTTTGTCGGCATGCGCCAGCAGCCAGCCCGACAGGATATTCCCCTCCTCATCCTCGGCGGCGTTGGCCCAGTCATGCCAGGGGTTGTCGCCATCATAGCCCTTGTCCTGCATGTAACGGTTATAGGCCAGCCCCGCGGCCGGAAGCCGTTCTGTCGGGTTCAGCCCGTCATCGCGTTCATAGGGCTCGAATCCGCATTGCGTGACATGCACCCCGACCGCCGAATCCGCCTCGATCCCGAGCCGTTTCATCGCCGGCCTGTGGGCGGCCATATGCGTCTTGCCAACCAGCGCGGTGCGGATATCAAGCTCTTTCAGATAGTCGCCAAGCGTCAGCTCGTCGATGCGGAGCGGCACGGCATTCCAGGTGACACCATGCGAGCGCATATAGCGGCTTGTGTAATAGCTCATCCGCGAGGATCCGCAGGTGGTCGACTGCACATAGGCGCGGTCGAACCGCACGCCACGCGCCGCCAACGCGTCGATATGCGGTGTGTGAAGATGCGGATGGCCGGCGCAGGACAGATAGTCATAACGCAGCTGATCAGCCATGATCCAGAGAACGTTGCGAACCGTTTCAGTCACTGCCACCTCCGGCACCCGGCGCACAGTCTTGTGGCCATTTCAAAGTCGATTTCGCGGGGCCAAGTCCGTCGCCAGCCACCGGTCGTCAATCGAGTAAAATCTGGTAGCTGGCGCGCAGCCTCGCGTCAAGTTCGGGGGAAATATGCTGCGGCGTGAAATTGGCGAGGATCTGCTGCTTGCGCTTCACCGCCTCGGCGACAAGGTTGGGCTTGCCAAGCTCCTCCCACTCCTTCGGGCTGGACCGGTCGCCAAGCGCCGGATAGACATATTCGGTCTGCATCAGGCCGATTGTCTGGTCATGACCAAGATAATGTCCCGGCCCGTCGATACAGACATCCTTCATCACATCAATGCCGATTGTCTGCTCATTGACCTCGATGCCGCGCACACAGCGCATGCACTGGCCAAGCATGTCATTGTCGATAATCAGTGATTCCAGGCAGAAACCCAGCAGCGAGGCGTGCATGCCGGCAGCCTCATAGACCATGTTCAGCCCGGACAGCCCGGCCATGACCAGCGTGCTGCCCTTCTCATAGCCTGACTGCGCATCCGGCATCTTGGAATCAGCCATGCCAGCCGCCGCGCCGCCGGGCAACCGGTAATGTTGCAGCATCTGCGCACAGGCCGCCGTCAGCAGCCCCTGTTCGCCCGACCCGCCGGACATGGCGCCGGTCCGCAGATCCGACACGAACGGCCATGTGCCGACGATGCAGGGATGTCCGGGCGACATCGCATTGACATAGATCAGCCCGGCGATGACCTCGGAAAGTGCCTGCGCCACCGCCCCGGCGATGGCCGCCGGCGCCGTGGCCCCGGCCTGCCCGGCCGATAGCAACAAGACTGGCATGCCGGCCCGGACCGCCTCTTCCATCACCTGGCAGGATTCGGTGGCGAAGCGAAGCGGCGGCACGACAAAACAGTTGCTGTTCGACACAAAGGGCCTGGCGCGCCATTTATCCTCGCCGCCGGCAATGTCATGAAGCATCGAGATCGCCGGCGCGACGAAGGGCGCCTCGGTGAAGCTGGTACCGACATGCTTGGTCGTCCCCTTCACTGCCGCATAGACGGTGTTGAGATCAAGCGCCGCCGGGTCGGGGACATCACGCGCCACCATCGGCCGCTGGAAGAAATGGATATTGTCCATATTCTCGACGATCCGCGCCGCATCATAAATGTCAGCCAGATAGGATTCGCGATAGCTGTTGTTCTCGACATCGACAACATGGACCGCCGCCCCGGCGGTGCCGAAATGCACGCGCGAACCGGACAACAGCATGTCGTGCCTTGGATCCTGTCCGAACAGCGTGATGTCACGTGCCGCCCTTGCCAGCATGTCGTCGACAAGCGCGCGCGGGAAGCGCACGCGCCCGTCATCACCGGCAATGGCACCAGCCGCCGTCATACAGGCAATCCCGCTGTCAGGCGCCTGGCTGAGGCCGATTTCCTCGAGGATCTGATAGACCGCGCTGTCGATGGCCTGAACCGCCGCGTCATCAAGCGGGCGATATTGACCGCCTGGCAGGCCGGGCCGGACCGGTCGCAATTCCGCCGCCAGCGGCGCGGCGCGTTCCATCCGGCGGGCGGCGCGCCCACCGGCGCGGCGTGACGAGGCGGGGATCCGGGGGAAGAGGCGTCTGGTCATCTGGCTCACTCCTCTATGCGGCGGCCTGGCCCTAGAGCCGGACGCGGGCCGCCTTGGGGTCGTACAGGGGACGGAAGCTGACTTCGGCCGGAACAATGCTGCCGGCAATATCAATACTGTATTCGGAGCGCAGCTGCTCATCGGCGGTTTCGCCATCCATGGCGCATTTCACATAACCAAGGCCGATCGCGCCACCAAGATGATGGCCGTAATTGCCACTTGTCAGATGGCCGACAATCTCGCCATCACGCAGGATCGGCTCATTGTGGTAGAGAAGCGGCGACGGATCGCTCAAACGGAACTGCATCAGCCGTTGCGACAGGCCATCATTGCGTTTTGCCTTCACCGCATCGGCGCCGATCATGCCGCCAAAACGGGTGTCCGGCTTGCCTTCCTTGACAGCAAAGCCAAGACCGGCCTCAAGAACATGATCCTCATTCGAGATATCATGCCCGAAATGGCGGAACGCCTTCTCGATCCGGCAACTGTCAAGCGCATGCAGCCCGCACAGCCGCAGGGCATGGTCGCCGGAGCGCCGCATCAGCGTATCGAAGACATGGTTCGCCATGTCGCTGGACACATACAGCTCCCATCCAAGCTCACCGACATAGGTGACGCGGTGCGCGCGGGCGATGCCATGCCCGATCTCGATCGGCCGCGCAGTGCCGAACGGGAAATCTTCGTTTGCAAGACTCTGCGGGATCAGCGGCTGCAGGAAATCGCGGGCTTCCGGCCCCATCACCGCCATCACCGATTCCGACACTGTGACATCCATGGCGAAGCAATGGGCATCATCGGGGATATGCCCGTTGATCCAGTGCAGATCGCGGCGCACTGTCGCCGCCGGCGTGACGACAAGAAATTCATCCGGTGACAGCCGGGTGACGGTGACATCAGCCTCGATATGGCCGTCCTCGTTCAGGAACTGGGTGTAGACGATCTTGCCGTCCGGTACCGCCACATCATTGCCGCAAAGCCGCTGCAGCACCGCCTCGGCATCACGGCCGACAACCCTGATCTTGCCAAAGCTCGACAAATCGAACATGCCGACATGCGATCGCACGGCGCGGTGTTCATCGGCGCTGTAATCGAACCAGTTCTGGCGCTTCCAGCTATATTCATAGGCGGCTTCCCTGCCGGCCTCGCGTTCGGCCGGTGGCAGGAACCAGTTGGCGCGCTCCCAGCCGCTGACCTCACCGAAACAGGCACCGCCTTCCTTCAGCCGGTCATGGATCGGCGACTGTCTGACATCGCGCGCCGTTTCCACCTGTCGGTACGGAAAATGGTCGGCATAAAGAAGGCCGAGCGTTTCCGAAACACGCGTGCGGAGATAGGTGCGGTTGGCCTGGAAGGGCTGCATCCGCCGGATATCGACATCCCACAGATCCATCGGCGCGTTACCCGTATCCATCCATTCGGCCAGCACCATGCCGGCACCGCCGGCCGACTGGATTCCCACCGAATTGAAGCCGGCGGCGACAAAGAAATTCTTCAGCTCCGGTGCCTCGCCAAGAATGTAGCGGTCATCGGGCGTGAAGCTTTCCGGCCCGTTGAAGAAGGTCTGGATGCCGGCTGTCGCCAGCACCGGCAGGCGTTCCACAGCACGTTCCAGAATCGGCTCGAAATGATCGAAATCCTCGGGAAGCGAGTCGAATTCGAAATCCTCGGGAATGCCGTCCATGCCCCAGGGCTTGGAATTCGGCTCGAAGGCGCCAAG
>JAYQDX010000039.1:11025-19912 GCA_038138545.1 Rhodobiaceae bacterium | reverse complement strand
ACCACCGGCGCGCCCTTGCGCACAAGCTGCGTGAAGGCAATGCCGCTCATCGCCTCGGCAAGCGTCTGTGCCAGCGTGCCGGCAACCGACACCGGTGACATGGCACCGGCCAGGATGAAGGGCGAGGTGATGACCGCCTGGTTGTTGCGGGCATAGACCTTCAGCGCGCCAAGCATCGTCGCATCCCAGGTCATCGGCGAGTTGGCGTTGATCAGATTGATGATGACGGTGTTGTTCTCGACAAACTCGTCACCGAACAGGATTTTCGACATGTCGATCGTATCCTGCGCGCGCTCGGGCGCGGTGACCGAACCCATATAGGGTTTGTCGGACAGGCGCTGATGCGCGTAGACCATTTCCAGATGCCGCTTTGTCACCGGCAAATCAACCGGCTCACAGACCGTGCCGCCGGAATGGTGAAAGCCGGGAAGCATGTAGACAAGCTTCACGAAATTCCGGAAATCCTCGATTGTCGCATAGCGCCGCTCATCGGTCAGGTCACGCACAAAGGGCGGGCCATAGACCGGGGCGAACACCATGTTGTTGCCGCCAATCTCGACCGAGCGTTCCGGATTGCGGGCATGCTGGGTGAAGCTTGACGGGGCGGTCCCGCACAACTCACGCGCCAGCCCGCGCGGGAAATGCACACGCTCGCCCTGCACGTCACAGCCGGCATCCTTCAGCATGCCGCGCGCCTCCTCATCCTCCAGGAAATCGATTCCGATCTCTTCAAGAATGGTTTCGGCATTGGCCTCGATGATCTCTGCCGCCTCGTCGCTGAGGATATCGACCGGTGGCAGATTGCGGGTGATATAGGGCTTTGCCGGCGCCGCGCCACCACCGGCGCGCATCTGCCGTCTGGCGTCGCGACCACCGCCACGCCGGCGGCCACGCTGTGCTGTTTCTACATCGGACATGTTTTCGGCCCTGTCTTTGCTGTCTGTCGTGAAGCTGTGCGCGGATCAGGCACGAAGCTTCTCGTTTGTCGGGTCATAGGGGGACTCTTCGATGACGGTGGCGGCAAGCCGCCGGTCGAGAATGTCGATCATCAGTTCTGTCCCCACTGTCGCAAGGTCCGGCCGCACCATCGCCATGGCAAGCGACTTGTCGATCCGGAAGCCATAGCCCCCGCTTGTTGCGCGCCCCACCACCTCGCCATCGGGGAGCATGATCGGGTTGCCGCCAATGGCATCGGCATCGATGGTGTCATGAACCTCGATGGTCACCATGGCGTTGGCAAAGCCGCGCTGCTGCCACTCGCTCAGTTTCTGCCGGCCGATGAAATCGCCCTTGTTGAGATGCACGAACCTGTCGAGGCCGCTTTCCAGCGCCGCATATTCAATCGACAGTTCGGTGCCAACCATACGGTAGGATTTCTCCAGCCGCATCGCGTCCATGGCGCGAATGCCGAACGGCTTCAGCTGAAACTCGGCGCCAGCCTCCATCAGCGCATCAAAGATATGGTTCTGATACTCGATCGGATGGTGCAACTCCCATCCAAGCTCGCCGACATAATTCATCCGAAACGCCATGGCGGGCGCCATATTGACGTCGATCAGACGGCTCGACAGCCAGGGGAAGGCCGCGTTGGAGAGATCGGTGCGGGTCACCTTCTGCAGAATATCCCGCGCGCGCGGACCGGCCAGTACCAGAACCCCGATCGAATTGGTCAGATTGTCGAACCGCACCGAACCGTCATCCGGCATGTGTTTCCTGATCCAGTCATGGTCAAGCCGCTGGTTGGCGCCGGCGGACACAATATAGAAGCTGTCGGCGGATTCCCGCTGGATCGTATATTCCGAATGCACGCCGCCACGTTCGGTCAGAGCATGTGACAGCGACACCCGGCCAATGCCGCGCGGCAGTTTGTTGGCCGTCAGATTATCGAGAAACGCCTCGGCGCCGGGCCCGGAAATGCGGCATTTGGCGAAGGCCGACATGTCGAGAAGTCCGGCATGCGCCGCCGTGTGGCGCACCTCGTTGCCGACATGCTCGAACCAGTTGGAGCGCCGGAACGACCAATGGTCCTCCTGCGGCACGCCTTCCGGCGCGAACCAGTTGGCGCGCTCCCAGCCGAATTTCTGGCCGAACACCGCGCCAAGCGATTTCAGCCGGTCATAGCATGGTGCGGTGCGTAGTGGGCGCGCGCCGCCGCGTTCCTCGTCCGGATAGTGAATGACAAAGACATTTTCATACGCCTCCTCATTCTTCGCCTTCAGATAGGATTCGGTGGTGTAGCTGCCATACCGACGTGGATCGACGCCAAGCATGTCGATTGTCGGCTCGCCCTCGACGATCCATTCGGCAAGCTGCCAGCCGGCACCGCCGGCCGCCGTGATGCCAAAACTGTGGCCCTCGCTGAGCCAGAAATTCGGCAGATCCCAGGCAGGACCGATGATCGGGTTGCCGTCGGGCGTGTAGGCGATGGCGCCATTATAGACCTTCTTCACCCCGACCTCGCCGAAGGCCGGCACGCGGTGCATCGCGGATTCGATATGCGGTTCCAGACGCTCCAGATCCTCCTGGAACAGCTCATATTCGGACTCGGCACTCGGCCCGTCGACATAGCAGGCCGGTGCGCCGGCCTCATACGGGCCGAGGATCAGACCGCCAGCCTCCTCGCGCATGTACCAGCGCCCGTCGGAATCGCGAAGCACACCCATCTCCGGCAGCCCCTCGGCCTGCCGCGCCCTGATGGCCTCATGCGGTTCGGTGACGATATATTGATGCTCGACCGGGATGACCGGCACGTTCAACCCGACCATGCGCCCGGTCTGGCGGGCGAAATTGCCGGTCGCGCTGATGACATGCTCGCAGGTGATCTCGCCCTTGTCGGTTGTCACCTTCCACTCACCGGCCTCGGTCCGCGAGATGCCGGTCACCGTGGTGTTGCGATAGATTTCGGCGCCGCGGTCGCGGGCGCCGCGCGCCAGCGCCTGGGTCAGGTCGGCCGGCTGGATATAGCCGTCGCCGGGATGCCGGATCGCGCCGACCAGACCTTCGGTGTTGCAGAGCGGCCAGAGGTCACGAACCTCGTCGGGGGTCAGGAAATCGACATCAACGCCAATGGTGCTGGCGACACCGGCATATTGCCGATATTCATCCATCCGGTCCTCATTGTCCGCGAGGCGGATGTTGCTGACATTGCGGAAGCCGACATTCATGCCGGTCTCCTCCTGAAGCTCCTGATAGAACTTCACCGAATATTTGTGAATCTGGCCAACCGAGTAGGACATGTTGAACAGCGGCAGCAGGCCGGCGGCATGCCAGGTCGATCCCGACGTCAGTTCCTTGCGCTCGATCAGGACAACGTCCGACCAGCCCTTTTTGGCAAGGTGGTACAGCGCACTGACACCAACGACACCGCCCCCGATCACAACAACGCGTGCATGCGTCTTCATCCCGACACCTCCACAAGTCTTTCCCGCAAAATTCTGCGGCAACCAGAATGCGCACAGTGCCTTATGGCCTGCACGACATTGCCCGGCTCGCTATCGCCGGATGGTAGGCAAAATGCCGTCGCAAAAGCGTCTGCCATGCGACCAGTTTTGCCCAGTTTAGACGTGAGGTGAGAGTCGCGAAACCGACATCTGCCACCCATGTCGATGACGATTCCCGGTCGGTAACGGAAACGTGAAACCGGCATCATTGACAGTCACAGGCGCCAAAGACGATTTTCGCCACGATATTGCTTGGCCACCCCCTCGCCCCGCCTTGTCCCCACGCGCGTTCTGTACGGTCACGGTCGACTAATCTGACAACCACCCGGGATTGAGGACCATGATCAGCCCGACATTGCTGGCGGTCATTGTGACAGCAACCGCAAGTCTGCTTGTGACAATCAATGACGCGCTGGTGAAGGAAGCACTGGTCAGCGCGGGAACGGCGGAGGTGTTGTTCTTCCGCGGCCTGTTCGCCCTGCTGCCCCTTATCGCCTTTTCACTGGCCGGGAGCCGCCCTGAAACCCTGCTGCCACGCAACATCAGGCTGGCACTTCTGCTGTCGGTTCTGGCGGTGGTGTCGCTTTTCCTGTTCACGATATCGCTTCGCTTCATCCCGCTGGCGAGCGCGATCGTGCTTGCCTATCTCAGCCCGATCATGGTGGCGCTGGTCTCGCCACTGCTGATTGGCGAGCGGATCGGGGCCCTGCAATGGATGGCGACACTTACCGGATTTGTCGGTGTCCTTGTCATGACATCACCCTCGCTGGAAACAAGGAACTGGATCATCCTTCTGCCAGTGTTGGTGGCGGTGACCATCGCCTGTCGGGACATCCTTGTCCGTGCCTCAATTGCGCATGAACACACGATGGCGCTGGTGGTCTGGACGCATCTCCTGACCATTGGCGCAGCCGCCTTTGCCTTTGACACTTCATGGCTGCGCATCGATATACGGCAATTCACGCTGTACGCTGCCGCCGGGATCACAGTCTCGCTTGGCGCTGCCGGCATGATCGCGGCGCTTCGTTACGCCAGCGCCGCATCCATGTCGGCGGTCAAATACAGCTGTGTGCTGTGGGCCGGGTTGATTGGCTGGCTGATCTTTGGTGAAAGACTGTCTGCCGGAATGATCATCGGCGGCATGCTGATCGTCGCCAGTGGCATCACCATCACCTGGCACGAAGTCCGCAAAGGTCGGGACGCGGAAAAAATCGGGACAGCTATCTAGGGATTCAGCCGCTGGATGTCCCAGCCATCGGGGCCGTCGGCAGTGAAGCGGAACCGGTCATGAAGCCGGTGTTCGCCATCGGCCCAGAATTCGATCTCCTGCGGCGCGATCAGGAATCCGCCCCAATGCGGCGGGCGCGGCACGTCACCGGGAAAGCGTGCCTCGGTTTCGGCCACCGCGGCGGCAAGATCGTCGCGCGAGTCCAGCGGTTGTGACTGCGCCGAGGCCCAGGCACCGATGCGGCTGCCACGGCCACGGCTGGCGAAATAGGCGTCCGAGCGCGCGCCATCTACCCGGCTGACCGGCCCGGTGACCCGCACCTGACGGCGCAGGCTTTTCCAGTGGATGCAGAAGGCGGCCTTGCCGGTGGCCAGCAATTCGCCCGATTTGCGACTTTCATAGTTGGTGTAGAAGACGAAGCCGTCCTCGCCCCATTCCTTGAGCAGAACCATCCGCACCGACGGCATGCCGGACGAATCAACGCTGGCCAGCGCCATGGCGTCGGGATCGTTGATTTCCGAGGCCACCGCCTCGTCATACCAGGTCTGGAACAGGGTGAACGGATCGGTTCCCGCTTCGATATGCATGATCTTGCCCTCGGATGGAGTCTGCGGATGGAGTTTGCGTGTTATGCGATTGCCGCCAACACAACGCAGATGGGCATTGCGCGGTGCTTTGGCAATGGTGCGGCCCGCCTCATCACCGACCACCGGCCGGCCTGCCACAATTTGGTACGATTCTGGATTTATCTTGTTCCCATTCAAAATCTCAGGGTAAAGGCTCACCATGGCACGTCCTTCACTTCCAACAGCACTTGGCGCGATGATCGCGACAATGGCCACGGCCGGCACGCTGGCGCTCACACCGCTTGCCGCCTCGGCGGAAACCCGCATCGAGACCGTGATCGGAACCGTCACGCGGTCCGATCCGGTCATGACAAGCTATATCCGCAAGACACCGTCCGACCAGCGGGTCTGCGAGACGCAGGATGTTCCCGTCTATGCCGAGGCCGGCGCGGCGAATAATGGTTCGGATCTGGGGGCGATGATCCTTGGCGGGGTGATCGGCTCGGCCATCGGCAACAAGACCTCGGACAATGAGGGGGCTGGCGCCGCCGGCGCTGTTGTCGGCGCCATTCTCGGGCGTGAGCATGCGAAGAAGAACCAGTCCGGTGGCCAGAAAATCGTCGGCTACCGGCAGCAGGAAGTCTGCAATGTCCGCAAGGTGATGCTCGAGGAGACGGTCGAGGAGATCACCGGCTATCGCCACCGTATCGAGGTCGACAACCGGATCATCACCTTCGAGACAAACACCCCGCTGGCGAGTGGTGAGCGGGTCGAGATCACGCGCCGGACCACATACAGCCTGCGCTGAGCCTCGCCGGGAATTCTGCAAAGCTTCACTGCGGTGCCCTTGTCGGCGCGGCGGCGTCTTGTTCTGGCGAATCAGCCGTGCCATATTGACGCTCGATCCGTCTAGCGTATTTCAGAAGGGGTGAATCACATGTCCGAGCAGACTTCCTCTGGCGTCATGGCTGGCAAGCGCGGCCTCATCATGGGTGTCGCGAATGACCGTTCGATCGGTTGGGGCATTGCCGCGAAACTCGCCGAGCAGGGGGCCGAGCTTGCCTTCACCTTTCAGGGCGAGGCGCTTCAGAAGCGTGTTGTCCCCCTCGCCGCCTCGGTTGGCAGTGATCTTGTTCTGCCATGCGATGTCACGGATGAGGCCAGCGTCGACGCCGTGTTCGACCGGCTGAGGGCAGAATGGGGCACGCTGGACTTTGTTGTGCATGCCATTGCCTATTCCGACAAGGAGGAGCTGAAGGGCGGCTATGTCGACACGACTCGCGACAATTTCCGCCGCACGATGGATATCTCGGTCTATTCCTTTACCGAGATCACCCGCAAGGCCACCGCGATGATGAATGATGGCGGTTCTCTGCTGACGCTGACCTATTACGGCGCCGAGCGCGTGATGCCGCATTATAACGTCATGGGTGTCGCCAAGGCGGCGCTGGAAGCTTCGGTGCGCTATCTCGCGGTCGATCTCGGCGGGCGCAACATCCGGGTCAACGGCCTGTCGGCCGGCCCGATGAAGACACTGGCCGCCTCCGGCATCGGCGATTTCCGCTATATTCTCAAATGGAACGAATACAACTCGCCGCTGAAGCGCAATGTGACGCTTGATGATGTCGGCGGGGCGGGTCTGTATCTGCTGTCCGACCTTTCATCAGGCGTAACCGGCGAAACGCACCACGTCGATTGCGGCTATCACGTTGTCGGAATGAAAGCGGTCGACGCGCCCGATATATCGGTCGTCTGACATGGGCGACAACAGCTTCGGAACCCTCTTTTCCTTCACCAGCTTTGGTGAAAGCCATGGCCCCGGCATCGGTTGCATCGTCGATGGCGTGCCGCCGCGTGTGCCGCTGTCCGAAGCGGACCTGCAACCCTATCTTGATCGCCGCAAGCCGGGGCAGAGCCGTTTTGTCACACAGCGCCGCGAGGAAGATCAGGTCGAGATTCTGTCCGGCGTGTTCGAGGGGATGACGACCGGCACCCCTGTCGCCATGCTGATCCGCAACAAGGACCAGCGGTCGAAGGATTACAGCGAGATCGCCCGCCAGTTCCGGCCTGGCCATGCCGACTTCACCTATCAGCAGAAATACGGCATTCGCGATTATCGCGGTGGCGGACGGTCCTCGGCGCGCGAGACGGCGGTGCGTGTGGCCGCGGGCGCCATTGCCGACCGGGTGCTGAAAGCCGCACTTGGTGAGTCCTTCCGGATCCGCGGTGGTGTCGTGCAGATCGGACCGCACGGGATCGACCGCGACCGCCTTGACTGGGACGAGACCGGGAACAACCCGTTTTTCTGCCCCGACCCGGTGGCGGCCGGTGAATGGGAAACCTATCTCGATGGAGTCCGCAAGGCCGGAAGTTCCGCCGGTGCGGTTCTCGAAATCGTTGCCGACGGCGTACCGGCCGGCCTTGGCCAGCCCGTCTATGGCAAGCTGGACAGTGACCTTGCCGCCGCGATGATGACGATCAATGCGGTCAAGGGTGTCGAGATTGGTGGCGGTTTCGCGTTGTCCGCGCTTGACGGGCGCGAGGCTGGTGACGAGATGCGCGCCGGTGACAATGGCCCGGAATTCACCAGCAACAACAATGGCGGCGTTCTTGGCGGTATTTCCACCGGCCAGCAGCTTGTGGTGCGGGTGGCGATCAAACCGACAAGCTCGATCCTGACGCCGCGCCGTTCGGTGGATATGGATGGCACGGATGTCGAGGTGGTCACCAAGGGCCGCCACGACCCCTGTGTTGGCATTCGCGGCGTGCCGGTGGCCGAGGCGATGATGGCGGTGACGCTCCTCGATGCGCTGATGCGCCACCGGGCGCAATGCGGCCTTTTTGACGGCTAGGCTTTGCGGCCGGCCAGCAGGAATTCCCGGTTTCCGTCCTGACCGTCGATCGGCGATGGTGCCATGCCGATCAACTGCCAGCCCATATCGGCGGCAAGCCAGCTTTCAACCATCGCCAGAGCATCGCCAATGGCCTGCGCATCACGCACCACCCCACCCTTGCCTATCGCCGCGCGACCAACCTCGAATTGCGGCTTGACCAGCGCCAGCAGACCGGCGCCGGGCGCGGCAATATTCATCACCGCCGGCAGAACCTTGGTCAGCGAGATGAAGGATGCATCACAGACGATCAATTCCGGCAGTGTGGCAAAATCACCCGCCACCAGGTCGCGGGCATTGACACCCTCACGCGAGTCGACGCGCGGGTCCTCGGCAATCCTTGGATGAATCTGCCCATGCCCGACATCGACCGCCACCACATGGGCAGCGCCGCGTGCCAGCAACACCTCGGTGAACCCGCCGGTACTGGCGCCGATATCGACACAGTGACGGCCCGACGGATCAATGCTGGGAAATGCCTCCAGCCCGCCAAGAAGCTTTAGCGCGGCACGGCTGACCCACGGCATGTCGGGGCCACTGACAGTGATGCCGACGCTTGCGGCAAGGCGGCGCGCCGGCCGCGTCATCACCGCCCCGTCGACGCTGACAAGCCCGCCGGTGATCATGCTCCGCGCACGCTCGCGTGATGCCGCCAACCCGCGGCGCACCAGCAACAGGTCGGCGCGAACAGGCGTATCATCGGTCATGGGTTCAGGACGTGGCCTTGCCGCGTGTTTCATGCCCGGAGTCGCCGTCATCCCC
>JAYQDX010000039.1:0-10925 GCA_038138545.1 Rhodobiaceae bacterium | reverse complement strand
GGCAAAGCAAGCCCGGGCATGGCAAGAAGCGTTTCCGCAATGCCGCGGGCATCAAGGCCGGCAAGGGCGATCTGCCCTGCCTGGCTGTCATGGTCGATCATCCGGTCGGGAAGCGACATGCAGCGCACCACCAGACCGCTGTCAAGATGGCCGGCATTGGCAAGATACTGCATGACATGCGCCGAGAAACCGCCGGGGCTGTTTTCCTCGACAATCAGCAGGCGGTCATGCGATGTCGCCAGCCGGTCGATCAGATCGGTGTCCAGCGGCTTGGCAAAGCGGGCATCGGCGATGGTGAAATCACCGTGCGCCGCCGCCAGCTCATCCGCCGCCGTCAGGCAGTCGGCAAGACGAGTGCCAAGTGACAGCAGGGCCGTGCCCTCCCCCTCGCGAATGATCCGGCCACGCCCGATGGGTAGCACCTCGCCGGCATCCGGCAGATCGATGCCGACACCCTCGCCGCGTGGATAGCGCACAGCACTCGGCCCGTCATCATGGGCGGCGGCGGTGGCGACCATATGCAGGAGTTCGGCCTCGTCGGACGGGCACATGATGACCATGTTGGGAAGACAGGACAGATAGGCGACATCATAGACACCGGCATGCGTGGCACCATCATTGCCAACCACCCCGGCCCGGTCGATGGCGAAACGGACCGGCAGCTTCTGAATCGCCACATCATGCACAATCTGGTCATAGCCGCGCTGCAGGAATGTGGAATAGAGCGCGCAGAAGGGCCGCATGCCCTCGGTCGCGAGACCGGCGGCAAAGGTCACCGCATGCTGCTCGGCAATCCCGACATCGAACACCCGGTTCGGGAACCGCGTCTTGACCTTATCGAGCCCGGTGCCGGACGGCATCGCCGCCGTGATCGCGACAATTCGGTCATCGGCCTCGGCCGCGGCCATCAGCGCCTGCGCAAACACCGACGTGTAGCTTGGCGCATTGCCGACCGATTTCTGCTGCGTGCCGGTAATGACGTCGAATTTCGGAACAGCGTGATATTTTTCAGCGGACGGACCGGCAAAAGGATGGCCCTTGCCCTTTTCGGTCACCACATGAACCAGCACCGGCCCGCGCGCATGGCCATCGCGGATGTTTTTCAGCACCGGCAGAAGATGCGACATGTCATGGCCGTCAATCGGCCCGATATGAAGAAAGCCAAGCTGGCTGAACACCGAATTGCCACTGATCAGATCGCGTGCCGCCTCGCGGGCGCGCCGCGCCGTGCGTTCAATCTCGGCCGGAAAGCGGCTTGCCACCTCGCGCATCAGATCACGGATCGAGTGGAACGGCTCCGATGTGATCAGACGCGACAGATAGCTGCTCATCGCGCCGACAGGCTGCGCGATCGACATATCATTGTCGTTCAGAATGACGATCAGCCGCGAATCCGAGGCGCCGGCATTGTTCATCCCCTCGAACGCCATGCCGGCGCTCATCGAGCCGTCGCCAATCACCGAGATGACGTTACGCCGGTGTCCCTGAAGGTCGCTTCCCACGGCCATGCCGAGACCGGCGGAAATCGAGGTCGATGAATGGCCGGCACCAAAAGGGTCGAAAGCGGACTCGCTCCGCTTGGTAAAGCCCGACAACCCGCCCTTCTGGCGCAGGGTCTCGATACGGTCGCGGCGACCGGTCAGGATCTTGTGCGGATAGGCCTGGTGGCCGACATCCCAGATCAGCCTGTCATCCGGGGTCTGGAAAACGTAATGCAGGGCAACCGTCAGCTCCACAACGCCAAGCCCGGCACCGAGATGGCCACCGGTCTTCGACACGGCATCAATGGTCGCCGTCCGCAATTCGGCGGCAAGACGCTGCAGTTCGCTCTCGGGGAGGCGCCGAAGCTCTTCAACGGTGGCGACGCTGTCAAGCAGGGGAGTTGCTGTCATTCGCCCTCTGATCCGGTGTATTGGACCGGCCTTTCCAATTCATCTTTTCCGGATATAAGGTCTATCATGACCGTCGTTCAATAGCGAATCGCGCGATGGCCTGCAGGTCACCTGCCGCCTCGCCCCAGGGCGCGAGGGCCGCCTCGGCACCGGCGATCAGCTCTGCCGCGGTCTGTCGCGCAGCGTCCAGCCCCATCATAACGACGAAACTTCCCTTACCACGCGCGGCATCCTGGCCGGCGGGCTTGCCAAGCGATTGAGCATCACCGCCATAATCCAGCAGGTCGTCGGCAATCTGGAAGGCAAGACCAAGATCCCGTGAATAATCGGCAAGCGCGGCCTCAAGCTCTGCCGACGCACCGCCATGAATACCGCCCGCGACGGCGGCGAAGCGGATCAGCGCGCCGGTCTTCATCGCCTGCATCTGGCGCACCTCAGCAAGCGAAGGCGTTCCTGTTTCAGCCTCAAGATCGAGCATCTGTCCACCGGCCATGCCGCCAACCCCGGCGGCGGTGGCGAGTTCGGTCACCAGCCGCGAGCGGACAGCTGCATCCTCGCTCACCCCGGGATCGGCAAGAATGCCGAATGCCAGCGTTTGCAGCGCATCACCGGCGAGAATGGCCGTCGCCTCGTCAAAGGCGATGTGGCAGGCCGGCTTGCCGCGCCGCGTATCGGAATCATCCATCGCCGGAAGATCATCATGAACCAGCGAATAGGCATGAAGACATTCCACCGCGGCGGCGACATGCATCGCCCCGCCGCATAATTGGCCACCGCCGGCAAGCCGCGAGGCCGCCAGAACAAGACAGGCACGCAGCCGCTTGCCCCCATTCATCGTGGCATAGCGCATCGAGTAGGCGAGAGTGCTGGCGGGTCCGGGAAGCGAGTCGAACAGCGATTCAAGATGGCTTTCAACAGACGCAGAATCCGCATGCACCGAGGCTGGCAGGGTCATCCGACTAGCCGTCGACGGAGAATGGTGCCGATTCGCTTGGCGGGCCGCCATCCGTGGGGAGCCGTATCTGTTCCACCTTCATCCGCGCCTCTTCAAGGCGTGCCTGACAATGTGCCTTCAACACGGTGCCGCGTTCAAAGGCCGTGATGGCATCGTCAAGCGAGACATCGCCGCGTTCAAGCGAGGCTACGATCCCCTCCAGTTCACGGAGCGCATCCTCAAAGCTGATTCCGGCAAGATCGGCCTGTCCCCGGCCCGGCGTATCATTCATCAAAAACTCCTGCCCGCTCCAGTAACTGGTTAAACCCAGCCAGCATGTTGGCGGATATCTACTCTTCCGTCAGGGTCGTCGCAATGGTCTTGACCATATCAGCAACCCGTTTTCGCGCGCTGGCTGATTCAATATTATAGTAAGCTCTTACCAGCTCAAGCGTTTCCCGACGTGCCATCGGATCCTTGACGCCGGACGGGTCGTTCTCGAGTTCAATCGTGTCCAGTCCGCGGGCAACGCGCCGGGGTGAGGCCTGCATTGTCATTTCCGACATATCATCAAAGAAATAGCTGATCGGGACATCAAGGATCTGGCTCATATCCCACAGGCGCGAGGCGCTGATCCGGTTCGCCGCACGCTCATATTTCTGCACCTGCTGGAATGTGATGTTGAGTTCGGCACCGAGCTGTTCCTGGCTCATGCCAAGCAATGTACGCCGCAGACGAAGTCGTTTGCCAACATGCATGTCGATGGCGTTGTTGTTGGTGATACGGAAATTTCGTTCGGGTTTCTGGGATGACACCACGATGCTTTCCTTTCTGTCAGTTAACCGGAGGCAGACCCCCTCCAGATGCTGCCAGCGGAAATGCAAGCATAGCCTGTTTAACGCTTTTACGGAGTCACGCGCCTGAACATCTTAGCCTGAACATCTCGGCCTGAACGTCTCAGCCTGAACCCCTCAGATGGCAAATTCATCCAGCGCCGCCAGCAGGGCATGCGCGATCCCGTTCTCGAAGGTGGAATGGCCGGCATCATCGACAAGACGCAGATTCGCCTGACGGCCCCACGCATCCGCCAGCCTGTGCGCCGTCACCGGCGGGCAGATCACGTCATGCCGCCCCTGGATGATATGGGCCGGCAGATGCCGGATCACCGAAATATTCGTCATGATATGGTCCGGCGGCATGAAACAGTCATTGACGAAATAATGCACTTCCAGCCGTGCCATGCTCAGCGCCGACCGTCCGGTGACACGCCGCACGCCGGCCCGCAAGGTCGAGCAGCTTGTCTCGTAGGAGGCCCATCGCTCGGCTGCCGGCTGATGAACAAGCGCCTGGTCGCTTGTCAGCTTGTCATGATAGCTGAGCAGGACATCATCCCGTTCCTCCTCGGTCAGGAAGCCGATGAAATCCTCATAGGCCTCGGGGAAGAAGCGGCCCATATCATGAAGGAACCAGTCAACCTCGGCGCGCGTACCAAGAAAGATGCCGCGCAGCACCAGGCCGGTGACACGCTCCGGGTGGGCGATGGCATAGGCAAGAGCAAGCGTACTGCCCCAGGAGCCACCAAACAGCAGCCATTGATCGATGCCAAGCCGGATCCTGAGCGCCTCGATATCGGCTATCAGGTCCTGGGTTGTATTCTGCGCCATCTCCCCATGCGGTGTTGAGCGGCCGCAACCACGCTGGTCGAACAGCACACAATGAAACCTGTCGGGGTTGAACAGCCGTCGATGCGTCGCCGAGATCCCGGCCCCCGGACCACCATGGATGAACAGCACCGGCCGCCCGTCAGGTCGCCCAACCTGTTCGTAGTAAATCTGGTGCAGACCGCGATCAAGCTTGCCGCTGCCAAAGGGCGGCTGAACCGGAAACAGTTCTTTTTCCTGGATGAATGCATTCGCCATGGCGACAGCATATCACATTAAGACAAGGCGTGAATTGGTCTGCGCGTCACAGGGTCATTTTCAGCGCCAGTCAGGCGACGTCCATCAAATCCTCAAGCTTCGTCGCGGCGGCTTCCTGATCGATCTTCTCGATTGCCGCGAACTCGCGAGCCAGCCGCTCGAGCGCCGCCTGATACATCTGCCGCTCGGAATATGATTGCTCGGACTGGTTGGTGCGGCGATGCAGGTCGCGGACAACCTCGGCAATCGACACCGGATCACCGGACTTGATCTTGGTTTCATATTCCTGCGCGCGGCGCGACCACATTGTCCGGCGAACCCGCGCCTTGCCCTGCAGCGTGGTGATCGCCTGCTCCATCTGCTTTTTCGAGCTGAGGGTGCGCAGACCGAGCGAGCGGGCCTTTTCCATAGGGACACGCAGGGTCATGCGGTCATGTTCAAAACGAACAACAAGCATCTCGATCGTGGTACCGCTGATCTCACGGCTCTCGGTTCCCAGAATGCGGCCAACACCATGTGTCGGATACACCACGAAATCGCCTTCCTTGAAGGCAGCGTCAGTCTTTTTTGCCATTAAGTCTTCCCTGTTGACCTTCGCGGCTGGCCCTGCAGATGCGTATCAGCGGGCTTCATCGGCGCCCTGCATCCAAACCCTGCAATTCACTGCAGACCAAAAAGATCCATGCCCTGTTTCCGATCGCATCGGAGCGGGTGGGATCAGCGTCAGTCAGTTGTTGTCACCAGTCTGTAACATATCCGAAATTAACGGGAAAATCAATCGACTCGCCGGTGATTTGGACAATCAGCTTCCCTCGCCAGGATTGCGCGAGAAATATTTCTCGTACTTTCCCTTTTCTTCCTGCGCCGCTTCGGCATTCGGCATCGGGTCGGAGCGCTGCGCGATATTGGGCCAGATCTCCGACATCTCGCGATTCAGCTCCAGCCATTTCTCGGCCTCCGGCTCGGAATCGGGAAGGATGGCTTCCGGCGGGCATTCCGGCTCGCAGACACCGCAATCAATGCACTCGTCAGGGTGGATGACCAGCATGTTCTCGCCCTCGTAGAAACAATCCACCGGGCACACCTCAACGCAATCGGTATATTTGCAGTTGATGCAGTTGTCATTGACGATGTAGGTCATTCGGCGGTCTCCATGCGCGTCTCAGGCGCAGCGTTTTATCGTAAAGGCGGGATGTCCACAAGAGCGGATCATCGCACCGTTCTATCCCATGTTCTCGACGCGCATGCGGGCCCGTTTGGCAGCCCGCCCCGACTCGATATCATCGACATAGAGCAGGCCGGCAAGACGGCGCATCAGCTGTGCCTCGTACTCATGCACCTCGCCATCGGCAACCACCACCATCCATGCCATTTCCATGATCGCGATCCGGTCCTCGGCTTCGGTCTCGGCGCGGATCGAACGCGTCAGCGCGTGAATCTCGATCCGCTCGGCATGCCAGGACAGCGCCGTATCGATCAACCCGTCCACGGCGCCGGCATCGATTGTCGGCTGCGCCGCCAGGATGCGGGTGATCTGCGCACGCTCACCATCATCAAGCTCACCATCCGCCATGGCCGCTTCGACAAGAAGGCTGGCCATCAGGGCGGCCCATTCCGAGTCGCCGGCGGGGGCCGCCTTTTCATCCTCGGTGAAGTCGCGGATCCAGTTTCCCAGCTTGGCAATCATCAATCAACATCCTCCTGCGGCGTTTCTGATATCGGTCATCCGAGCTCAGATTTCAAATTCTGTGTCGCCCGACGGTCGCGTTTCGTCGGTCTGCCAGTGCCGGGTTCCCGGCTTTCAAAGGCCGGCGCGCCCTGCTCTCCGCCGGCTTCGCGTTTCGGCAGCTCCGGCGACAGGTCCTCATACAACAACACCGCTTCGGCGGCCGGGCCGCGGCGCGACCCCAGCTCCACGATCTCGATCACTCTGACACGGTCGCCCTGCATGAAGGTCAGCACCTGCCCGGGTTGCGCGGCGCGATGTGGCTTGCTCATCACCGCGCCATCCAGACGGAATCTCCCGCCGGCAATGGCCCTTGTGGCCAGCGCGCGGGTCTTGAAGAAACGGGCATACCACAGCCACTTGTCAAGACGCAGCGTCGATGCGCCGGTCGCCTTCGTCACGATTTCAGTTTCAGCTCGGCCAGCACGGCGAACGGCGATTGCGGGTCCGGCTCGCGGCTCTTGGCGCTGAAATTCTGCTGCCTGTCGGGTTTGCCACGGTTTGGACGGCCGCCCTTTGCCTGCCCCTTGCGGCCGGACGGTCGTGATTTCTGGCGGCCGCCTTCCTGACCCTGACGGCCTTCCTGACCCTGACGGCCCTCCTTACCCTGACGATTGTCGCGACGACCTCCGGCCGGACGCTGTCGGCGCATTCTCTCGAATGTCTGGATCGGCGGCTTTTCCGGATCCTCGTCCGCTTCCTCGCTGACAATTTTGCAATTCATGTCCAGCAGCATCGCCGCCATCTGTTCACGTGTGGCGCCGGCCAGTGACAGCATGTCCTCGCTGATTTTGAACTGGCCCTCGCGCGCCGCGTTGCGGACGAGAAGCGCCACCCGCTCGACCATATCGACCCGCATCACACGGCCGCCGAGCCGCCGGTATCCGGTGGCCAGCCAGAATTCATCGGGCACACCCTCGACAGCATCAATGGCGACACGGCCGGCCGGCGGCGGCGCGTGAAACTGCCCCCCCTCGCCATGGAACAGATTCCACAACAGGGCACGAAGGTCGATCTGCGCCGGCTTCAGCAGGTCGGGAAGATAGACGGCCTCGACGCCGAACCGCAGCCCCAGTCGCGCCAGGCGCGGCTTGTCGGTTTCACTCAGCCCGCGCAATTGCTGGCCGGCCTGCATCGAGGGTACCGTGCCAAGACCCTCGAACAGCATGAACGCAAGTCCGCGTGCCGCGCCGGACAGCGGCTCCGGCTCGGGCGCCGGCTCGGCCGCCGCGACGGGCGTCTCGACGATGTCGGGTTGCTCAACCGGAGGTGTGGCGGCGATCTCATCCTTTGTCGGACCATCCAACACGTCATCCGCGCCGGGTTTCGGCGCTGGCGGGCCCGGCCGCGGCGTCCGACGCTCGGGAAGCGGCGCGGTTTCAGGCGTCTCGAGAACCACCAGCCTGCCAAGAACCTCACGAACATGTTCTGCGACGAATTCCGACAGTCTGGCGTTCAGCCGCTGTGTCTGGTCAATCGACAGCAATTCACTGGCGATCAGGTCCGGGCGCGGTGCGTAGAGCCCGTCACCCTTGACCAGACGGGCCACAATGGCGTCGCGCCAACTGATCCGCCCCGCTTCATCAAGTTTGAAGGCGGCCGTCGCCGATGCGGTGAAGGCCCGCACACGCGACTCGATCTCGTCGGGGAGCCCGCGCCGCGCCGCCGCGAGGATGGTTGCCTTCTCGTCACCCTCGTTCAGGGTGGGGCGGAAAACAAACCCTTCCAGATGACCGACTTCCTCGCCCTCGACCAGAACGGTACCGTCACTTTTCACCGAGGCCATGAGATTCCTTGTTTCCTTCAATTTCCGGCTCAGATGCGCAGCGCGCCGGTCGATAAACCGCTCCGAAAGCCGCTGATGCAGGCTGTCGGACAAGCGGTCCTCGATCGAACGCGCCCGATCCTGCCATTCTGCGGGGTTGTCTGTCCAGTCCGCACGATGCGTGACATAGGTCCAGGTCCGGATATAGGCAAGCCGTGTCATCAGCGTGTCGATATCACCATCAAGCCTGTCGAGCTGCGCCATCGCACGCGCGACCATGTCGCTGCCAAGCCTGCCGGTCTCGGCAAGCTGGCCATAAAGCGTCGCCAGCAGATCGTAATGATCATCGCTCAAACTCTGCCGGAAATCCGGAATACAGGCGACATCCCATAGCAGGCTGACCTGCCGCGCACCAACAGCGCGCTCGCGGATCGCCGCCCGTTCGGCGAGGGAGACCAGCGCGCGGTGATCAATGGCGTCGGCCTTGCGAAGCAGGAACGGCAAGGGCGGCGGCGCCTCAAGCGAGGCAAGCAGCGAGCTGACCGAGGCGAAATCAATATCGCGTGACCGCCACCAGAAACTGCGGATTGGCGGGAAACGATGCTGTTCGATGGCCTCGATCATTTCGGGTTCCGGCACCTCGCACCCGTCGGTCACACCAAATGTACCGTCATTGGTGTGGCGACCGGCGCGGCCGGCAATCTGGGCCATTTCAGCAGCTGTCAGGCGGCGCATCTGCCGACCGTCAAACTTCATGTCGGAGGCCAGCGCCACATGCCCGAGATCGAGATTCAGGCCCATTCCGATGGCATCGGTGGCGACCAGGAAGTCGACATCACCATTCTGATAAAGCTCGACCTGGGCGTTGCGGGTGCGCGGGCTGAGCCGCCCCATCACCACCGCCGCGCCACCACGCTGGCGGCGCACCAGCTCGGCAATCTGATAGACATCGGCAACCCCGAAGGCGACGATGGCGCTGCGGCGCGGCAGTCTTGTCAGCTTCTTCGACCCGGCAAAGCTGAGCTGCGAGAGCCGCCGGCGCGTCTCGAAGCGCGCATCAGGGAGCATCTGGCGCAACAGCGGACCGGCGGTCTCGGCGCCAAGGAACATCGTTTCATGGATGCCGCGGGCATGCAGGATACGATCAGTGAAGACGTGGCCACGCTCACGATCACCGGCAAGCTGCACCTCGTCCACCGCGACAAAATCATAGCTTCGCCGCAGCCCATCATCATCCACCATCGGCGCGCTGCCAAGCGGCATCGATTCAACAGTGCAGCACAGATAGCGCGCGCCGGTTGGCAGAATCCGTTCCTCTCCGGTGATCAGGCCGACCTTCGAGGCACCAAGGCGCGCCACCAGACGGTCGTAATTCTCACGCGCCAGAAGCCGCAGCGGAAAGCCGATCATACCGCTGGCATAGCCGGTCATCCGTTCCAGCGCGAGATGCGTCTTGCCGGTATTGGTCGGGCCGAGAACCACCGTCACCCGGCGGTCACGCTCGGCGCGGGGGTTGGCACCGGACGGGCCTGGCCTGGATGATGATACGGGGGTCATGGCGTTGGACGGGCTGAATGACGGGGGCTGAATGATGGTTGGCGGGGATATAGGGCGGACAATCGTGACACGCCGAATGTTGCTGATAGCCTTATAACAATACCGATTTTCCGGCCGGCATGCATCCGGCTTTCTGGCCCGGCGCGGAAAAAACACTGGCGAGTGCTTTTTCCCACAATTCTTAACCGTCTTTTAAGACCATTCCGCTATCACTGACCCGGCTCAACTTCCCGGAATCCCTATGGTTTCATCGTGCGCGACAATGTCCTCCTGACAAATACCCTTGATTATCTCCATACCGCCTTCGAGCGGATCAAACGCCCGGCCGGACCCGGCGGCACCAACAAATCCCCGGATGGCGCGTTGCTGCATGGTGACGCCCTTGATTTGATGGCGCGCCTTCCCAGCGCCAGCATCAAGGCGGTGGTGACATCGCCGCCCTATAATCTTCGCAACAGTTCGGGCAACGGCATGCGGGACGGGCGTGGCGGGAAATGGCACCGGGCCGAATTGCTGAAGGGATACGCCACCCATGCCGATTCGATGCCGCATGCCGCCTATGTCGGCTGGCAGCGCCGGTGCCTTGCCGAGATGATGCGCCTGCTGCGGCCTGACGGCGCCATCTTCTACAATCACAAATGGCGCGTCCAGAAAGGTCTCCTCCAGGACCGAAGCGACATCGTCGCCGGGTTTCCGGTACGCCAGGTCATCATCTGGCACCGCTCCGGCGGGATCAATTTCAATCCCGGCTATTTCCTGCCGAATTACGAGGTGGTCTATCTGATCGCGAAAAAGGATTTCACGCTGGCGCCAAAGGCGAACGCGCTTGGATGTGTGTGGCGGATCGCGCAGCAGACAGGCACCCCGCATCCGGCGCCCTTTCCGCCGGAGCTGGCCCGCAACTGCCTTGCCGCCATTGACGAGGGACCGGTCCTCGACCCGTTCATCGGCAGCGGCACGACCGGGCTTGTCGCCGCCGAACGCGGACTCGACTGGATCGGCATCGACATCTCGGCGGATTATCTCGACATCGCGGCACAGCGGATCGCGGCGGCGCGGGCGGGAACCACCCCGCCCCAGAGATGAGCAGCGTTATGCGCGACGCTTTGAAACCGCGGCCCTGGAAATGCGC
>JAYQDX010000038.1:18175-21528 GCA_038138545.1 Rhodobiaceae bacterium | reverse complement strand
CATTTCCAGATGACGATGCGCAATGGTCGGCGCTGCAGCAGCGCCGCCGCGTTCCTGAAACCGGCCCGCAAGCGCCGCAATCTTCATATCTTCACCGGTGCGCAGACCGAGGGCGTGATTTTGGAGGGCAATCGTGCCACGGGCATCCAAGTGCGGCGCGGCGGCGAGCTGGTCGCGGCGCGGGCCCGCCGCGAGGTTATCCTGTCGGCCGGCGCACTTGGATCACCGCATCTTCTGATGCTGTCCGGTATCGGCGCTGGCGATGAATTGCGCCAGCATGGCATCACCGTGGTGAAGGAGTTGCCGGGCGTCGGCAGGAATCTGCAGGACCATCTTCAGGCCCGTCCGGTCTACAAGACCACCGGCAGCACGATCAACAGCGAGACGCGCCACCCGCTGCAATATATCGGCATCGCGCTTGAATATGCATTGCGGCGCACCGGTCCGATGGCGATGGCGGCCAGCCTTGGCACGGCGTTCCTGAAGACACGGCCGGAGCTGGAAACACCCGATATCCAGTTCCATATCCAGCCCTTCAGCGCCGACAGCCCGGGCGAAGGAACTCACCGTTTTTCGGCCTTCACCGCCTCGGTACTCCAGCTCCGCCCCGAAAGCACCGGGCATCTGGCGCTGAAATCGGCGGCGCCTGATGATCATATCGCCATCCATCCGAACTATCTGGCGACGAAGACCGATTGCGACACGCTGGTTGCCGGCATCAAGATCGCCCGCAAGGTGTGCGCTGCCGATCCCGTCGCCGCGATGATCACCGGCGAACATGCGCCCGGCCCCCATATTGCCGAGGATGATGACGCGGCAATCCTCGAATGGGCGCGCAACACGGCGACAACGATCTATCACCCGACCGGCACCTGCAAGATGGGCAGCGATCCGATGGCGGTGGTCGATGCACGGCTGCGCGTTCATGGCATTGACGGGCTGCGGGTTGCGGATGCCTCGATCATGCCGGTGATCACCTCGGGCAATACGAATGCGCCGGCCATCATGATTGGCGAGAAGGCATCCGACATGGTGTTGGAGGATGCGGTGTGAGTTTCGAGACGGTCGCCAGCATCCTGCAGATCATTTTCGCCGACATTATCCTGTCGGGAGACAACGCGCTGGTGATCGGCATGGCCGCCGCCGGCCTCGCGCCCGAATTCCGCCGCCGCGCCATCATGATCGGCATGATGATGGCGGCGGTGATGCGGATTGTCTTTGCCGTCATCGCCACGTTCCTGATCTCGATCAAGGGAATTCTGCTTCTTGGCGGACTGCTTCTGGCCTGGGTATGCTGGCGCTTCTACAAGGATCTGAGGGAGTTCAACGCCGGCGAGCTGGAAGGTCCGAAAGAGGGCGAGACGCCAAAGAAATTCGGCGCCGCGCTGGTGACCATCATGCTGGCTGACGTCTCGATGTCGCTTGACAATGTCGTCGCCGTCGCGGCGATCGCGCGCGAGGATACAAGGCTTCTTGTCTTCGGTCTGGCGCTGGCCATTTTCATCATGGCCGTGTTCGCCTCGCTGATCATGAAGGTGATGGTGACCTATCGCTGGCTGTCCTGGGCGGGGCTGGCCTTCCTCGTCTATCTGACAGCCGTCATGCTGTATGACGGGGCGCGGGATTTGGGCTGGGTTTCGGCATGAAGACGGCCATGACAAAACAGGTTTTTGCGAAACGGCAGGTCGGCGTGACCTGGCCGCAAGCTGCCCGGGGGGCGATCCGGCCTTCCGGTGCCGCCCATGCCCGCGGTGCAGAGATGTCGGCGCGGATGTCGGCGCGCCGGCCATGATGACCGGCGCAACCGCATCTGCCTGGACGCCTCCTGGGGTGCCCTGGAAAACGCGCCGCAGACAGGTCGTCAGGCGCTGACGGCCTTCATGAAGCGGTCACGAATGACAACAGGATCCATTGTGATCACCGGCATCTTCGCGTTGCCACTTTCGCATTTGCAGACAATGATCGTCATCTCGCCGGAGTCCAGCGCTTCCTGAAGCACCCGTCCCGTATCTTCGGCTGCACATTCCACCACAGTCTCGCAACCACAGGCTTCTGCCACTTTGGCAAGCGATGTCTTGCGTCCGGCATAGGTTGGCTGATCGCCGGTCGAGCCGTAGGAGCCATTATCGATGATCAGCAGGATGAAGTTGCCGGCCGGGTTGTTCGCGATGGTTGGCAGCGTTCCCAGATTTGTCAGCACCGACCCGTCACCATCAATCGCAATGACCGGTTTTGGCTGCGAGAGCGCAAGCCCCAGTCCGATTGAAGAGGCCAGCCCCATGGTGCCAAGCATATAGAAATTGCTTGGCTGGTCATCGATGGCATGGAGCTCCTGGCTGGGAATGCCGATATTGCACACCACCAGCTGGTCGCGAAGGATAGGCGCGATCTCCTTCAGTATCTCGGATCGAATCATCTCAATATCCTCCCCAGAAGGATGCATCTGTCAGAATGGCAACCGGTTTGTTGCACATGAATGTGTATTTGATGATCTTGTCCAGCTCCTCGACATCGTCGCGGTGATGGAAGTGATAGGTCGGGATATGAAGCTGCGCCAGCAAGGCCTTTGTGTGGACAGCCATCTCGACCTGACACGCAACCGGCTCGCCAAGTTCACCGCGATAGGAAATCAGCATCGGCAGCGGCATCCGGTAATATTGTGTGAGCGTCGCCAGGGTATTGATTGTCACGCCGATGGCCGTGTTCTGCATGATGATCGCGGGACGCTTGCCCCCCATGAACGCGCCGGCGCACAAACCCATGCCCTCATCCTCCTTGTTGGACGGAATGTGGTGGATGTCCTTGCGCGCATCAATCTCGTCAATGACCCCGGCCAGTTGTTTGCACGGTACAGTTGTGACGAAGGATACATCATTCGCGACAAAGTCATCGACGATCCTCTTGTTGATATCCTCTTGCATGTGTCTCTCTCTGTAACCTTTTCCGTGAGGTGAAAACCGGGTTCCTGATTGTCTGATGTTACCGCCAAACGGCGCTGGAGCCTATGGGGCCAGAATGATTTTCGGTGATGCCACCCGATGGGCCCGGAGATCGGAAAACGCTGCCGCACCATCCCTGAGGTCGCGCATTTCCATCCAGTCCAAAGTGCCGAGATCACCATTGAAGATGGCCGCCGCGGTATTGCGGAAATCTTCGGATGTGTAGGTATAGGTACCCATAAAGGTGATCTCCTGCAATGTCAGGCGTCGTGAATCGATGCCGCCACTTGCCTCCCCAAGGCCGATATGAACAATCACGCCGCCAGGGCGGGCATGTTTGCAGGCCATCGCGCGGCTCGCGGCATAACCGACAGCATCGACAACGATGTCGAACTGGCTGTCAGGGTCCAGCCT
>JAYQDX010000038.1:0-18075 GCA_038138545.1 Rhodobiaceae bacterium | reverse complement strand
CGGCATAACCGACAGCATCGACAACGATGTCGAACTGGCTGTCAGGGTCCAGCCTCTCCGGCTCGATGGCCCGGTGCCCGCCTGCCCGGTCGATACCTGCCCGGTCGATGCCTGCCTGTCCAATGATTGCGCGGCGATCCGCATTCGGCTCGAGAATCACAATGTCCGCCACACCGAAACGGGCAAGGCTGAGGGCGCTGCCAAGCCCGATGGCGCCGCCGCCGATCACCAGCGCTGATGCGCCTTTTGGTGACACAAGGCTGGTCGCAAGCCGTGAGGCATGCCAGCCGCACGCAAGCGGTTCGGCCAGAGCCGCCTTTTCAAGAGGCACATGATCGGGAACGGTGATGACATTGGCCTCCGGCATGGACAGCCATTGGGCAAACGCACCCTCCCGAGGTGGCATGGAAATGATCTGGCGGCTCGCACACAGATTGTCACGACCGGCGATGCAGTCGGCGCAGGTGCCACATGTGACCAGCGGATTGACAGTCACACGCTCGCCGTCACGTGTGCCGCCGGAAATGATGCCTGCCGCTTCGTGCCCCAGAATGAGCGGTGCCGGACGGCGCTCGTCATGTCCAAGATAGGCGTGCATATCGGACCCACAGATGCCGCATGCCTTGACGCGGATCAGAACCTCGTCATCCCGCGGCGCCGGATCCGGCGCGTCCCGAAATCCCAGACTTTCCGGCCCGTCATAGATAAGAGCTTTCATTTTGCCGTGAATCCTCCATCGACCATCAGAACCTGGCCAGTCACATAGCTGGAGGCATCGGAACACAGAAACAGAAGAGGACCATCCAGATCCCTTAACTCGCCATTTCTGTTCATACATGTCTGCGCGGCGTTGCGTGCCGCCCGCTCGCTATCGGCGAACACCGGGGCCGTAAGTTCGGTGGGAAAGAATCCGGGGCCAATGGCGTTGGCGGTAATGCCATGCGGTGACCAGGCCTCGGCCATGGCGCGGGTAAGCTGGGCGATGGCGCCCTTGCTGGCACCATAGGCAATGCCGCCGGGAAAGGCGCGAAATGTCTGTAGTGAGGCAAAATTCACAATTCGGCCCCATCCTCTGGCCTGCATTTGCGGCACCAAAGCCTGACTGAGAAAGAAGGGCGCTGACAAATTCAGGGCCATGGTGGCGTCCCACCCGTCTTGTGTCACCTCATCGGCTGTCTGGCGCAAATTGACCCCGGCAGCATGGACAATGATATCGGGTGCGCCAAACGGTGCGCTGATGGCGGCCTTCAGCCTGTCCAGATTGTCCCGGTCAGCAACATCCGCAACGACAAACGCCGCGTTCTGTCCCTTTTCGGCCTGCCATTGCGCCAGACGTGGTTCGCGCCGCGCCACGCCGACAACCTGCGCACCAGCCGCCAGCAATGTGTCCGCGGCCCTCAATCCAAGGCCGGAGCTGGCACCGGTGACGCAGGCAATCTTGCCAGTCAGGTCAAAGAGGCTGATGGGATCAGTCATTTGCGGTCAGATCGAAGACTTCATCTGGAAAATATTTCGCCAGCCTGACATCTGCCGCGCGGGCGTGACCTTCCATACCTTCAAGACGTGAAATGCGCGCTGTCGCCTCGGCGATCTGTTTTGCGCCTTCACGCGTGGATTTTTGCCAGGTGACAATTTTCATGTATTTGTGGACCGATAATCCTCCGGTGTAACGGGCCGCGCCGGATGTTGGCAGAACGTGATTTGTGCCAGACGCCTTGTCACCATACGAGACGGTTGTCTCCTCGCCGAGAAACAGTGAGCCATAACATGTCAGGCGGCCAAGCCACCAGTCCAGATCCTCGGCCTGAACCGTCAGATGCTCCGGGGCGTATTCATCGGAAGTGGCCGCCATTTCCTCGCGGTCCTCGCAGAGAATCACCTCCGCGTAATCGCGCCATGCGGCTGTTGCATTGTCACGATTTGTCTCGGGAAGATCGTCGATCAGGCCCGGCACCAGTTCCATCACCTTTTCCGCCAGTGGCCGGTCATCGGTCACCAGCCAGACCGGCGAGTTGTAGCCATGTTCGGCTTGCGATACCAGATCCGTGGCGACAATCAGGGGGTCGGCCGTCGCATCGGCCAGGATCAGGCTGTCTGTCGGGCCGGCGATCATGTCGATACCGACGCGGCCAAAGAGGATACGCTTGGACTCGGCGACAAACTGGTTGCCGGGGCCGACAATGATATTGGCCTGTGGCAAGCCGAACAGCCCGAAGGTCATCGAGGCAACGCCCTGGACGCCACCCATGGCCATGATTTTGTCGGCGCCGCAAATACGCGCCGCGAAAATGATCGCCGGGGCAATGCCGACGCCGGGCCGTGGCGGAGAGCATGCGATGATGGATTTGCAGCCGGCCACCTTGGCTGTGGTGACGGTCATCACCGCGCTGGCGATATGGCTGTAACGGCCGCCGGGAATATAACAGCCGGCGGCGTTCACCGGAATGGCGCGCTGGCCAGCCACAAGACCGGGCACGATTTCATACTCGATATCGGCGATTGTCTTCTTCTGCTGCTCGGCGAACCGGCGGACATTGTCATGCGCGAAGCGGATGTCGTCCTTCAGTTTCTCGGGCACCATGTCGCAAGCCGCGTCGATCTCCTCGGGCGTCAGGATGATGCTGCCGTCATATTTGTCGAATTTCGCCGCATATTCCAGCGCCACAGCGTCACCACCAGCTTCAATATCGGCAAGAATTTTCTGAACAGTCGCCGTGACATCCGACGCGTCGGTCGTGGATGTGCGATGCGATTCCTTCAGATATGTACGTGTCATTGTCTGGAAATCCCTATCGGTAAATTTCAGGCAGCAGGCTTGTCGAGATTGCCGGTACGAAAGCGATCAGCAACACAACGACAAGCATGCAAAGAACGAATGGTACCGCGCGCGCGGCGATTTTCAGGATCGACTCGCCGGTAATGCCCGATACCACAAATAGGTTCAGCCCCAATGGTGGTGTGATAAATCCAACACCAAGGGCCGTGATCATCATAACGCAAAACTGGATTTCATTCATGCCGATATTATCGGCAAGCGGCTTGAGAATTGGCGCGAGAATGACGATGTTCGGCGTCGTTTCCATGACGCATCCAGCCGCGATCAGAATGCCGATCATCAACAGGATCAGCAGATACGGGTCATCTGTCAGCGATGTCGCAGCGCCGACAAATCCCTGTGGCACGCCCATGATCGCAAGCGCCTGTGCCAGCGGCAGCGAGAACGCGATAATCGGAAGAATGACGCCGTTCACCTTGGCCGAACTGACCAGCATTGCCGGAAAATCGGACAGTTTCAGTGTGCCCAGGATGAAGCCGATGATGATGGTCACGATCACCGCTGTCGCGCCAGCCTCGGTGGGGGTCAGCCGTCCGGAAAAGATGCCGTAGAAAATGATTCCCGGAACGATGAAGGCGTACCATCCCGACTTCACCGAAGTGGCAAGTCTGTCAAACCATTCGGAAAAGGTGATCAGGCCGCCATGCTCATAGGCGTGAAGGCGGTTCATGATGATGTTTGTCACCAGGATCGCTGTCAGGATCGCAAGCCCCGGAATGACAGCTGCCAGAAACAGCGTCGACGCCGATATGCCAAGCACAAGGCCGATGACGATATAGGCAATCGATGGCGGGATCAGGATGCCGGTACAGGCGCCCGCCGCAACCAGTGCGCAGGCATATGGGCGCGAGTAACCTGACTCCACAAGTCTTGCGATTGTCATCCGCCCAACCGCAGCGGCCCCAGCCGCGTCAGAGCCTGAAATGGCGGAGAACATGCCGCACACCAGAACGGTTGCCGACCCGAAACCACCTTTGGCCCAACAGGTCAGTGCCTCCGCGACATCAAGGAATTTGCGTGACAGACCGGCGCGGACCAGAACATCGCCTGTCAGAATGAAAAGTGGCACGGCCGTCAGGGCGAAGGCATCAATGCCGTCGAACAGACTCTCGCCAACGAGGCTGAGCGGCAAGTCGCCTGACATCAGCAACATGGTGATCGCCGCTGCGCCAATGGCCGCCCAGACGGGGATCGCCAGCGCGATCAGGCCAACAAACAGGATGACTGGAAGATAGAAGTCCCAGCCAAGCTCCACTGTCTGATTAAGTGTGTTCCACAGCATCGCCGGATTGCTCAGTCAAAAAGTTTGTCGCCTTCATAAACGGGCGTGCCGTTGCGAAGGCTGTTAATGTCGTTGCGAAGCGACTGCAAGAGACGCCAGATCATGAGGGCAAAACCAATCGGCACGGCCACCAGAAACCACACCATAGACACCCTTAGCCCATGACTGACCGATCCGAATTTGGCTGAAACCAGAACGGTCTCGAATGACCAGTACAGGGCGATGACAGCCACGCCCATCATCATCAGGTCACCAAGGATGTATGTGAGCGCCTTGCCGCGCGGTCCGAGGTAGTTCAACAACACGTCAATCCGGATATGCGCGCGCTCCCTGACCGCGGCGGCGGCGCCGATCCAGGCGAGATAGATAAAGGAATAACGGACGATTTCCTCACCCCATATCGAGGAGTAAGCGAAGACCTCGCGCCGCAATACTTCTACCGCCATGGTTGCGACAAGCATGACGTAGAAGATCAAAAGCAACCAGCGTTCCGCATTCCGGTCTATGAGGCGCAGCGTATTCATGGATATGTCCCTTTGCTGGTGCCTTGCCGCCTGTCTGTCCATGTTGGTGTCGAGTGGCGCCGTGAGAGGATAGCTGCCAGGCCGGTTCGCAGCGGGTGATCAACGCCGGTTTGGCAAAAGCTGCAAACAAATTGGTGGGCACAAAATGACCCTGTGCCCACCATAGCTTTGCTCACTGCAGGTCCTAGGCGTCGTGTACGTAGAACCTGCCCTGGGTGTTGGCGGCGTCTTCCAGTTTGGCAAAATTGGCCATTGAGCCCGCAAGCTCCTTCTTGAAGCTGTCCCACTCGGAGCGCTGATAGCCACCAGCAGCTTTCCACTCGGCAAGTTGATCATCGCTGAGAGAGTGGAATTGAACGCCTGACTTTGCAAGCTCGGACATCGCGTAACCACGAGCCGCCGGCACTTTCGCAAGGTTCATGTGGCCGGTCATCTCAGACCCCCACATGACGCCTTCCTGCACATCCGATGGCAGGCTGTTGAACCATTCAAGGTTACAGGAATAAACCTGGCTGTCCGGAACCGCCTGCGTGAATGTGACATGGCTCAGGATATCCTTGAAGCCGAACACATACAGTGCGCCAACGGACGGATCCAGAGCGTCAGCGACGCCCTGCTTGATGGCGGAAGGTGTTTCACCCCAGGCCACAGGCGTCGGGTTGGCGCCAACCATCCGGTAATATTGCTGAAGCATCTTGGATCCGGGGACACGGAACTTCACACCGGCCAGATCGCCGGGAGTGATGACGGCGCCGGCACCGCCCTTGCGAACCGCCACAACGCGCGGGTCGATATTGACGTAGAACAGCGCCTTGAAGCCGTTCTGCTCGACCTTCGGATGGACTTCCTTGTTCCAGAAATCGGAGTGCACCAGATTTGTAAAGCGCTGGTTCGAGCCACACAGATAGGGCATGTTGATCAGATCGACCGTGGAAGCGAAAGGTGCGAAATTGGACAGCGAATGCTGTGCAGCCTGGATGGTGCCTGACTGGACCTTCTGCACGAGTGCGCCGCCGGCGCCAAGCTGGCCTCCGGGTGCAAGCTTCACATATACCTTGCCATTCGTTGCGTTCTGGATGTTCTCCTTGAGGTCCAGCTGCAGGATCGGATAGCTGCGCGATGCGCCAAGCACATAGGCTGTGGCGACCGTCATTACATGATCGGCTGCCTTTTCGCGCTCACGCTCCTCCGCGGCTGTCTGCGCTACGGCTTCTTTCGACCACAACATGCCATTGGCGCCAACAACCAGCGCTGCCGTGAAGCTGCCGCCAGCGGCAAGCTTCAAGAAGTTGCGCCGTTCTACGGATTTCAGTTCTTGTGTATTGTCGTTCAATTTCTTTCCTCCCGAAACGAGCCTAGTCAGGTTGTCTTTCCTTGCTTTCGGCTTCTTTTTTCAATAACGCGGCAACAAACAGGATCGCTGCTGTGAGCAAGACCAGCATTTCAGAGACATCGTTCAAAAAAGGCGCGCGGGTTACCGACCCGATCACCACGTTTGATGCGAAGACCCCGAATGCCAACATGGAAGCCACTAGCAGCATGAAATGCCTCCTGGTCTGATGCCATCTTCAAAACTGTAAGCGCTTACATCAGAACAATGCAAGGCTTAAGTGTAAGGGCTTACATTGTGCGACATAATTTCGGTTTGTGTGAGTTGCTATTGGCGAAACCGGTATTTTAGGTTTTGATTGAAGTGATCTCGAATTGTGGATCCCCTTCGCACGGCCGGGTGAAACGCCGTGGGCCAGAGCAGGACGCTGATGACCATTCGTTCGGTACCGACATTGGATGACGTTGCAAAGCAGGCGGCTGTGTCAACCGCGACCGTATCGCGATGTTTGAATTCGCCGGAGCAGGTCAGCGAGGCGACCCGTAATCGTGTCAATGAGGCCGTAAATGCGCTTGGCTATACGCCGAATTTTGGCGCAAGAGTGATGGCGGCCAAGCGGACCAACACCATCGGGGCCATCATCCCGACGATGGAGAATGCTATTTTTGCCCGCGGGCTACAGGCATTCCAGGATGAGCTGCGAACAAAGGGCTATACACTTCTGGTTGCCAGTTCATCCTACAAATCCGATGTCGAGGAGGAGCAGGTGCGGGCCCTGATCTCGCGGGGGGCTGACGGGTTGCTGCTCATCGGCCATGATCGCAGCGCGACGATCATGAACTATCTTGCCGCACGGAATGTGCCAGCGCTTGTGGCCTGGGCACATAATCCGGGTGCGGTTCTGCCGTCAATCGGCTTTGACAATTTTGAGGCAATGTGCGCCCTTGCCAGACAGGTCATGTCCCTCGGACACCAGAGAATAGGCCTGATCTCGGCGGCAACCGAAACAAATGACCGGGCGCGGGCGCGTGTGCTGGCTGTGCGGCATGTCATGCAGGAGGCAGGTATTTCACCGGACAACCTCCATATCATTGAAACCGAATATGGGATCGAAACGGGGGCGACCGCATTCCAAGCCCTGATCGATGCCGGCCATGATCCCAGTGTTGTCTTCTGTGGCAATGACGTGCTGGCTGTTGGCGCGATAAAGCAGGCGCAAAAGATGGGGATCAATGTGCCATCCGACATTTCGATCACCGGCTTTGATGACATTGAAATTGCGCGTGTGGTCGTGCCCGAACTCTGCACGGTTCATGTCCCGCACCGAAAAATGGGCGCGAGGGCGGCCAGCATATTGGTTGACATGGTAGAGGGCCGAGCATTCCCTCATACCACGCAATTGGATGCCACCGTGGAAATTCGCGGGTCCCTGTCTGCGGCGTCTGCGGCACGATGATCACTTATTAAACGACTGTTTAATTTGTTTTGGTGCGCATCTTAATCGATCGTGTAAATATTCCTGTGACAAAATGTAAACGATTGTTTAGAATGTGATCATGAAGAGCGGATCGACAGCCATTTCAGCCAGAACAGCCGATGCCATCCTGGTGGCGGCCCGCAAGCGGTTTTCCAGCCATGGCTATGACGCGAGCGGATTGCGGGCGATCGCTGATCTGGCGGGGGTGAATGTGGCGTTGATCGGACGGTATTTCGGATCAAAGGAAGGCCTGTTTCTGGCCGCCGTGCCGCCGACGCTTGATATCAGCTGGCTGCTGAGCGGGCCCATGTCAGAATTTGGCACGCGCGCGGCAACCATCATGGATATGAGGTCGATCCGCGGCTTTGACCCGATGCTGGCGCTGATCCGCGCTGCCGCCAGCCCGGTCTGCGCGCCGGCATTGAAGACAGCCCTCGACAGGCAGGTGATTGCGCCGCTGGCAGGGCGTCTTGACGGGGTGGATGCCGAGGCGCGCGCCGGAATGATTCTGGCCACGATGGCGGGTTACGACCTCATGATGCGGGTGATCGGCATCGAGGCGTTGCGGGGCGGCGTCGGGGCACAGCGTCGCAGCAGCCTTGCGGCGGCGTTGCAGCATATTGTCGACGGGGATACCGGCCGCGGATGACGGCGTCATGCATCTGCCTTGCCGTATGCGGGGCTTGCGCGCCTGCGTCAGGCGGGTTTACCAGTGTCAGGGGAAATTGAAGCCTGTTCGTGGTTGACTTCACGATGCCGGTACCCATCTCGGCATCATGATGAAACAGCTTCCCAAAGCACTTGCCGGAGCGGATATGATAGCCGCCCTTGTTGGTGAGGCCGCCGCCGCAGATGAAACCGTGTCATTGAAGGGCGGCCGCAGCGCGGCCGAGCGGGCGCTTGCCGCCATCGACCCGGTGGCCTATGCCGCCAGCCGCAATCATCTCGACGGCGCGGTCACACACCTGTCGCCCTATCTGCGGCACGGCATCCTCAGCCTCGATGAGGTCCGCAATCACGCGCTTGCCAGCGTGGCGGACCCGCGGCAGGCCGAAAAATTCATTCAGGAGCTGGCCTGGCGGGATTACTGGCAGCGGATCTATCTTGCCCACCCGGACCGCATCTGGAACGACGTCGAGTCCTACAAGACCGGGTTCGACGCATCCGAATACGAAACCGAATTGCCGGCCGATGTAATCGAGGCGCGGACCGGGGTGGCCTGTATCGACCAGTTCATCGCCATGCTGTATGAGACCGGCTATCTGCACAATCACGCCCGCATGTATCTGGCGGCCTATGTCGTGCATTGGCGGCGCGTGCGCTGGCAGGCCGGTGCCGTCTGGTTCCTCGAACATCTGCTCGATGCCGACCCGGCAAGCAACAATCTGTCCTGGCAATGGGTTGCCAGCACCTTCTCGAAAAAGCCCTATATCTTCAATCTCGACAATGTCGCGAAATATACCGGACATGACATCAACACGCGCATGGCGGACAACCGCGTTCTTGCGCTTTCCTATGAGAGGCTTGGTGAATTGCTGTTCCCGAATCTGGAGCCGGCGCATGGCTGATCTGATCTGGTTGCATGAGGGCGCGCTGCGGCGCACGCACCCGGTCTTTGCGGCGGCCGCGCCGGGAACGGCCGCGATATTTGTCTGGGACCGCGCCAGATTCGTGGCAGGCCATGTTGGTGCGCGGCGTCAGCTCTTCATCGCTGAAACGCTGGCCGAGCTCGAGATCGAGATCCATGAGGGCGATGCGGCTGTGCTGCTGCCACAACTTGTTGCGGCACATGGCGCGGACCGCCTTCTGGTGCCGACAAGCCCCGACCCGGCGATCATCGGGCAGATTGCCGCCATCAGGCAGGCGATGCCGCAAGGGGCGGTCGAACAGGTTGAGGACACGGCCTTTGTGACACTCTCAAGGGAACCCGACCTCGCGCGCTTCTTCCGCTACTGGAACAAGGCGCGTAAATCCGCACTTCGTCCGCACGGTGTCTGAGCCTGCTTGCCGGGGCCAAGCCGGCGCGCCGGAAAGCGATTGATCCGGTCGTGCCCTTTCCGATAAACTCCGCGCTTCACATGACCGACGTTCCGGGATGATCAGATGGCTGATATTCTTGCCGAACTCGAGGCGAAGCGCGTCAAGGCTCGTCTCGGCGGAGGGCAGCACCGTATTGACACGCAGCATGGCAAGGGAAAGCTGACCGCGCGCGAGCGGATCACCCTGCTTCTCGACGACGCTTCCTTCGAGGAATGGGACATGTTCGTCGAACATCGCTGCCATGATTTCGGCATGGAGGAGATGAAGGTTCCCGGCGACGGGGTTGTCACCGGCTACGGCACCATTGGCGGCCGGCCGGTATTTATTTACTCGCAGGACTTCACCGTCCTTGGCGGCTCGCTGTCCGAGACGCATGCCGCGAAGATCTGCAAGATCATGGACCAGGCCATCAAGACCGGCATTCCGCTGATCGGGTTGAACGATTCCGGCGGCGCGCGGATCCAGGAAGGCGTGGCGTCGCTTGGCGGCTATGCCGAAGTGTTCCAGCGCAATGTGCTGGCCTCCGGGGTGGTGCCGCAGATCTCGCTGATCATGGGGCCCTGTGCCGGCGGCGCCGTCTATTCACCGGCGATCACCGACTTCATTTTCATGGTCGAGGGATCGAGCTATATGTTCGTCACCGGGCCCGATGTCGTCAAAACCGTCACGCATGAGGATCTGACAGCCGAGGAGCTTGGCGGCGCGAAGATGCATAGCCGCGTCTCCGGCGTCGCGCATGGCGCGTTCGAGAACGACGTTGAAATGCTGATGCAGACGCGGGCGCTGATGTCCTTCCTGCCGCTGTCAAACCGTGAAGGGGCACCGGTGATCGCCTGCCATGACCCGATCGACCGCCCCTCGGCGGTGCTTGACCAGATCATCCCGGCCAACGCCAACATGCCGTATGACATGCGTCAGGTGGTGCTGCAGATCGTCGATAACGGTGAATTTTTCGAGATCCATACAAACTATGCCGCCAACATCATCGTCGGATTCGGGCGGATTGACGGCCGGACCGTCGGCATTGTCGGCAACCAGCCGATGGTGCTTGCAGGCTGCCTTGATATCAATGCCTCACGCAAGGCGGCGCGCTTTGTGCGGTTCTGCGATGCCTTCAACATTCCGCTGGTGACGCTTGTCGATGTGCCGGGCTTCATGCCGGGGCTGGCGCAGGAAACCGGCGGCATCATCTCGAATGGCGCGAAGCTGCTGTTCGCCTATGCCGAGGCGACGGTGCCGAAGGTCACCCTGATCACCCGCAAGGCCTATGGCGGTGCGTATGATGTTATGGCCTCGAAACATCTTCGCGGTGATGTGAATTATGCCTGGCCAAGCGCCGAGATCGCGGTGATGGGGCCGGAAGGCGCGGCGCGGATCATTTTCCGCGAGGACGCAAAGGACCCGGACAAGCTTGCCGCGAAGACGGATGAATATCGCGAGAAATTCGCGAACCCGTTTGTTGCCGCCGGCCGCGGTTATCTTGACGATATCATCATGCCGCGCAATTCGCGCCGCCGCATCGCGCGGGCGCTGGCCATGCTTGCCGACAAGCAGCTCGAAAATCCGGCCCGCAAGCATGACAACCTCCCACTCTGATCCGCAATATCGTACCGGGGCACGACAAGATGTTTGACAAGATCCTGATTGCCAATCGAGGCGAGATTGCCTGCCGGATCATGCGAACGGCAAAACGCATGGGCATTGCCACCGTTGCCGTCTATTCGGATGCTGATGCCGGCACGCCGCATGTCACCTTGGCCGACGAGGCGGTTCATATCGGCGGTGCGGCCTCGGCCGACAGCTATCTTCGTGCCGACCGGATCATCGAGGCGGCACAGCAGACCGGCGCCAAGGCCATTCATCCCGGCTTCGGTTTCCTGTCCGAGAATGCCGCCTTCGTGGCGGCGGTAGAGGCGGCCGGAATCGCCTTTATCGGCCCGGCGCAAAAGGCGATCGCGGTGATGGGTGACAAGATTGAATCAAAGGCGCTGGCACAATCCGCCGGCGTGTCGATCGTGCCCGGCACCCCCGGCGCGGTCGAGGATGTGGACACCGCTCTGAAGGCGGCTGCCGAGATCGGTTATCCGGTGATGGTCAAGGCATCGGCAGGCGGTGGCGGCAAGGGCATGCGGGTCATCGAAAATGCCGACGAGCTGCCGGATGGCATGCGCGCCGCGATGAGCGAGGCGCAGACGGCCTTTGGCGATTCCCGGGTGTTCATCGAGAAGTTCGTCGTGCAACCGCGCCATATCGAGATACAGCTTCTGGCTGACCAGCATGGCAATGTGATCTATGTCGGTGAACGTGAATGTTCGATCCAGCGCCGCCACCAGAAGGTGATCGAGGAGGCGCCAAGCCCGTTCATTTCGCCCGAGACCCGCGCCGCGATGGGCCAGCAGGCTGTCGATCTGGCGCGCGCCGTCGATTATCGCTCGGCCGGCACGGTCGAATTCATCGTCGGCGCCGATCAGGATTTCTATTTCCTCGAGATGAATACGCGCCTTCAGGTCGAACATCCGGTGACCGAGATGGTCTATGGGCTTGATCTTGTCGAGCAGATGATCCGTGTCGCCGCCGGTGAGAAACTGACGGTCGCGCAGGATGACATTGTTGCCGATGGCTGGGCCATCGAGGCGCGGGTCTATGCCGAGGATCCGGCGCGCGGCTTTCTGCCGTCGATCGGCCAGCTGATCCGCTATCGCGAACCTCGGGGTGACAGTGTCCGCGTTGATTCCGGTGTCGAGGAAGGCGGCGAGATCTCGATGTATTACGACCCGATGATCGCCAAGCTTGTGGCGCATGCGCCAACCCGCGAGGCGGCGATCACCAGGCTGCATCTGGCGCTGGATCACTATGAAATCGACGGCATCGCCAGCAACCGGCAGTTTCTTGCCGCGGTGCTGGAGAATGACGCCTTCAGGAGCGGCGATCTGACAACCGGCTTCATTGCCGCCGAGTTCGATGGTGATTTCCTGGCCGGGCCACCCGACACCCGGGCGGCATCCGGCCTGACGGCTCTTGGTGTGGCGATTGCCGCGCTGCAGGAGGAAGACCGCCATTTTGCCACGCCCGGGCGCGAGTTCGTTACCATCGACCAGACCGGTAGCAGGATGATGGTCGAGGTGGTGAAGCTGACCAATGTCGCCGCCAAGCTTGTTGTCGATGGCAGGACCATTGTCGTATCGGGGCGTATCCGCAGTCCGGTGCATCTGTTCGACGGGACCATCAATGAAGAGCCTGTTGCCGTGCAGGTTCGGCAGTCGGGCCACCGAATCACGCTGACGCGCGGTGCGGCCAGGCTGGCGCTGACGGTGCTGCCGGCGCGTTTCGCACCGATGCTGGGTCATATGCCGGCACCGGATGAGGGCGCCGGTGCCGACGAGATCACGGCGCCGATGCCGGGGCAGATCACCAGGCTTCTGGTGGCTGTCGGCGACGAGATCCGCAAGGGTCAGGATGTCGCCATCATCGAGGCGATGAAGATGGAGAATGTCCTGTCATCCGAGGCTGGTGGCACGGTCCGTTCGATCGAGGTCGCCATTGGTGACAATCTGAATGTCGACGACCTGATCATGTCGCTCGACCTTGCCAGGAATGACGGCGCCGGGAATGATGGCGCCGGGGATGACGGCTAGGCGGCGCTGTCCTCGCGGATCATCTGTGCCGCTTTTTCGGCAATCATGATTGTCGGCGCATTGGTGTTGCCGGAAACAAGCGCCGGCATGATCGAGGCATCGACAACCCGCAACCCGTCAACGCCATGAACGCGCAGGCGCGGATCGACGACATCGCCGCGCGCCGGATCGGGCCCCATCCGACAGGTTGATACCGGATGATAGAGCGTCACGCCGGTGGCCCGCGCATAGGCCAGAAGGTCGGCATCATCGGCCGCGCCGGGCCCGGGCTTCATCTCATGCTCGACATGCGGGGCCATCACATCGCTGTCCATGATCCGGCGGGCGATCCGCATGCCGGCGACATGCACCCGGCAATCCTCCTCGGTGGCGAGGTAATTGGGCCGGATCAGCGGCGCTGCCAGCGGGTCGGCGCTGGCGATATGAACGCTGCCGCGGCTTTCAGGGCGCAACTGGCAGGGGCCGAAGGTCATGCCAGGAAAACTGTCGAACTGGCGTTTTTCGGGATTGGCGAAGCTGGCATGGGCGATGTGGTACTGGATGTCCGGTCCGGCAAGCCCGTCGCGGCTACGCACGAACCCGGCCAGCATGCCTGCCGGCATCGACAGCATGCCACGGCGGGTCAGCCCGTATTTCGCGATCTCCAACGCCAGGCCGAGCCCATGCGCCCGCCTGTTCAGCGAGATGTCGCTCTTCAACCGCCAGGACAGGCGCGAGATATAGTGATCGGTGAGATTCGCCCCGACCCCGGCAAGCGCATGACGGGTCCGGATGCCATGCGCGGCAAGACAGGTCGGGTCGCCGATTCCCGACAGTTCGAGGATCTGCGGTGACTGGATGGCACCGGCGCTGATGATGATTTCACGGCCGGCCCCGATCGTGACATCGCGCCCGGCCTGCCGGAAATGGACAGCTGTTGCCCGCGGGGTTGTGGCATCATCGTCGGCAAAGGCAAGCCCGGTCACATGCGCGCCTGTGATGACCCGCAGATTCGGGCGCCGTCTTGCCGGGTCCAGATAGGCTTTCTTGGCGGAGAATCTCAGTCCGTTCTTCTGCGTGACCTGATAATAGCCGAACCCGTCCTGGCTGGCGCCATTATAGTCTGGATTATGTTCATAACCGCATGATTGCGCCGCCTCGATCAGCAGGTCGAGAGCCTCGTAGCGGGTCCGCAGCGCGGCCACATTCAGCGGCCCCCCACGGGCGTGAAATTCATCCGCCCCATCCGCGAATTCACAATGTTCGGCGCGGCGGAAGAAGGGCAGCACGTCGGCATAGCCCCATCCCGGATTGCCGCGCTGTGCCCATCCATCATAATCGGCGGCCTGACCACGGACATAGAGCATGGCGTTGATGGCGGAAGACCCGCCAAGAACCTTGCCGCGCGGCTGCTTGATACGGCGGTCATCGCATCCCGGTTCCGGTTCGGTCTCGAACATCCAGTTGATGGCCGGATTGACCATCGTCTTGATGTAGCCTGCCGGAATGTGGATCAACGGGTTGCGATCCTCGCCGCCAGCCTCGAGGAGCGCCACCGAGATCGAAGGGTCCTCACTCAGGCGCGCGGCCAGCACACAGCCCGCCGATCCGCCCCCGACAATCACGAAATCCGCAACAGAATCTTCCTTTGACATGGCGTGATGGTGCCGCGTTTGCGGGGGCACGGCAACCGCAAAACCACCGCCTGTCCGGCTTCGGCGCTTCGGCATGACATGGCGTGATTTAGCGCGTAGTCTCTGCCGGCATTTCGAACTGGAGCCGACAGTCAATTCCATGGATATCCTGCTTGTCTGCCTGTTTGCCGCTGGCGTCAGTGGCGGCTTTGTTAACGGTCTGGCCGGGTTTGGCACTTCGCTGTTCGCGCTTGGCTGGCTGTTGCAGGTGATGTCGCCGCGGGAGGCTGTCGCCATCGCGCTTGCCTGTTCGGTTGCCACCGGCATCCCGGGCGTCTGGCAGGTGCGACACAGTATCGATATACGTCGCCTCGCGGTGTTCCTTGTGCCGGCATTGCTTGGCCTTCCGCTGGGGCTGTTCACGCTTGATCTGATCAATGCGCGGATATTGTCGCTGTTTGTCGGCGCGATGCTGCTTGTCTATGGCGGCTATTTCGCCTTTCGCCGCAATCTTCCCTCGATCACCGGGCGGTGGCTGGCGCTTGAGGCGGGGATTGGATTTGTCGGTGGTATACTCGGCGCGATGGCTGGACTGTCCGGTGCCCTGCCATCGATGTGGCTGGCGATGCGGCCCTGGCCAAAGGGCCGGCAGCGCGGCATCCTTCAGCTTTTCAATATGGTAATTCTGACATTGGCCATGCTGTTGCTGGCGCTGGATGGCGGGTTCGGCGGCAAGGTGCCCCACTATCTGGTGCTGACGCTGCCGGCAAGCGCGGTCGGTGCCGCGCTGGGACTGTGGCTGTTCACGAAATTGACCGATCACGGATACCGGCGGCTGCTGATCGCGCTGATGCTGTTCTCGGGATTGTCACTTCTGGCACGTACGCTGATCGCCTAGGCTGAGGCAACGGAAGCGAAAGACGGGATCTGAGCCATGTCCGATGATCTGATGTCACCTGACGGGCGGCCACGCTGCTTTGGCAATCGTGCCGGGCAGACGGAGCTGGCCCATTATCACGACACCGAATGGGGCGTGCCGGTTCGCGATGACCGGCATCTGTTCGAAATGCTGACGCTGGAGGGCGCGCAGGCCGGGCTGAGCTGGGAGGTGGTGCTGCGCAAGCGCGACGGGTACCGGCGCGCCTTTCACGATTTCGACATTGACCGCGTCGCCGCGATGTCGGATGGCGAGCTTGAGGCGCTTCGTGATAATGCAGGGATTGTTCGCAATCGGTTGAAGATTCTCAGCACACGATCCAACGCCGCCGCCATCCTGGCGATCCGGCGAGATGTCGGCAGTTTCGCCGCCTATCTCTGGTCCTTTGTCGATGAGCGCCCGGTGATCAATGATTTTGCCACCATCGCCGAGGTGCCGGCTTCAACACCGCTCAGTGACGAGCTGTCGCGAGATCTGAAGGCGCGCGGCTTCAGCTTTGTCGGCACGACCATCATCTATGCCTTCATGCAGGGCGTCGGCATGGTCAATGACCATGTCGCCGGCTGTTGGTGTCATGACCGGCCGGAACGCCGCGCTCAGAGGATGCCGTAGGTGCGATCGCGAAGATGCTGTGTGACCGCCTTGCGGTTGCCAAGGGACCGCAGTTCACCGGCATGGATCGGCCGACGCATCGTCAACGACACGGTCGTGCCCATCAGTTTGCAGATTTCCCTGAACATCAGCGAGTAGGCAAGTGTCAGGCTGACCTTGCGGGCCGCCTGGAACAGCAGCGAATTCTGGCCGTCAAACAGGAACGGCACCGTCACCGTGCCGGGTTGCATCGCCAGCTTGGCAGCGAAGGTCTTCCACTCCTTGTCATAGGCGTCACCGACAAGCTTCGGTGCCAATGAAATGGCGCCGGCCGGGAAAATGATCACCGCCCCGCCATCGCGGAGATATTCGGCGGCCTGTTGGCGGGTTTCGATATTGGTCGCCAGCGCGGCTTCCGTTTCGTCGAAATCGATCGGCAGGATCCTGTCCATTGTCGCCGGTGCCTGGCGCAGCACCCGGTGGGTGATGATCTTGTAGTCCGGCCGCACCTGGGCCATCAGGGCGCACAGCACCAGTCCATCGATGACACCGTAGGGGTGATTTGCCACGACAAGCGTGGGGCCACTGCGCGGGATCATCGCCCCAGCGTCGCGGTGCAGGTCGATATCGATGCTCAACCGCTTCAGCGCATCGGCCCAGAAACTGGCATAGGGCCGGTTCTCATCGACATAATCGAAATACAGCTTGCGGATTTTCGGCTGGCCGCTGAACCGTTCGATCGATCTGATCAGGGTATTGGAAACGGGGCCCATCTCGCCGTCGGCAAAGCTGAAAATAGGTTGTGCGGCTGGTGAACTCTGCATTCCCTTTATACGCCCTGTTATCCGTTCACGCGCAACTATGCAGGCTTTATCACCGATATGCGACAAGTTTGTGACAGCCTGGCGGGCATTGGGGGGCGCATTGACACCGCGCCACCACAAAATGTCAGCAATCGACAGGCCATGGCCGATCCGTCATATGGGTTGCGTGTCAAATTGGCAGCCATCGAGCGCGTTGCCGGAGCGCTCCCGGACGGTGAAACAACCCGGAAATTCGTTGGCAAGGGCGTAACCGCCACCTGTTCCTGCGTGAAATCAGCTTCAAAGCCGGGGGATCATGTTTTTTGGACTCATTCGTTCAACATATTGAAACAACGCAGATAAATCAGAATTTTCCCAAAATTTCGTTGCAATCTTGCGAAAAGAGAAAAACTGTTTTTCAGAGCATAAACAACTGTATTTGATGGATAAAAAGTCATCTTTTTCTCAAGTGCCGAAAATGGGTCGCTTAGCAATTGCGCTGTGCCACTTTGTCTCAATACTCTGTTGCCGTTACGGGTGGGTCATAATGTCGCGAGTACGGCTGGGCTCGTCCGTGCCTTTTCGTTAACGGAGGTATAAAATGAAACTCTTCTCGGGTAAGGCTACGAAAACGGCGCTGATCGCAGCGGCGTTGGCCGTCACACCCACAGTTGCGTTTGCTGCGGGTGAAAACCTGGCGAGTGACGACTTTGTCGGTATCTCGTTCTGGTTGATCTCGATGGCGCTGGTTGCTTCAACCGCGTTCTTCTTCATCGAGACGCAGCGTGTAGAAGGTAAGTGGAAGACATCGCTTACCGTGTCCGGCCTCGTGACCCTGGTCGCAGCCGTGCACTATTTCTACATGCGTGATGTGTGGATTTCTACCGGTGAAACGCCGACAGTGTATCGTTACATTGACTGGCTGATCACCGTGCCGCTTCTGATGATCGAATTCTATCTGATCCTGCGCGCCATCGCGAATGTCTCTTCGGGCATTTTCTGGCGTC
>JAYQDX010000037.1:5024-21592 GCA_038138545.1 Rhodobiaceae bacterium | reverse complement strand
CCGAACATTCATCGGCGCGGCTGGAACGCTATCTGCAGCTGTGCGCCGAGGACAACATGCAGGTCGTCAACTGCACGACACCGGCAAATTATTTCCATGTGCTTCGTCGCCAACTTCGCCGCGATTTCCGCAAGCCGCTTGTCATCATGACGCCGAAATCTCTGCTCCGCCATAAGAGCTGCGTGTCGTCGCTTGCCGATATGGGACCGGGCACCTCCTTCCACCGCGTTCTTGACGAGCGCGATACCCAGGTGAAATCCGGCAAGGCGAAACGGATCGTTATGTGTAGCGGCAAGGTCTATTACGATCTGGCCGCGGCGCGTGACGAGGCGAAGCTGTGGGACACCGAGATCATCCGGGTCGAACAGCTCTATCCCTTCCCGACACGGGCTATGATCGAGGTGCTGGAACAGACACCGGATGCGACAATGGTGTGGTGTCAGGAAGAGCCGCGCAACATGGGTGGCTGGACCTTTGTTCGCGACTTCATCGAGGACGCGATGGAAACGGTGGGCGCAAAGCAGCAGCGGCTGATTTATGCCGGCCGGGATGCTGCCGCCTCGCCGGCGACGGGTACGCTTGGCCGCCACAAGCGCGAACAGGCACAGCTTGTCGCCGATGCGCTCGGCCTGTCGGACGACACATAGGCGGGCAGACACAAAACAGGCCGGCCCGCCGGGGCCCGGTCACGTCGAAGTTTGATAACAGGGGTGAAACCAGCCCCCGACCGAGGAGGCCACAGCGCCATGGCGATCGAAATCACAGTTCCCACTCTTGGTGAATCCGTAGCGGATGCGACGGTGGCCCGCTGGATCAAGAAGACCGGCGATGCCGTGGCAGCCGACGAGCCGGTTGTCGAGCTCGAGACCGACAAGGTGACGCTCGAGGTGCCGGCGCCGGCCGCCGGCACGCTTGGCGAGATCATCGCCGCCGAGGGGGCCAATGTCGAGGTGGGCGCCAGCCTTGCCATCCTGAATGAAGGTGCTGCCCCGACTGCTGCGCCCGCAACCCCGGCACCGGAACCCGCATCGGAAGCCGCGCCAGCCGCCGCTACGGTAGCGGCGGCCATGCCGGCGGCCGCGTCCGATCTGCCGCTGTCACCGGCTGTGCGCCGCCTTGTCGAGGAGAACAGCCTCAATCCGGCCGCGATCAGGGGCACCGGGGTCGACGGGCGGCTGACCAAGGCCGATGTTCTGGCCCATATGAAGGGAGCTCCGGCGGCACCGGCCGCGATTGCCGCGACCGCCGCACCGCGCCAGACGCCGCGTCCCGAGGACGCCGCGCGCGAGGAGCGCGTGCCGATGTCAAAGCTTCGTCAGGTCATCGCGACGCGGCTGAAGACAGCGCAGAACACCGCTGCGATGCTGACCACCTTCAACGAGGTCGACATGTCGGCGCTGATGACGATGCGCGCCGACTACCGCCAGGAATTCGAGGCCGCCTATGGCACGCGACTTGGCTTTATGGGCATGTTTGTTCTGGCCTCGATACAGGCGTTGCAGGATTTTCCGGCGGTGAATGCCGAAATCGACGGCACCGACATCATCTACAAGAATTACTACAATATCGGGGTCGCCGTTGGCACGCCGCAGGGGCTTGTCGTGCCGGTGGTGCGCGATGCAGGCGCGATGAATCTGGCGGCCATCGAATCGCAGATTGCCGATTTCGGCGATCGCGCGCGCAATGGCAAGATCACCCCGGACGACATGGCCGGCGGCACCTTCACCATCTCGAATGGCGGTGTCTATGGCTCGCTGATGTCGACACCGATCCTGAACCCGCCACAGTCGGGAATCCTCGGCATGCACAAGATCGAGAAGCGGCCGGTGGTGATTGACGACCAAATGGTGATTCGCCCGATGATGTATCTGGCGCTGTCATACGACCACCGGATCATCGATGGCCGCGAGGCGGTGTCCTTCCTGGCCCGCATCAAGGAACTTGTCGAGGATCCGCGCCGCCTCGTCCTCGGGGTCTGACACGTTCCGGCCATGATGGCGGCATGACAATGAAAGCAAGCTGGAGACCCAGATGAGCGAGACCGCATTCGACCTGATTGTCATCGGCGCCGGCCCGGGCGGCTATGTGGCGGCGATCCGCGCCGCGCAGCTTGGCATGAAGGTGGCCTGCATCGACCGGCGCGAAAGCCTTGGTGGCACCTGCCTGAATGTCGGCTGTATCCCGTCGAAGGCGTTGCTGAACGCCTCCGAACATTACGCCGAGGCGGCGGGTGGCGGGCTGGCCGCTCTGGGAATCTCTGTCGGTAGCGTGAAGCTTGATCTTGCGAAGATGATGCAGGGCAAGGACGAGATTGTCGGCAGCCTGACAGGCGGCATCGATTTTCTGTTCAAGAAGAACAAGGTCACGCGCCTGCAGGGACAGGCCCGCATCGACGGGCCCGGCACGGTCACGCTGACCGACGGCAAGGATAAAGGCGGTTATACGGCCGAGAAAATTCTGATCGCCTCGGGAAGCCATGCCTCCAGCCTGCCGGGGATCGAGATCGACGAGACACGTATCCTCAGCTCGACCGGCGCGCTGGCGCTGCCGAAGGTGCCGAAAAAGCTGATCGTGATCGGTGCCGGTTATATCGGGCTTGAGCTTGGCACTGTCTGGGCGCGGCTTGGCGCCGAGGTGGAGGTGATCGAATTCCTGCCGCGGATCCTGCCTGGCATGGATGACGAGATCGCCAAGAAATTCATGGCCATCGCCAAGAAGCAGGGGCTGAAATTCCGCCTGAAGACGGCGGTGAAGGCGGCAAAGGCCGGCAAGAGCGGCGTGGCGCTGACCGTCGCGCCGGCGGATGGCGGTGATGAGGAAACCATCAAGGCCGATGTGGCGCTTGTCGCTGTCGGGCGGCACCCGGCAACCGATGGCCTTGGCCTTGAGGAGGCTGGCGTGGCGATGACCGAGCGTGGCCGCATCAGGGTTGATTCGCGCTTTGAGACGTCGGTCGAGGATATATATGCCATTGGCGATGTGATTGACGGGCCGATGCTGGCCCACAAGGCCGAGGAGGATGGCGTTGCCGCTGTCGAGATGATGGCCGGCAAGGCCGGTCATGTCGATTACGAGCTGGTGCCGGGCATCGTCTATACCGCGCCCGAGGTGGCCACGCTTGGCAAGAGCGAAGAGGCGCTGAAAGAGGCCGGGATTGCCTATAAAAAGGGAAGCTTCCCGTTCTCGGCGAACAGCCGCGCGCGGGCGCAGGGCCATGCTGACGGGTTCGTGAAGATTCTCGCCGATGCCGAGACCGACCGTGTCCTCGGTGTCCACATCATCGGCCATGAGGCCGGCACGATCATCCATGAATGCGCCACCGCGATGGCCTTTGGCGCCTCGTCAGAGGATATCGCCCGCACCTGTCACGGCCATCCGACGCTGAACGAGGCGGTCAAGGAAGCCGCGCTGGCGGTCGATGGCCGCGCCATTCACATGTAAGCACCGGCATGTGCGGGACCGCGTTGCCGCGTCACGAGGCGCGGGGATGGGTTTCACGATGCATGCGCACCAGATGCGCCTCGTCGACATTGGTGTAGCGCTGCGTTGTCGACAGGCTGGCATGGCCGAGAAGTTCCTGGATCGCCCGGAGGTCGGCGCCATTGCCAAGAAGATGCGTGGCGAAGGCATGGCGAAGCGCGTGCGGAGTCACATGCGCCGGCAGGTTCAATTCCAGACGCAACGCCTCGACAAGTCGCTGCGCGGCGCGCGCGCCATAGGCGTTGCCACGGGCGCTGACAAACAGCGGGCCTGACGGCCCCCCATCGAACGGACAGTTATCAAGATAGGTATTCACCGCCTCGGTGATGGCGGGAAGCACCGGAACGTCGCGGACTTTGCCGCCCTTGCCGGTGATCCGCAGCCATTCGCCAAGCGGTGCCGTGCCACGGGTCAGGTCAAGAGCTTCGGAAATACGCAACCCGCCGCCATACAAAAGCATCAGCAGCGCGAAATCCCGCTGTTTCGTCCAGTCGTCCCCGCGGCGCCGGAAGATCGCCGCCAGAAGCGCCCTTGCGTCGGCTTCGGATACAGGTTTTGGAACCGATTTTGCCGGTCGCGGGGCGCGAAGCCAGCTCAGATCATTGACCGTCATCCTGCCGGTGCGCCCGCAAAAGCGGTAGAAGCCGCGCAATGCCGAGACCCGGCGGGCCATCGTGCTTCGCGCCAGATCGCGGGACGCCATATCGGCAAGCCAGCCCCGAAAACAGCGCCTGTCGGGCGCGGCGTCGGCGCCGGCATGACGAAGATAATCGTCGAGGTCGGCAGCATAGGCGGCGAGCGTGTTGGCGCCATAGCGCCGCTCGGTCTGCAGCCAGGCAAGCCAGGCCTGCCGGTGCGCCTCTGTCTGCTGCCGCGCCGCCACCGCCGCTAGAGGATCGACTGCCCGGTGCCTTCCCAGTCCGAGATGAAGGCGGCCAGACCCTTGTCGGTCAGCGGGTGTTTGTAGAGCGCCGTCAGGATCTTCGGCGGCAGGGTGACGACATCGGCGCCAAGCATGGCCGCATCGACGACATGCTGCGTGCTGCGCACCGAGGCGACAAGAACCTCGGTCGTCATGTCATACTGGTCATAGATGGTGCAGATTTCCTCGATCAACCCCATGCCGTCATGTCCGATATCGTCGAGCCTGCCGACAAAGGGCGAGATGAAGGTGGCACCGGCCTTTGCCGCTAGCAGTGCCTGCCCGGCGGTGAAACACAGTGTGACATTGACCTGCGTCCCGGCCTCGCGAAGCACGCGGCAGGTCCGAAGCCCGGCTTCGGTCAAGGGCACCTTGACAGTGACATTCGGCGCCAGAGCGGCAAGCTTCTTTCCTTCTTTCAGCATCGTCTCGAAATCGGTCGCGGCGACCTCGGCGCTGACCGGGCCGTCGACCATCTCGCAGATCTGGGCGATGGTTTCCAGAATGTTGCGGCCCGATTTGGCGATCAATGACGGGTTGGTGGTGACGCCGTCGACAAAGCCGCTGGCGATATGGGCTTCGATCTCGCCAATATCGGCGCTGTCGAGGAAAATTTTCATGTCAAGAAATCCGCTCTCCGGTGTAGGTTGGTGTCGGCCGTGCCGACGCGCGGAGTGTATCGCATGACAGGTTGCAAATCCACCTGTCCAGTAACATGGGGGCGGTTCGGGAGATGACCTCGACAGCGGAAACCGGCAGCAGCCAGAAAACCGTCCGGGTCGCCGTCGCGGTGCCGCTTGACCGCAGCTTCGACTATAACCGGAATGGTCTGGGGCCACTGCCGCGTGGCAGCATCGTCAGCGTTCCCTTTGGTCCGCGTCAGTTGCATGGCATCGTCCTCGGTCCGGGTGACGGCACGATCCCGGCGACAACGCTGAAACCGGTGACCGGCGTCGCGCCGCTGCCGCCGCTGCCGCCAGCCTTTGTTGATTTCCTTGAACGCGTCGCCAGCTGGACGATGGCACCGATCGGCGCGGTGGTGAAAATGGCGCTGAGCCAGCCGCAGGCGCTGCAACCGCCGCCGCAGCGCAAGATCTATCGCCGCCCGGACCCGCCGCCCGCGGAAGAAAATCTGACCGCCGCGCGCCGCCGTGTTGTCGATGTGCTGGCGCTGTCCGGCGCGCTGCCGGCTGCCGATCTGCAACGCGAGGCCGGTGTCAGTGCCGGCGTTGTCACGGCGATGGCGAAGGCCGGGTCGCTGGAAACGCTGCTTGTCAGTGACAGCACGCCGCCGCCGCGCCCGCTGCCTGTCGCCGGCCCGCCGCCAACAGCCGACCAGCTTGCCGCGATGCAGGACATCACCGGCAATCTCGGGGCCGGATTCACCCCGATGCTTCTGGATGGGGTGACCGGCTCGGGAAAGACCGAGGTCTATTTCGACGCTGTTGAGAAGGTTGTGGCGGCGGGGCGGCAGGCATTGATCCTGCTGCCGGAAATCGCCTTGTCGGCGGCCTGGAAGCAACGGTTTCGGGACCGGTTCGGGGTGCCGCCGACAGAATGGCATTCCGACGTCGCCGCGGGGCGCAAGCGCCGGGCCTGGCGGCATATCGCGCTTGGTGAGGCGACGGTGGTTGTCGGCGCGCGCTCGGCGCTGTTCCTGCCATTTTCCGATCTCGGGCTGATCGTTGTCGATGAAGAGCATGAACATGCCTACAAGCAGGAGGACCAGGTCACCTATCATGCGCGCGATATGGCGATATTGCGTGCCCGCCTGCAGAATTGTCCGGCCATTCTCGCCACCGCGACGCCTTCTCTGGAAAGCTGGGTCAATGCCGGCAAGGTTGGCGACCCGCCGCGCTACCGCCATATCAGCCTGCCGCAGCGCGTTGGCGAGGCCAGCCTTCCCGAGATCGCCGCGGTCGATCTGCGGCGTACGCCGCCGGAGCGCGGCCGCTGGCTGGCGCCGCCGCTTGTCGAGGCGATCGGCGGGCGGCTCGAGGCCGGCGAGCAGTCGCTGCTGTTCCTGAACCGCCGCGGCTATGCGCCGTTGACGCTGTGCGGTGCCTGCGGCCACAAGGTGACCTGCCCGAACTGTGACAGCTGGATGGTCATGCATCGCCTTGCCGGACGGCTGAAATGCCATCATTGCGGCTATGAGGCGCGACCGCAGAGCGGTTGTGCGGAGTGCGGCGAGGAGGACAGCATGCAGGCCTGCGGTCCGGGTGTGGAACGCCTTGCCGAGGAGGTGCTGCAGCGGTTTCCCGACGCCCGGTTTGCCGTTTTCTCCAGCGATACGGTGGCAAGTCCGGGCAGCGCCGAGAGCTTTGTGCGGTCGGTTGTCGATGGCGAGGTGGATATCATCATTGGCACGCAGATGGCGGCCAAGGGCCACCATTTCCCCAATCTGACGCTGGTCGGGATTGTCGATGCCGATCTTGGCCTTGCCGGCGGTGACCTGCGCGCCGCCGAACGCAGTTTCCAGATGCTGGCCCAGGTGGCGGGACGCGCCGGCCGCGCCAGCCGGCCCGGGCTTGCCCTGCTGCAGACGATGGACAGCACCAACCCGGTGATGGAAGCGCTGCTGTCGGGCGAGCGTGACAGGTTCCTGAAGGCCGAGGCGCAGTCGCGCCGGCTTGCCGGCATGCCACCCTTTGCGCGACTCGCCGCGCTGGTGCTCTCGGCACCGGACCCGCAGCGATTGCAGGCGGCGATGCAGGCGCTTGAAGCCAGCCGTCCGCATTATCACGGGGTGGATGTTTTCGGGCCCAGTCTGGCGCCGCTTGGATTCCTGCGCGGACGGCACCGCGGCCGGGCGCTTGTCAGGGCTGACAAGACCGTCGATATTCAGGCGGTCATTACGGCCTGGCTTGCGGCGGCGTCCCTTCCATCGGCCGTCAGGCTGCAGGTCGATATCGACCCCTACAGCTTTCTCTAGACAGCGCGACGTGGCGGCCCCGATGCCATGCCCAAAATAGGCGGCTTCGGCGCTTGCCTTTCCGGCACGGGTATGATAGCCACCTCACCGGTGCAAATGGTCGCCGGTCAGCGCCGGTTACAGCCTGCGCCATGGTGAAAATTCCTGTTGATGAGGGCACGTCGTTGAGTTCTAGCGCTAAGGGTCTTGCCGGCCGTTATGCAGGTGCATTATACGCACTCGCCGAGGACGCTGGCAAAATCGATGCAGTTGTTGCCGACCTTACCGGTCTTGCCGACATTATGGCCGGCAATGACGAGATGAAGATGCTTGCCGGATCACCGGCAATCTCCTGGTCGGAACAGACCAGGGCGATGACAGCCATTCTTGAAAAGGGCGGCGCCGACGAGCTGACAGTCCGCTTTGTCGGCACGGTCGCGTCCAATGGCCGGCTGCACGCCCTGTCCCGGATCATTTCCGCCTTCCTTGCCGAGCATGCCCGTCGTCGTGGCGAGATCTCGGCCGAAATCATCTCCGCCATCGAACTTGACGACAAGCGCCGCTCGCGTGTTGAAAAGGCGGTGGCGAAAATTGCCGGCAGCGACAAGCTCTCGCTCTCCATGCGGGTCGATCCGGCGCTCATCGGAGGTCTGGTCGTGCGGATCGGGTCGCGGATGATCGACACATCAGTCAGAACAAAGCTCAACCGGCTTGAAACAGCTATGAAGGGTATAGCGTGATGGATATTCGTGCGGCTGAAATTTCAGCAATCCTGAAGGAACAGATCGCCAATTTCGGCAGCGACGCAGAGGTCGCCGAGGTCGGGCGCGTATTGTCGGTTGGCGACGGTATTGCCCGTGTCCACGGTCTTGACGAGGTTCAGGCCGGTGAGATGGTGGAATTCGAGAGCGGCGTCAAAGGCATGTCGCTGAACCTTGAGTCGGACAATGTCGGCATCGTGATCTTCGGCGATGACCGCGCGATCAAGGAAGGCGATGTTGTGCGCCGGACCGCGTCGATTGTTGATGCGCCGGTCGGCAAGGGCCTTCTTGGCCGCGTTGTTGACGCCCTTGGCAACCCGATTGACGGCAAGGGGCCGCTGAAGGATGTCACCCGCAACCGGGTCGAGGTGAAGGCCCCTGGCATCATGCCGCGCAAATCGGTTCACGAGCCGATGCAGACCGGCCTGAAGGCGATCGACAGCCTGATTCCGATCGGCCGCGGCCAGCGTGAGCTGATCATCGGCGACCGCCAGACAGGCAAGACGGCGATTGCCGTCGACACCTTCATCAACCAGAAGCCGGTCAATGAGGCCGCTGGCAAGGAAGATGGCAAGAAGCTGTTCTGCATCTATGTTGCTGTCGGCCAGAAGCGCTCGACCGTCGCACAGATTGTACGGTCCCTCGAAGAGCAGGGCGCGCTGGAATATTCGATCATTGTCGCCGCCACGGCCTCCGATCCGGCGCCGATGCAGTTCCTGGCGCCCTACACCGCCTGCACCATGGGCGAGTATTTCCGCGACAATGGCATGCACGCGCTGGTTGTCTATGATGATTTGTCCAAGCAGGCTGTCGCCTACCGCCAGATGAGCCTTCTGCTTCGCCGCCCGCCGGGCCGTGAAGCCTATCCGGGTGACGTTTTCTATCTTCACTCCCGCCTTCTTGAGCGGGCGGCGAAGATGAACGAGGCCAATGGCTCGGGTTCGCTGACCGCGCTTCCCGTCATTGAGACGCAGGCCGGTGACGTGTCGGCCTACATCCCGACCAACGTGATCTCGATCACCGATGGCCAGATCTTCCTCGAGACCGAACTGTTCTACAAGGGCATCCGCCCGGCGGTGAATGTCGGCCTGTCGGTCAGCCGTGTTGGTTCCGCCGCGCAGATCAAGGCGATGAAACAGGTTGCCGGCTCGGTGAAGCTGGAGCTGGCGCAGTATCGCGAGATGGCCGCCTTTGCCCAGTTCGCCTCGGACATGGATGCCTCGACACGCGCGCTTCTCGAGCGTGGCGCGCGCCTGACCGAGCTTCTGAAGCAGCCGCAATACAGCCCGATGAAGGTCGAGGAGCAGGTCGCCGTGATCTTTGCCGGTGTGAATGGCTATCTTGACGGCGTCGAGGTTGGCGATGTCGGCCGCTTTGAAGCTGGCCTGATGGAGCATCTTCGCAGCGCCGCCGGTGACGTTCTCGACACCATCCGCGACGAGCAGAAACTGTCCGACGAGACCGAGGCAAAGCTGAAGGCCGCCATCGAGGCGTTCGCCAAGAGCTTTGCCTGAGGATAGCTGTCCGAACCGATACGTGGCGGCCCCCCGCCGCGTGCTGGAACATGGAGTCTGATGCATGCCATCGTTGAAAGATCTCAAAACGCGCATCAACAGCGTGAAGTCGACGCAGAAGATCACCTCGGCCATGAAGATGGTCGCGGCGGCAAAGCTGCGGCGGGCGCAGGATTCGGCCGAGCGTGGTCGTCCCTACGCCGATCGCATGCAACAGATCATCAACTCGCTTGCCGCCAAGGCCGACCCGTCCTCGGCCCCGCAGCTTCTTGTCGGCAACGGCAAGGACAGCACGCATCTTTTAGTCGTGGTCTCGGCCGATCGTGGCCTGTGTGGCGGTTTCAACGGCGCGATCACCCGCCAGACCCGCACCGAGGTGGCGCGGCTTCGCGGCGAGGGCAAGACGGTCAAGCTGCTGATGGTTGGCCGCAAATCGGCGGACGCGCTGCGGCGCGAGCTTGGCGATTCCTATATCGAGTCGCTTGAGGGCATTCAGGGCACCTCGGTCGCTTTTGCCGATGCGGCATCAATCGGTGACAAGGTTCGCGACGGCTTCGAGGCCGGCGAATTCGATGTCTGCACCGTCATCTTCAATAAGTTCAAATCCGCCATTTCGCAGGAAGTCACGCTGAAAAAGCTGATCCCGGCCGAGGTCGATGAGTCGGCCCCATCGGACGATCAGGGCGTGTCCTATGAATATGAGCCGGATGAGGAAGAGCTTCTTGCCGCGGTCCTGCCGCGCAACATCTCGACCCAGATCTACAGCGCCCTGCTGGAATCCTCGGCTTCCGAGCTTGCCGCGCGGATGACGGCGATGGACAATGCGACGCGCAATGCGGGCGATCTGATCGACCGTCTGACGCTGGTCTATAACCGGACCCGCCAGGCGACAATCACCAAGGAACTTATCGAAATCATTTCCGGCGCCGAAGCGGTGTAACGGACCAGGACTCAATCGCGGAGTAAGGATAAATGGCAAACAATATCGGCAAAATCAGTCAGGTCATCGGCGCCGTTGTCGATGTCGAGTTCGAAGGCCATCTGCCGGCCATTCAGAACGCCCTCGAGGTGGACAATGGCGGACAGCGGCTGGTTCTGGAAGTGGCGCAGCATCTTGGCGAATCATCGGTCCGCACCATCGCGATGGACGCGACCGAGGGTCTTGTCCGCGGTGCTGACGCGGCCGACACCGGCGCGCCGATCACCGTGCCTGTCGGCCCGGAGACGCTCGGCCGCATCCTGAACGTCATCGGCGAGCCGGTTGACGAGGGCAAGCCGGTGAAGGCGAAGAAATCCTATCCAATTCACCGTCCGGCCCCGGAATATGTCGACCAGTCAACGGAAGCCGAGATTCTGGTCACCGGAATCAAGGTCGTTGACCTGCTGGCACCTTACGCGAAGGGCGGCAAGATCGGCCTGTTCGGTGGTGCCGGTGTTGGCAAGACGGTCCTGATCATGGAACTGATCAACAACGTCGCCAAGGCGCATGGTGGTTACTCGGTGTTCGCCGGTGTTGGCGAACGGACCCGCGAGGGTAACGACCTCTATCATGAAATGGTTGAATCCGGCGTGATCAAGACCGATGGCGACGGCTCCAAGGCGGCGCTTGTCTATGGTCAGATGAACGAGCCGCCGGGCGCCCGCTCGCGCGTCGCGCTGACCGGCCTGACGCTGGCCGAGTATTTCCGTGACGAGGAAGGCCAGGACGTTCTGTTCTTCGTCGACAACATCTTCCGCTTCACGCAGGCGGGCTCCGAGGTGTCGGCGCTTCTTGGTCGTATCCCGTCGGCGGTGGGTTATCAGCCGACGCTGGCCACTGACATGGGCGCGCTGCAGGAACGTATCACCACCACAACCAAGGGTTCGATCACTTCGGTTCAGGCGATTTATGTTCCGGCCGACGATCTGACCGACCCGGCGCCGGCGACATCCTTCGCGCACCTTGACGCGACAACCGTTCTGTCGCGCCAGATTGCCGAGCTTGGCATTTATCCGGCCGTTGACCCGCTTGATTCCTCGTCGCGTATGCTTGACCCGCGGATCGTCGGTGAGCGCCACTATGCGGTCGCCCGTAACGTTCAGGAGGTTCTGCAGCAATACAAGTCGCTCCAGGACATCATCGCCATCCTTGGCATGGATGAACTCTCGGAGGAGGACAAGCTTGTCGTGGCTCGCGCCCGCAAGATCCAGCGCTTCCTGTCGCAGCCCTTCCATGTCGCCGAGGTCTTCACCGGATCGCCTGGCAAGCTGGTCGGTCTCGAGGACACCATTGAAGGCTTTTCCGGTATCATCAATGGCGATTACGACCATCTTCCCGAAGCTGCCTTCTACATGGTCGGCACCATCGAAGAGGCCGTCGAGAAGGGCAAGAAGCTGATGCAGGAGGCCGCGTAAGCGGCCCCGGCGCCAAGGGAGACGTGCGCAATGGCGGAAACCACGCAACTTGAGCTGGTGACACCGGCCGACATCATGGTCCAGAAGCCGGCCGAGATGGTCGTGGCCCCGGGTGCCGAAGGCCTGTTCGGCGTGTTGCCACGGCATGCGCCGCTGCTGTCCGACCTGGTGCGCGGCATCGTCGAGGTGCATGAAAATGGCAAGGTGGCCAACCGATTCATGATTGATGGCGGGCTGGCCGATGTATCGGGCGAATCAGTGACCATCCTGACGGAACGTGCCGAGGATCTCGACAAGGCAAGCCGTGATGAGGTGAAGTCGCGGGCCGATGCCGCCAGCGGCGCCGAGGCTGAATTCCTGAATGCGGTGCTGGCCGCGCTGTAGCGTGCCACGAAAATCGACCGAGAGGATACCCGGCGATTGCCGGGTTTTCTTTTGGCCGGATTTTCCCTTGGCCAGGTGTTCCCTTGGCCGGGTCTTTCTTTGTCGGATCTTCCGGGGCGCTTATGGGCGCAACAGGCCGGCAAAGGACTCCATCAGCGTTGAATAGACGTCGCGCTTGAACGGGACCGCAAGTTCAATCAGCGCGTGCGGGTCGAGCCAGCACCATTCGCAGAATTCCGGCTCGGCGGTCTCGATATTGATATCGGTGTTCGCGCCGGTGAATCGCAGCGCCACCCATTTCTGCTTCTGGCCCCGGTACTTGCCGTGCCACAGCCGGTCGGCAAGTGGCTCGGGGATATCATAATGAAGCCAGTCATCATGCTCCTGCAGAAGCTGCGCCTTGTTGGTGCCGATTTCCTCTTCCATCTCGCGAAGGCAGGCCTCGATGATCGATTCGCCATGATCGATACCACCTTGCGGCATCTGCCAGGCCTCGGCCCGGTTGTCGATGCGGCGGCCGGCGAAGAGCTGCCGGTCATCATTCAGCAGAAAGATTCCGACACAGGGCCGGTAGCCCCGCTCTGCATAGGGAATATCGCTCATGAGGCCGGCTTCAGCGCTCCGAAGACCGAGACACCGCGGATGAGATCCAGCGCCCGCGCCAGCTGGTAGTCGATTTTCGACCGGTCAACCGGCTCGTCCGGCGTGTCATCCTGCGACTCATCCGAAGCGTCCGATTCGGCATCCGTGTCGCTGGCGCCATCCTCGCTGCCATCAAGCGCGCCCTTCAGGTCTTCCTCGCGAACGACGCCGCCCTCGACAGGCTCGATCCGCGCCAGTTCAACCTCGATATCCGGTACGATCCCGAGACCCTGGATCGACACGCCGGACGGTGTGTAGTAACGCGCCGTCGTCAGGCGGATGGCGGAGGTGTTTGAAATCGGTATCACCGACTGCACCGATCCCTTGCCAAAGGAGCGGGTGCCAAGGATCACCGCGCGCTTATGGTCTTTCAGGGCGCCGGCGACAATCTCCGAGGCCGAGGCCGAACCGGAATTGATCAGGATCACCATCGGCAGACCGCGGGCGATATCGCCAGGCTTGGCATAGACATGCGATCCACCGTCGATATCGCGGCCGCGGGTCGAGACAATCTCCCCCTCCTCAAGAAAGGCGTCCGACACGGAGATCGCCTCGGTCAGAAGGCCGCCGGGGTTGTTCCGAAGATCAAGCACAATGCCCTTCAGATCATTGCCTTCCTCGCGGAAGAAATCATCAACCGCGTCCATCAGGCCCGGTGTTGTCTGTTCGGAGAAGGTCGTGATGCGGATATAGCCGATTCCGTCGAATATCTCCGAGCGAACCGACCTGATCTTGATGAAGTCGCGGACGAGGGTGACATCGAACGGCTCCATCTGGCCGCGCTGTACCTTCACGGTCACCTTTGACCCGACCTTGCCGCGCAGCTTTTCCACCGCCTCGGACAGCTGCATGCCGATAATCGATTCATCATCGACGGCGATCAGGTAATCCTCGGGCTGTAGTCCGGCGCGCGCCGCCGGCGTGTCATCGATCGGCGAGACGACCTTGACCATGCCCTGCTCCATCGTGATCTCGACGCCGAGCCCACCAAAGCGCCCCCTTGTCTGTTCCTGCATTTCCGAGAAATTCTCGGTGTCGAGGAAGGTCGAATGCGGGTCGAGCGAGGTCAGCATGCCGGTAATCGCCGCCTCGATGAGCTCACGATCCTCGATCTCGTCGACATAGCTCTCGCGGACACGCTGGAAAATGTCACCGAACAGGCCGAGCTGGCGATAGGTTTCCTCCTTTGACGAGGATTGCGCCGTCGTCAGTGTCGGGATGACCATGCCGGCCGCGAACAGGGTGGCGCAGAATATCGCTATATGCCACAGGCGGAGACGGCTGACTTGCGTCCAGTTTTGCATTTCACTCGGCTCCTTCCGGGCATTCAGGCAACAGGGCTAATGTAATGGTGATTCCAGCTTTTGCAACGCGGACTTATGGACGCGCCGCCTCACATATCCTCGGCCCGGTGCAGGGGGCGGCCGGTCATCGCCGCCGGCCGCGCCAGCCCCATCAGATCCAGCAGCGTCGGTGCGAGGTCGGCAAGTCTGCCGTCACCGAGCTCTGTGCCGTCAGCCGCGCCGACAAGAATCACCGGCACGAGGCTTGTTGTATGCGCCGTATGCGGCGAATTGGCGGCATCGTCCCACATCACCTCGCAATTGCCGTGATCCGCCGTGACAAGCATCTGCCCGCCCCGCGCCAGCACCGCCTCGGCGAGCCGGCCAACGCAGCCATCGACCGTTTCCACCGCCTTGATGGCGGCATCAAGGTCACCGGTATGGCCGACCATGTCGGGATTGGCAAAATTCATCACGATCAGATCGTGGCGATGCCCGGCGAGGCTGTCCAGCGCCGCTGCCAGAACGCCTTCGGCACTCATCTCCGGTGCCAGATCATAGGTGGCCACCCTGGGTGACGGCACCATGACCCGCTCCTCGCCATCCGCCGGTGTTTCCTCACCGCCATTCAGGAAAAAGGTCACATGCGGATATTTCTCGGTTTCGGCAAGACGCAACTGCCGGCGACCGGCCGCCGCCACGACGGCGCCAAGCGTATCCTCGATCGCCTGCGGGCCGAACAGCGTCGTCATCCTCGCATCGAGCGCTGCTGAATAGGACGTCATGCCAATGGCGCCGGCAAGCCGCGGCGCAGTCACGCGACTCATCTCGTCCGGGCCGTCGACCTCGTCCGGCATGAGCCAGCAGGCCAGCAATTGCCGCACCCGGTCGGCCCGGAAATTGATCATCACCACGGCATCGCCGTCGCGCATGCCATCATAGCCGGCGATCACCCGCGGGGTGATGAACTCGTCGCTTTCATCGCTGTCATGGGCATGCCGGAGCGCCGCCAGCGGGTCCGCCGCGGCGGGATGCCGGCTTGCCGCCGTCACGATGGCGGCAAAGGCCTCGGCGGTGCGCTCCCAGCGCCGGTCACGGTCCATCGCCCAGTAGCGGCCGGTCAGCGTGCCGAAAGTGACATTGCCGGGAAGCGCGGCAAGAAAGGGCGGTAGTGATTCGGCGGCCTGTCGCGGCAGCACATCACGGCCATCGGTAAAACCGTGGACGACGACATCCGCCCCGGCTCCGGCAAGCCCGGTGATGACGGCCAGCATCTGGTCCTGGTGCGAATGCACCCCGCCGGGGGACAGCAGCCCCATCACATGAACGCGGCCGCCGGTGCCGACAAGATCATCCGCCAGCCTCGCCAGCGCCGGGTGCGCGGCCAGTGACCCATCGGCCAGCGCGGCGTTGATTCGCGGCAGATCCTGCATCACCACCCGGCCGGCCCCGATATTCATATGGCCAACCTCGGAATTGCCGACCTGGCCTTCGGGAAGCCCGACATCGGGACCGGAGGCGGCCAGCCTCGCCTGTGGCCAGCGCGCGGCAAGAGAGTCGACAAAAGGCGTTCTGGCGAGGGCGACGGCATTGGCGTCCGGTGCCGCGCGCAATCCCCAGCCATCCATGATGCACAGGACGACAGGCGGGCCGGAACGGTAAGGATCTGTTTTTGACATACTGCCTTATAACGCCCGCCGGATTTGGAGTACAGGATTGTGACTAGAGGGCGGGTTCAGCCTCGGTGATAGGGATGACCGGTCAGAATCATGCTGGCGCGGTAGAGCTGTTCGGCCAGCATCGCACGGAACAGCATATGCGGCCAGGTGGCGCTGCCGAAGGCGATCCGGGACGGCGCGCGATCCAGAACGCGGCGATCATGCCCGTCGGCCCCGCCAATGGCGAAATAGACCGCGGCGGCGCCATCATCGCGATGCCGCTGCAGGAGGGTGGCCAGCGCCTCGGACGATGTGTCACGGCCATGCGGGTCGCAGGCGATCAGCGGCGCCGTTGCAGGCAGCTGTTTTAGCAGACGCTCGCCCTCGTCGCGCGTTCGTGCCGGCCCCGCCGGCAGTTTCGATTCGACCTCGATGACCGCCCCGCCCTGTGGCAGCCTGCCCAGCCAGTCGCGGACAAGAGTCTGCTCCGGGGCGGCGCGACCCCGCCCAACAGCCAGAATGACAAGTTTCATCAGATTATGCCCGAGAATGCGCTCCGATATGACGCCCCGAGATGACATCCCGCCGGGATTGTGCCGCGCCGTTGGTGGCGCGC
>JAYQDX010000037.1:0-4924 GCA_038138545.1 Rhodobiaceae bacterium | reverse complement strand
ATGACGCCCCGAGATGACATCCCGCCGGGATTGTGCCGCGCCGTTGGTGGCGCGCTCGGCATGTCCTGCGCGCACAGCAACGCAGCGTCATCCCCGGCAGGCCTAGCTGCTGACGGTGACGATCTCCTGCGGCCCGTCATTGGCCCACATCCGCTCCAGCCCGTAGAATTCACGAACTTCGGGACGGAACAGGTGGATGATGACGTCATTCGCGTCGATCAGCACCCAGTCGGCCTGCCGCATGCCTTCCAGTCCCAGAACCTCGACGCCGGCCTGCTTCAGACGCTGTTCGAGATGCTCGGCCATGGCCGCCACCTGCCGCGACGAGCTGCCACTGGCAATGACCATATGGTCGGCCATGGATGATTTGCCATGCAAGGGGATGGCAATAACGTCTTCAGCCTTATCACTATCAAGGGAGGCGGTGACCAATTCAAGGATCTGGTCGGGATCCGGATTCGATTGCATTCTGCTAATCGTTTCTCTCCGCTGTTGCGCTCTGCCGGTCAGCCTGTCTCCCAGCCTGCCGCAGAGCTGTTGCCGACGCATGGTGTCGGCGCCCAGCGATGAAACACCACCCGATCCGGTTTCGCCGTGATGACGCGAGTTCCCTCGCCATCTGCCGCGGCGTGGTCCGGCGGCGCAGGAGCGCCGCTCCTGTCCTCAACGCGGAATAAGAATAGCCCGGCCGGTCAATCACCGCAATGGGCATGGTTCTGGCGATGACATCGTGACGCTGCCAGGCCGCGAAACCGACCAGATTATCGGCCCCCATGAGCCAGATGAAACCATGTCCCGGGCAGCGCGCCCGAAGCCGTTGCAAGGTCCGGAACGTCAGGTTTGACCCGAATTCGACCTCCGGCGCGATGACCCGCACACGCCGGCGACGGGCGACAAGGTTGCGCGCCGCGGCAAGCCGGTTCGCCAGACTCGCCATGCCGGTTTCACCCTTCAGCGGGTTCTGCGGGCTGACAAGCCACCACACCTCGTCAAGCCGAAGCTGTTGCTGCGCCAGGTCCGAAAGGTGAAGATGCCCGTCATGCGCCGGATTGAAGGACCCGCCAAACAGCCCGATCCGGAGCCGTCGCCGGTCATGGAACAGCCGTGGCATCCGGTGGCGCCGGTACCTGCCGTGATCAGGGGCGGGTCTGCCCATTGCCCCTGACGATATATTTGAAGCTTGTCAGCTGGTGCGCGCCGACCGGGCCGCGCGCATGCATCCTGCCGGTGGCGATGCCGATCTCGGCGCCCATGCCGAATTCGCCACCATCGGCGAACTGCGTTGACGCATTGACCATGACGATGGCGCTGTCCACCTGTTGCAGGAACTGCTCGGCACGGGCCGCATCCTCGGTGATGATACAGTCGGTGTGGTGTGACCCGTAAGTGGCGATATGGTCGATGGCGGCGTCGATTCCCGGCACAATGCGGACCGAAATGATGCTGTCCAGATATTCGGTCGACCAGTCGGCCTCATCGGCCGGCACAGCGCCGCCAACAAGCCCACAGGCCGCCGCATCGCCGCGAATCTCACATCCTGCCTCCTGCAGCGCTGTGGCAATGGCGGGCAGCAGGGCGGGGGCCACCTTTTCATCGACAAGGATTGTTTCCGCGGCGCCGCAGATACCGGTACGCCGCATCTTGGCGTTGACCGCGATCTCGACCGCCTTGCCGGGATCGGCAGCTTCATCCACAAACAGATGGCAGATTCCCTCGAGATGGGCGAATACCGGCACCCGCGCCTCGCTCTGTACCCGCTCGACAAGCGACCTGCCGCCACGCGGGATGATGACGTCGATCTCGCCGCTTGCCGCCAGCATCGCACCAACCGCCCCGCGGTCGTCGGTGGGAACCATCTGCACGGCGTGGGGCGGCAGGCTGGCGGCGGCCAGGCCATCAGCCATCAGGCCGGCCAGAAAAGCCGATGTCTCGCGGCTGTCGGACCCGCCGCGAAGGATCGCCGCATTGCCGGCAATCAGGCACAGCCCGGCGGCATCGACAGTCACATTCGGCCGCGATTCATAGATCACCCCGATGACGCCAAGCGGTGTCGCCACCCGCGCGATGTCGAGACCGTTCGGCCGCGTCCAGCGCGCCAGCTCGCGCCCGATCGGATCGCCAAGCCCGGTGATGTCCTCAAGACCGGCCGCCATCGCCTCGATCCGGTCCGGCGTCAGGGTCAGCCGGTCGATGAAAGCGGCACCGATGCCGTTCCCGGCGGCGCGCGCCACATCAATTTCGTTACGCGCCAGAATTTCATCCACCGCGCCGCGAATGCGCGCCGCAGCATGGCTCAGTGCGGCAATCCGTGCCTCATGGCTCGATTGCGCCATGACCGACTGCGCGGCGCGCGAATCGCGGACCAGCGCGGAAATCATCGCTGCATGGTCGGTGGTGGCATGGCTGCCTGTCCTGGGCATCTGTGTCATCATGGCTCCTGTGACGGGTCGTGGCATCTGGCATCACGGCTCGAGCATGACCAGATTGTCGGCGTGTATCACCTCGTCCCGACCACGATATCCCAGTAAATTTTCGATTTCACTGCTTTTATGGCCGAGAATGGCCCGCGTATCGCCGACCGAATAGGCCGACAGCCCATGCCCGATGACCTGGCGGTTCTCATCCTCGATGGCGATCAGATCGCCGCGCTCGAATGCGCCATTTGCCGCCACGACACCGGCTGGCAGCAGCGAGCGCCCCTGGCGAAGCGCACGGACCGCGCCGCTGTCGACAGTGATCCGGCCCTTTGGCGTCAGCGCGCCACCAATCCATCGCTTGCGGGCTGTCAGCGGGCTGTGCTCGGCGCGGAACAGCGTATGCCGATCACCGGCGATCAGACCGGTGACCGGCCGGGCGCCACGACCGTCGCAGATAATCATCCCGCAGCCGGCATTCATCGCGATCCGCGCCGCCTCCAGCTTGGTGACCATGCCGCCGGAGGCATAGCTGGCATTCGCCGTGCCGGCCATCGCCATGACATCATCATTGATCGCCTTCACCTCGGGGACATGGTGCGCCTCCCTGTCCTGGCGGGGATTGCCGGAATAGAGCCCGTCAATATCCGACAGCAGGATCAGCAGATCGGCGCTGATCATGGCGGCGACACGGGCCGCCAGCCGATCATTATCGCCGAACCGGATTTCGGCTGTCGCCACGGTGTCGTTTTCATTCACCACCGGCACCGCGCCAAGCCCCAAAAGCGCCGACATGGTGGCCCGCGCGTTCAGATGGCGGCGCCTTGTTTCGGTATCCTCGGGCGACAGCAGGATCTGCGCGACCCTTATATCGTGAATCGCCAGCGCCTCGCGCCAGGCATGTGCCAGCGTCACCTGACCGGTGGCGGCGGCGGCCTGTTTTTCCTCGATGGCAAGCGCCCGTCCGGTGATGCCAAGACCGCGGCTGCCAAGCGCGATGGCGCCACTCGAGACGACAACCACATTCTTGCCATCGGCGCGCAGCGTCGCGATATCGCTGGCGACACTGCCAAGCCAGTCTGCATTGACGGCGTTCCTGTCATCATCGATCAGAAGCGATGATCCTATCTTGATGATGACGGTCTGCGCCGCCGTGATGGCGGTGGCAGCCGCATTCATGGCGACCATGGCACCGGCTCCTGCGGCGCTGCCTCGGCTGCGCGCGCCGATTCGATGGTGCGCATCAGCTGGCGGAGCAAATCGCGCACCCCGGCGCCGCTGACCGATGACAGGGTGGTCACCGCGCCGGCGCCGGCCTCGCGTAGCGCGTCGCGCACATCCTCGGCATAGCCTTCAGGCGCGGCGTCGATCTTTGTCAGCGCCAGCACTTCCTGTTTGTCGGCAAGACCGCCGCCATAGGCCGCCAGCTCGTCACGAAGCGTGCGCCATGCCGCCACCGGATCCTCGCCGGTGACATCGACAAGATGCAACAGCACGCGGCAGCGCTCGACATGGCCGAGAAACCGATGGCCAAGGCCGGCACCGCGATGCGCGCCCTCGATCAGCCCTGGAATGTCGGCCATGACAAATTCGCGATCATCGATCCCGACAACACCGAGATTCGGATGCAGGGTGGTGAAGGGATAGTCGGCAATCTTCGGGCGGGCCGCCGACACCGTGCTCAGAAAGGTCGATTTGCCGGCATTGGGAAGCCCCAGCAATCCGGCATCGGCAATCAGCTTCAACCGCAGCCATACCCACATTTCCTGGCCGGTCTCGCCGGGCTGCGATTTTCGCGGCGCGCGGTTGGTCGAGGATTTGAAGAAGGCGTTTCCCTTGCCGCCGGCCCCGCCCTTGGCGAGGATGAATTCCTGGCCTTCCTCGGTCAGGTCGGCAAGCACCGTTTCCTGATCATCGGCCAGGATCTGTGTGCCGACAGGCAGTTTCAGGAATACCGGCTGGCCGGCGCCGCCGGACCGGTCACGTCCGGCCCCGGGCTTGCCTGCCTGCGCCTTGAAATGCTGCTGGTATCGGTAATCGATCAGCGTATTCAGCCCGGCCACGGCGCGGGCGATGACATCACCGCCGCGCCCGCCATCGCCGCCATCCGGGCCGCCGAACGGCACATGTGCCTCGCGCCGGAAGCTGACGGCGCCGGGCCCGCCATGTCCCGATCGGGTGTAGATCTTGGCCTGGTCGAGAAATTTCATCCTGGATTACCCGGCAAATGCCATGCGCTGGATACTGTTCATCACCGCGCGGTTGTCGGCAATCAAAAAAGGGGAACAACCTGCGTCGCCCCCCTTGTTCAGACCGCCTGATCCGGCGCCCGATCCTGTCGATCGGCGCGCCTTACTCGGCGGCCTCGGCGGCTGGCAGCACGTTCACGAACATGCGCCCGCCGGACTTTTCCTTGAAGGCGACCTTGCCCTCGACAAGGGCGAACAGGGTATGATCCTTGCCCATGCCGACATTCTCGCCGGGATGAACCTTGGTGCCACGCTGGCGCA